>NZ_JBIWNY010000019.1:0-194442 GCF_044767465.1 Streptomyces sp. NPDC101237 | reverse complement strand
GGCGGGGGTGTTGTGGGGTGATTGTTCTGTGGGTTGTCTCGCGTCCGGGCCCCACCGGCAAACGCTAGATTATTTCTGGGGCCGGGGGGGGGGGGGGGGGGCGGGGGCCCCCGCGCGGCCGGGCGCGCCCACCTCTCGAAGGCCGGATCGGACCGGTCAGGTCACGTCGTCGTATCCGTTGACCCGCTCCGGGGCCTCGGGCCGCGTGCGGGCGGCGGAGACGGTCTCGACCTCGCCGATGTCGTCGGGCGTGAGGTCCAGGTCCGAGGCCTCGTCGTCGTCGGGGCCCTCGGCCTCGCGGCGGCGCCTGCGACGGTCGTTGAGCAGCGAGAAGAGGACCGCGCCGAAGTACAGCACCCAGATCGGCCCCGCGAGCGCCAGCATCGAGAGCGGGTCGGTGCTCGGGGTGGCGACGGCCGCGAAGACGGTGATCCCGAGGATCATCGCCCGCCACCAGCCGAGCATGCGCGCGCCGGTGACGATGCCGGTGAGGTTGAGCATGACCAGCAGCAGCGGCAGCTCGAAGGAGAGGCCGAAGACGATCACCATGCGGGTGACCAGCTGGAGCAGGTCGTCCAGCGGCAGCAGGTTGCTCACGCTGTGCGGGGTGAACTGGAGGAGCACCTTCGCGGTGGTCGGCAGGACCTTGTAGGCGAAGAACGCGCCGCCGAAGAAGAGCGGGACGCCGGTGGCGACGAACCCGTAGGCGTACTTCTTCTCGTGCCGGTGCAGACCGGGCGCGACGAAGGCCCACAGCTGGTACAGCCAGACCGGCGAGGCGAACACCACACCCGCCATCAGCGAGACCTGGAGAGCCAGCGTGAAGGGCGCGAGCAGACCGTTGATCGTGATCTGCGCGCAGGGGTGCGAGTCCGACTTGGACCTGGCCAGCTCCCCGAAGGCCTGCTCACAGCCGACCGAGTCGAGGACCGGCCGGGTGAGGAAGTTGATGATGTCGTTGTAGAAGAAGGCGGCGACGACCGTCACGACGACGATGGCCAGCATGGCCTTCGCGAGCCGGTTGCGGAGCTCACGAAGGTGATCTCCGAGAGGCATCCGCCCCTCGGGATCCCTCTCCTCTTTGCGGGCAGACTTGGGCAACCCACGTCCTCATCTCGTGCGGCAGGCCGGGAGTCACCGGCCTTGCGTCAGCGCTGGGTGGTGTCCGACGGCTCGTTGACCGGACGGGAGCTGGTCACGTCGCCGGGGGCCGCCTGGATGGTGCGCTGGGCCTGCTCGCCGGTGGCAGGCGCCTGGGCGGAGGAGGAGTTGCCGTCTTCCTTCATCGCCTTGGCCTCGCTCTTGAGGATGCGCGCGGACTTGCCGAGCGAGCGGGCCATGTCCGGAAGCTTCTTCGCGCCGAACAGCAGGATGACGACGACAAGGATGAGAATGATCTCGGGAGCGCCGAGCCTTCCGAACATAAGTCTTTACCTTCTCACCGAGGCGGCTGGGTGGGGTGCTGTCCGATCAGTCAGACATGTGTCCGAGTAATCGCGCTGACAGCGATCGTAACGCTCTGGGGTAAACGTCAGGCAATCCCCGTGCGTACGCCCGGTCCGCGGTACGGGCCTCGTTATCCGTCCCGCGAGCGCCAGCGTACCTGCCGTGGTGGCCGACGTGACAGGGCGAAGTGACACAAACCGCTTGTGGCGCACTCCTCACACCTGTTCCACCGCGGGTCTCAGAGGGTGTCGGCGCTGCGGGCGGCACCGGCGGCGGCCCGTTCCAGGTCCTCGGCGGCGCGGCTGATCCGCCGCGCGGAGTCCGTGACCTGTACGCCGAGGCGCCGCGCCTCCAGGAAGACCCGGACGGCGAGCACGCCGAGCACGGCGAGACCCACGAAACCCACTGCTACCGCGAACATCGGCCAGAACATGCGGCCGAGCCTAGACGGTGGGGTGCAACCGCAGGGTCCTGACCCCGCCGCCGGTGAGCAGCTCGACGATCCGCTCGCCCGCCGGCTTGCGGACCAGCGTGTCGCAGTCGGGGCAGGTGAAGGAGTAGAACGTCGTCCTGCTGGTGGCTCCGATGGCCAGGCGCAGGGCGCTGGCGGCGAGCTCGAAACTGCCCCGGCAGTCCGGGCAGCCGGCCCGGAACACGACGGGGTCCACTCTTCTCATCCCGGCGAACGCGGCCGCGACCGTGACGTCCTTCGTACCCGCGACACCGGAACCCGAAGTCTCGTTCAAACCCCTCGCCCCTTCTTCATGATCGTCCGCCGCCGGTGCACCTCAGTCGTCGTACGCCGCCAGGGCCGCGCGGGCCGCCTCGCGGGCGCTGTCGGCCAGCTCCGGCGGTGACACGATCCGGCCGTCACCGCCGAGCCTGAGCGCCAGCCGGCGCAGGGAGGCCGGATCGGGGGTGCGCAGGGTGATACGCAGGCCGCCGTCGGGAAGCTCATCCGCGCTGTCGTGCGGGTAGTACTCGGCGACCCAGCGTCCGCCGGGACCGACCTCGACGACCACCTCGGGGTCCTCGGCGGCCGGCTGCACCAGGGCCTCGGACAGGTCGCGCAGCTCGATCTCGGGCGGCGCCGACGGCTCGTCGAGGATCTTGATCTCGGCGACCCGGTCGAGCCGGAAGGTGCGCCGCGCCTCGGAGCGGCGGCACCAGGCCTCCACATAGGTGTGGCCGACGCTGACCAGGCGGATCGGGTCGATCTCGCGCTCGGTGACCTCGTCGCGGGCCGGCGAGTAGTAGCGGATCCACAGCCGGCGGCGCTCGGAGATCGCCCGGTCCACGTCGGCGAAGACCCCGCCCTCGGACTCGAAGGTCACCGACAGCCGGGCGCTGGCGTCACCGGCCTCGCCGGCCGCGGTCTCCACCTTGGCGGTGGCCCGCAGCAGCGCCTGCCGGTCGCTCTCGCGCAGTCCGGGCAGGGTGGCCACCGCGCGGGCCGCCACCAGCAGCGCGGTCGCCTCGTCGGCGGCGAGCCGCAGGGGCTCGGCGGCCTCCTCGCCGAGCGCCGCGGCGTTGTGCCACCAGATGCGCTCGCCGTCGGTGTCGATGTCCAGCAGGTCGCCGCCCCGGAAGCTGGTGCCGCACATGGGCAGCACGTCGAGGTCGGAGACCAGCTCGTCCTCGGTGATGCCGAAGGCACGGGCCACGTCCGCGATCCGGGCGCCGGGGCGCTCGCGCAGATAGGTCACCAGGGAGAGCATCCGCCGGGTCTGGTCGATGGCGTTCACGGGCCTGACCGGTTTGCCTGCCACTGTCTTGCTCCGCTCCCCCTCAGCCCTTGGCCACGGCACGCAGCCGGTCCACCACGTCCGCACGCAGCTCGGCCGGTTCCAGGACCACCACGTCAGGCCCGAACTCCACCAGCCAGGCGTCCAGACCGTGCCCGTACGGAATCTCCAACTCGTCCCAGCCGTCTCCGAGTTCCCGCACCGCCGTGGCCTTCGCCCGCAGCGGGTAGCCGGCGTCGGAGCGCAGCCGGATCAGCGCCGAGCGGTCGGCGATCTCGCCGGCCCAGCTCGCGACGGTCTCGCGGACCGTGACCACGTCCGGGACGGGCGCGGTGAGCCGTGTGCCGCGGGACCGGACCCGGCCGGTGATCCGGGACAGCCGGAACACCCGCTCGGCGCCCCGGTCCCGGTCCCAGCCCGCCAGGTACCAGTGGCCGCGCCAGCACTCCAGGGCCCACGGCTCCACGTGCCGGGATTCGGGGCGGGCCGCGTTGGCCTTGCGGTAGTCGAAGAGGACCGGACGGCGGTCACGGCAGGCCAGCATCAACGGCTCGAAGGCGGCCTCGTGCACCGGGATGCGCGGCTCCAGGGCGCCGTGCGCCTCGTACGGGTCGACGTCCTCGGGCAGCCCGGCCGCGCGCAGCTTCTGCAGGGCACCGCTGGCCGCGCCGGCGAGGCGGGCCTGCTGCCAGACCTTGGCGGCCAGTCCCAGCGCGGCGGCCTCCTCGGCGTCCAGCGTGACGGGAGGCAGCCGGTTGCTGTCGCGGCGGGCGAGGTAGCCGACCTCGCCGTCGAGGTTCTCGACGGTCTCGATCACCAGGCCCAGCTCGCGCAGGTCGTCCTTGTCCCGCTCGAACATCCGGTTGAAGGAGTCGTCGCTGCCCCCCGCGCCCTTCCCCGGCCCGGACGCCTCGACGTAGGCCTCGATGGAGTCCCGCAGCTCACGCTTGCTGAGCGGCCGCCTGGTCCCCAGCAGGCACAGCGCCAGGTTCATCAGCCGCTCGGCCTTGGCAATGGCCATCGACGCCCTTCGCCTTCCCTATGGTGCTTCTGACCGATGACCGTACCGCCCCGGAGTGGCACGGCAAAAGCCAGTGCCAACAATGAGGGCCGAAACGGACAGGACACGACAAACAGCAAGGGCCCGCGCACACGGCACGGGCCCTCGTCCGGCCGGTTTCCGACCGGGACGGTCGGCGCCGCGGCGGCGCCGGCCTGGGGCGGGGATCAGACCGCCAGCAGGTCCACGACGAAGATCAGCGTCTCGCCGGGCTTGATCGCGGGGGTCGGGCTCTGGTCGCCGTAGGCGAGGTGCGCGGGGATGGTCAGCTGACGCCGGCCCCCGACCTTCATGCCCTGCACGCCCCGGTCCCAGCCCGCGATGACCCGGCCGCCGCCCAGCGGGAAGCGGAACGGCGCGCCGCGGTTCCAGCTGGCGTCGAACTCCTCGCCCGTGCTGAAGGCGACACCCACGTAGTGCACGGTGACGGTCTGGCCGGCCTCGGCCACCTCGCCGTCGCCCTCCCAGAGATCCTTGATCTCCAGGTCGGCCGGAGGCGCACCCTCGGGGAAGTCGATCTCGGGCTTGTCGATGCTCACGTCTAACGCTCCTGCTTGTGTACGACACGGAACCCGGACAGTCTTTCATCCCCGCCCGGGGTGACGCCGACGCGACTACATCGCCGCCAGGAGATCGACCGTGAAGACCAGCGTCGACCCCTTCTTCACCACACCACCGCTCGGCGGGTTGTCGCCGTAGGCGAGGTCCGGCGGTACGACGATCAGCAGCCGGCTGCCGATCTTCTTCCCGGTGATGCCCTGCGCCAGACCCTTGACGACCTCCTGCATCTGTTCGATCGCGAACTGGGCCAGCCGTCCGCTCCCGTACGTCTGCTCGAAGGCCTTGCCGCTGTCCCAGACCTCGCCCTTGAACTGGCACAGGACCGTCTGCGAGGAGGTCACCGCCGGGCCGTCGCCCTCCAGGACGTAGTTCGACACCAGCGTCTTGGGCGGATCGGCCTTGGGGATGTCGATCGACGGGGCCTTCCCGTCGGTGTTGGTGCCGACCTTGGGCAGCGCGGCGTCGCTCTGCGGGACGGGCTTGCCGGTGCTGGAGCTCTTGGAGTTGAACGAGTTGATCACGTCCACCACGAACACCAGCGTGTCGGTGCCCTTGATGCCGGCCTGCGCGTTGCCCGCCGTGCCGTAGCCCCAGGTCGGCGGGACGGCCATCAGGACCCGGCTGCCGGCCTTCTTGCCGGCGAGGGCGTACCGCCAGCCGTCGATGATGCTGCCCTGGGCGAGCTGCATGAGCAGCGGCGTCCGGTCGTAGGACTGGTCGAAGACCTTGGCCGTGGACCAGATCTGCCCGAGGTAGTTGGCCTGGATGAAGTCGTTCTCCGCGACCGTCCTGCCGCTGCCCGCGATCACCGTCCTGACCGCCAGGTCCTTCGACGGGTCGCCGGACCCCTTGGCCACCGTGGGCTTCTCGCCGAACTTCGTACCGGCCGTGATCGCCGGCAGCGGCCCGTCCACGATCTTCGGCGGCGGCACCGAGGAGGCGGAGGCCGACGGCGCCGCGCTGGCCTTGCTGGAAGCGGACTTGTCGTCGCCGCACGCGGCGAGCGTGACCAGTCCTGCGGGTACGGCGGCAAGGAGGAGAGAGCGTCGGCGCACGGAAAACAGCCTCATCATCGGTCGATCTTGCGGATGCGTGCGCGCAACTCTACGACGTGACACGGGCGCCGTACGGAAAACGTACGGCGCCCGTGTGGCGTTCGCTCACATACCGGCGATGAGCTTCTCCACCCGGTCGTCGACCGAACGGAACGGGTCCTTGCACAACACCGTCCGCTGAGCCTGGTCATTGAGCTTCAGATGCACCCAGTCGACCGTGAAGTCCCGGCGCTGTTCCTGTGCCCGCCGGATGAAGTCGCCGCGCAGCCGCGCCCGAGTCGTCTGCGGCGGTACCGACTTGGCTTCGAAGATCTTCAAGTCGTTGCAGATCCGGGCGGCTTGGCCCTTTCGCTCCAGCAGGTAATACAGGCCCCGCCGACGGTGGATGTCGTGATAGGCGAGGTCTATCTGCGCCACTCGCGGATGGGACATGGTCATGTTGTGCTTGGCCCGGTACCGCTCAATGAGCTTGTACTTCATCACCCAGTCGATCTCGGTGCCGATCCGGTCCAGGTCCTCGGCCTCGATCGCGTCCAGGGTGCGGCCCCACAGCTCCAGGACCTGGTCGACCGTCCCGGTGCGGATGCCGCGGCGCTCGACGAAGTCCACGGCCTTCTCGTAGTACTCCCGCTGCACCTCCAGAGCGGAGGCCTCGCGGCCGCTGGCCAGGCGCACCTTGCGCCGGCCGGTGATGTCGTGGCTGACCTCGCGGATGGCCCGGATCGGGTTCTCCAGGGTCAGGTCCCGCATCACGGTGCCCGCCTCGATCATGCGCAGCACCAGGTCGGTGGCGCCGACCTTGAGCAGCATGGTCGTCTCGGACATGTTCGAGTCGCCCACGATGACGTGCAGCCGGCGGTAGCGCTCGGCGTCCGCGTGCGGCTCGTCCCGGGTGTTGATGATCGGCCGGGAGCGGGTCGTCGCGGAGGAGACGCCCTCCCAGATGTGCTCCGCCCGCTGGCTGACGCAGTACACCGCACCGCGCGGGGTCTGCAGCACCTTGCCGGCGCCGCACAGCAGCTGCCGGGTCACCAGGAACGGGATGAGGATGTCCGCGAGGCGGGAGAACTCCCCGTGCCGCGCCACCAGATAGTTCTCGTGGCAACCGTAGGAGTTGCCCGCCGAGTCCGTGTTGTTCTTGAAGAGGTAGACGTCGCCCGCGATTCCTTCCTCGTGCAGGCGTCGTTCGGCGTCCACCAACAGTCCTTCGAGAATGCGCTCGCCGGCCTTGTCGTGGGTGACCAGTTCGGTCACGTTGTCACATTCGGGTGTCGCGTATTCCGGATGTGATCCCACGTCGAGATAGAGCCGGGCGCCGTTACGAAGAAAGACATTGCTGCTACGGCCCCATGACACGACACGGCGGAAGAGGTACCGCGCCACCTCGTCAGGCGACAGGCGGCGCTGTCCCCTGAACGTGCACGTGACGCCGTACTCGTTCTCCAGCCCGAAAATGCGGCGGTCCATGACTGAACATTACGCCCGATCCCCTGAGCTGAAACGGGGTTCGACAGCACGATTTGGATCATTTTCCGATGAAGCCGCAACCACCGTGCCCCCACCGGGAGCTGCGAGGACCCGTCCCGTGGCCGCCAGGACCAGCAGGGAGACGCCTCCCGCGACCGCCGGCACCGCGAAGCCCCACAGCGCCCCGCCCGCCTCGACGACCGGGCCCGCCAGGCCCGTTCCCACCGACGATCCCACCGTGAACGTCGTCACAAGCCAGGAGAAAGCCTCGGTGACCGTCCCGCGCGGCGCGTGCCGGTCCACCAGGACGAACGCGCAGGCGATCGCCGGCGCCAGGAACACCCCGGCCACCACGGTGAGCAACACCATGGCCACGGCCGAGGGCATCAGCATCAGCGGCAGGTAACACACCGCCAGAAGCGCCACCAGCCCCCGCAGTCGCACCGCCGGCTCGCCCCGCCACTGCCGGGACCCGTACACCGTCCCGCCGAGCAGCGCGCCGAGCCCGAGCCCCGCCATCATCCAGCCGTACACCCCGTCGCCGCCGTGGTCGTCCGCGTACGGCACCGACGCCACCGTGATGGACCCGAGCGCGATGCCGACGAACAGGAACGCGCCGAGGAGCGCCAGCAGCCCCGGCGAGCGCAGCGCGCCCAGCCAGTGCGCCTCGCGCGGCGCCGAACGCCAGGCCCGCGAGGGCGCGGAGACGACCACGGAGAGCGCCCCGAGCACGCCCACCGCGTTCACCACCAGCAGCGCCGCCTGCGCCGACCACAGCGACACGCACAGCGTCACCAGCAACGGCCCGACCGTGAACATCACTTCCTGGGCCACCGCGTCCATGGCGTAGGCCGTGTGGACCTGCTCCTCCTTGCCGAGCACGCTCGGCCACAGCGCGCGCAGGCCGCCCTCCAGCGGCGGCGTGCACAGTCCCGCCGCGGCCACGCACGCGTAGGCGAGCGGCAGCGGATCGGTGCCGCAGAAGGCGAAGCCCGCCATGGCCAGCGCCGACGCGATCGCCGCGGGCAGCTGGACGCGCGGCTGTCCGTGCACGTCCACCCACCGGCCCAGCACCGGCTGGCCCACCGCGTTGGCCACGCCGTACGCGGCCGCCAGTCCGCCCGCCAGGCTGTACGTACCGCCCTCGGCGCGCACGAACAGCACGATGGCCAGCGCGGCGGTGGCGTTCGGCAGCCGGCCCACCAGGGTGCCCGTCAGCAGGCGGACCGCGTGTCTCGCCCTGAGGATCTCCAGGTACCCCGCGGCCATGGCCCGCCTCCAAGTGTTACGTATAACGTGCGCTTCCATACGTACCATGTGCGCAGTTCACACGTCCAGACGAAGGAGCCCGCGCCCGGTGGCACGCAGCAGTACGCGCCCGACGAGCCGCGACGTCGCCCAGGCCGCCGGCGTCTCCCAGGCGGCCGTGTCCCTCGTCCTCGGCGACAAGTGGCGCGGCCGGGTCTCCGAGGCCACCGCGGAACGCGTCAGGGAAGCCGCGCGCGACCTCGGCTACCGCCCCAACCTCGCGGCCCGCAACCTCCGCCTCGGACACACCCGCACCGTCCTGCTGGTCGTCCCCGCGCTCACCACCGAGTTCTTCGCCGGCGTGTACACCGGCGCCGCCCGGGTGGCCGCCGAGCACGGCTTCGGCGTGGTGCTCTACCCCTCCCCCGAGGGGATCGGCCCCGCCCGCGACCCCTTCGCCTCCGCCCCGGCGGCCCTCGACGGCGTCATCGCCTCCTCCATGGCCGCCGACGCCCTCAGCGTCATCCGCGGCGACCAGCTCCCGCTGGTGATGCTCGACAGCGACCCGGACGGCAGCCTCGGGGCGGCCACCGTCAACCTGGACATCGCCGACGGCGTCCGCCAGGCCGCCGCACACCTGCTGGGCCTCGGCCACCGCCGCTTCCTCCACCTGGCCGCCGACGTCGCCTCCTGGACCTTCGAGGTGCGCGCCCGCGAACTGGCCGCGAGCACCGCCCGGGTGCCCGGCGCCCTCGTCCGCACCGTCCGCGCCCCGATCTCCATCGACGGCGCCCTGGCCGCCACCGAGGCCGCCCTGGCCGCGCCGGGCCCCCGCCCCACCGCCCTCGTGTGCGACGACGACAAGCTCGCCGCCGGCGCCTACAAGGCCCTGCGGCGCCTGGGCCTGCGCGTTCCCGACGACGTCTCCGTCACCGGCCTCGACGACCTGGCGCTCGCCACCGCCATCGATCCCGAGCTGACGACCGTGCGGCTGGACGCGGAGCTGTTCGGCGAGCGCGGCATGCACGCCCTCCTGGCCGTCCTGGAGGGCCGCACACCGGACGCCGGGGACATCCCCGTGGAACTGGTCGTTCGCGGCTCCACGGCCCCTCCGCCGCCCGCCGGGGTCCCGGCCGCGGACACGCCCGCGCCCCGCCCGGACGAACTGCCGGGCGGGGCGCGCTGAACAGGGGGCGAGGGGTTACTCGACGTCTCCGCCGGACTCCTCGGCCTCGTCGGCGGCCGCGGCCGTGGCCGCACCCTCCGACTCCAGGAGCCGGTCGAGCTGCGGGCCGCCGATCCGCTTGAACTTGCGCTGCTGGGGACGCGTACGGTCCAGCACCGCGACCTCCAGGCGCTCCGCCGGGATCTCGCGCTGCGTGCCGTTCGACTCCCGGGACAGGGCGGTCACCGCCAGCCTCAGCGCCTCCGCGAGGGTCATGCCCTCCCGGTGCTCGCGGTCCAGGTAGCTGCTGATCTGCTCCGCGTTGCCGCCGACCGCCACCGAACCGTGCTCGTCCACGATCGACCCGTCGTGCGGCAGTCGGTAGATCTGGTCGCCCTCGGGGGTCTCCCCGACCTCGGCGACCACCAGCTCCACCTCGTAGGGCTTCTCGGCCGCGCTGGAGAAGATCGTGCCCAGGGTCTGCGCGTACACGTTGGCCAGACCGCGGGCCGTCACGTCGTCCCGGTCGTAGGTGTAGCCGCGCAGGTCCGCGTAGCGCACACCGCCGATCCGCAGGTTCTCGTACTCGTTGTACTTGCCGGCCGCCGCGAAGCCGATGCGGTCGTAGATCTCGCTGAACTTGTGCAGCGCGCGGGAGGGGTTCTCACCGACGAACACGATGCCGTCGGCGTACTGGAGCACCACCAGGCTCCGACCGCGCGCGATGCCCTTGCGGGCGTACTCCGCACGGTCCGCCATGGCCTGCTGAGGTGAGACATAGAACGGCGTCGACACCGGTATCCGTCCCCTTCCTTAGGGTTCCGTCGAAGTCACTGGGATCACCTTCACAACAAGCGCCGGGCGCCTCAGAGCAGCGCCGCGCGCGGGCCGTCCGGCTCCTCCAGGCGGCGCGCCAGCACCGCACGGGCGAGCTCGGAGGACTCGTCGTCGGTGAGCCGGCGGAACCCGTCCTCGGTGATCACGGTGATGATCGGGTAGATCCGGCGGGCGACATCGGGACCACCGGTCGCCGAGTCGTCGTCTGCCGCGTCGTACAGGGCCTGCACCACGAGGGTGGTCGCCTGCTCCTCGGTCAGGTTGTCGCGGAACAGCTTCTTCATCGCCCCGCGGGCGAAGACCGAGCCCGAGCCCGTCGCGGAGAAGTGGTGCTCCTCGGAACGGCCGCCCGTGACGTCGTAGGAGAAGATGCGCCCCTTGCCGCGGTCCACGTCGTACCCGGCGAACAGCGGGACGACCGCCAGGCCCTGCATGGCCATGCCGAGGTTGGAACGGATCATCGTCGACAGCCGGTTCGCCTTGCCCTCCAGCGACAGCTGAGCGCCCTCGACCTTCTCGAAGTGCTCCAGCTCCAGCTGGAAGAGCTTGACCATCTCCACGGCGAGGCCGGCGGTGCCGGCGATGCCCACCGCCGAGTACTCGTCCGCGGGGAAGACCTTCTCGATGTCGCGCTGGGCGATCACGTTGCCCATGGTGGCGCGGCGGTCGCCGGCGAGCACCACGCCGCCGGGGAAGGTCACCGCCACGATCGTGGTCCCGTGCGGCGCCTCGATCACGCCCTGCGTGGGCGGCAACTGCCGCTTGCCGGGCAGCAACTCCGGCTGGTGGACACCGAGAAAATCCATGAACGAAGAGGATCCGGGCGTCAGGAAGGCAGCTGGCAGACGCCCGGTACTACGAGTGTTGGCTTCCACGGAGTTCCTTCCAGGTTGGCGGCTGCCCGACGAACAGCGTCGGGATCGTCTCCCAACTTGCCGATGGCCGAATTGCAGTTGAAGCTCGGTACGCCTCGGACCCTACCCGCCTTGCGGCGGTGATCCACGTCCGCGGGCGGTGCAGTCGGTCGGATCTCGCGGAAGAGGGCCGGCACTCCCGCGGCCCCTGATACGAAGGCTGCGCGCGGCTCGGTCCGCCCGGGCCACGCGCACCACTTCGTCACGGTCGACGCCCCCGACAGTTGCGATCCTCGCCCACCTTCGATTCGAAGGGAAAGGGAGGCTACTGCCCGCCCTTTTGAACGAAAGATCGCACGAAGTCCTCCGCGTTCTCCTCCAGGACGTCGTCGATCTCGTCAAGGACCGAGTCCACGTCGTCGCTCAGCTTCTCGTGGCGCTCCTTGAGGTCCTCGGATGCCTGCGACTCCGCCGCCTGCTCCTCGGCCTCCTCGGTGGAGCGCGTCGCCTTCTGCTGACCGCCGCCGGTGTCCTTGGTTGCCATAACCCTCACCCCGCTCAGTTCGCGTTCGCCCGACATGGTCGCCAGGTCGGCATTCCTGCCGATCGGTGATGATCAGACCCTACAAGCCGGGTCCGACATCGGCCCCGCAGTTTCTCCAACGTACGGGGGCCACCTCGATGATTCCCGGACGGCGGGATTTTGACCCCGGTCGCCCGGTGCGGTCCGGATTCCCGGTCAGTTGCCGGACAGGACCCTGACCAGGTCTTCCGCGGTGCGGCAGCGGTCCAGCAGCTCCTTGACGTGATTTCGCGTTCCGCGTAGCGGTTCCAGGGTTGGGACGCGCTGGAGGCTGTCCCGGCCGGGCAGGTCGAAGATGACCGAGTCCCAGCTCGCGGCGGCGACGTCGTCCGCGTACTGCTCCAGGCAGCGGCCGCGGAAGTAGGCGCGGGTGTCCTCCGGCGGGCTCGTGCGGGCCTTCTCGACCTCCGCGTCGGTGAGCAGCCGCTTCATGCGTCCGCGGGCCGCGAGGCGGTTGTAGAGGCCCTTCTCGGCCCGTACGTCGGCGTACTGGAGGTCGAGGAGGTGGAGCTTGGCGGCGTCCCAGTCCAGGTCGTCGCGGCGCCGGTAGCCCTCCATGAGCTCCTTCTTGGCCACCCAGTCCAGCTCGCCGGCGAGACTCATGGGGTCGTTCTCCAGCCGGTTGAGCGTGTCCTCCCAGCGCTGGAGGACGTCCCGGGTCTGGTCGTCGGCGTCCGCGCCGTAGCGCTCCTCGACGTATTTGCGGGACAGCTCGTAGTACTCCATCTGGAGCTGTACGGCGGTGAGCGTGCGCCCGCTGCGGAGCGTGATCAGCCGCTTGAGGCCCGGGTCGTGGGAGACCTGGTGGAGGGTCCGTACGGGCTGGTCGACGGCGAGGTCGACCGCGATGAACCCGTCCTCGATCATCGACAGCACCAGGGCCGTGGTCCCGAGCTTCAGGTAGGTCGAGATCTCCGAGAGGTTCGCGTCGCCGATGATCACGTGCAGCCGCCGGTACTTCTCGGCGTCCGCGTGCGGCTCGTCGCGGGTGTTGATGATGGGCCGCTTGAGGGTCGTCTCCAGGCCGACCTCGACCTCGAAGTAGTCGGCGCGCTGGCTGAGCTGGAAACCGTGTTCGTGGCCGTCCTGGCCGATGCCGACGCGGCCCGCGCCCGTGACGACCTGGCGGGAGACGAAGAAGGGCGTGAGGTGGCGCACGATGTCCGAGAACGGGGTCTCCCGCTTCATCAGGTAGTTCTCGTGCGTGCCGTAGGAGGCGCCCTTGTTGTCGGTGTTGTTCTTGTAGAGGTGGATGGGCTGGGCGCCGGGGAGCTGGGCGGCCCGCTCGGCGGCCTCGGCCATGATGCGTTCGCCGGCCTTGTCCCACAGCACGGCGTCGCGCGGGTTGGTGACCTCGGGGGCGCTGTACTCGGGGTGGGCGTGGTCGACGTAGAGACGGGCGCCGTTGGTGAGGATGACGTTGGCGAGGCCGATGTCCTCGTCGGTGAGCTGGCTGGAGTCCGCGGCCTCGCGGGCGAGGTCGAACCCTCGGGCGTCCCGCAGCGGGTTCTCCTCCTCGAAGTCCCAGCGGGCCCGCCGCGCCCGGTGCATCGCCGCCGCGTACGCGTTGACGATCTGGGACGAGGTGAGCATGGCATTGGCATTGGGATGGCCGGGGACGGAGATGCCGTACTCCGTCTCGATGCCCATTACTCGCCGTACGGTCATGCGGCCCTCCTTGCCCGGCGGAGCCCTCGGTCGTGGGCTCCGCTCGCGTACCGCTGGCGCTCCGGTGCGTGTGCGGTGCCCGTCCCCGCACTGCGCGACTCGGCGGTAGGAAAGAGCCTAGAACGCCTTTGCACTGGTGGGGAGATCATTTGCGTCATTGCCTTGCTCGCCTCGGTTCCGGACCCGGCCGGAAAAACAGTCGGCTGCGGGTACCCGGTGGGGGCACCCGCAGCCGCCCTGCGTTTTACAGGTACTGCCCGGTGTTCGCCACCGTGTCGATGGAGCGTCCGGTGTCCGCGCCCTGCTTTCCGGTGATGAGGGTGCGGATGTAGACGATCCGTTCACCCTTCTTTCCGGAGATGCGGGCCCAGTCGTCCGGGTTGGTGGTGTTGGGCAGGTCCTCGTTCTCCTTGAACTCGTCCACGCAGGCCTGGAGGAGGTGGGAGACGCGCAGACCCTTCTGCTTGTGCTCCAGGAAGTCCTTGATCGCCATCTTCTTGGCGCGGCCGACGATGTTCTCGATCATCGCGCCGGAATTGAAGTCCTTGAAGTAGAGGACTTCCTTGTCGCCGTTGGCGTAGGTGACTTCCAGGAAGCGGTTCTCCTCGGATTCGGCGTACATGTGTTCCACCGCCGTCTGGATCATGCTGGCGACGGTGGTGCCCTTGCTGCCGCCGTGCTCGCCGAGGTCGTCGGAGTGCAGCGGGAGGCGCTCGGTCAGGTACTTTCCGAAGATGTCCTTGGCCGCCTCGGCGTCCGGACGCTCGATCTTGATCTTCACGTCGAGCCGGCCGGGGCGCAGGATGGCCGGGTCGATCATGTCCTCGCGGTTCGAGGCGCCGATCACGACCACGTTCTGCAGGCCCTCGACACCGTCGATCTCGGCGAGCAGCTGCGGGACGATGGTGTTCTCCACGTCCGAGCTGACGCCGGAGCCGCGGGTGCGGAAGAGCGACTCCATCTCGTCGAAGAAGACGATGACGGGCGTGCCCTCGCTGGCCTTCTCCCGGGCACGCTGGAAGACGAGGCGGATCTGCCGCTCGGTCTCGCCGACGTACTTGTTCAGGAGCTCGGGGCCCTTGATGTTGAGGAAGAAGCTCTTGCCTGCCGCCTGGCCGGTGACCTCGGCGACCTTCTTGGCCAGCGAATTGGCGACGGCCTTGGCGATGAGGGTCTTTCCGCATCCGGGGGGCCCGTAGAGCAGGACGCCCTTGGGCGGGCGCAGTTCGTGCTCCTTGAACAGGTCCGGGTAGAGGTACGGCAGCTCGACCGCGTCGCGGATGGCCTCGATCTGGCCGCCGAGACCGCCGATCTGCTCGTAGCCGATGTCGGGGACCTCTTCGAGGACGAGCTCCTCGACCTCGCTCTTCGGCACGATCTCGTAGACGTAGCCGGAGCGGGGTTCGAGCAGCAGGGCGTCGCCGGGGCGGATGGTGACGTCCAGCAGCGGCTCGGCGAGCCGCACCACCCGCTCCTCGTCGGTGTGGCCCAGCACGAGGGCGCGCTCGCCGTCCTCCAGGATCTCCTTGAGGGTGACGATGTCGCCGACGCGCTCGTACTCCATGGCCTCGACCACGTTGAGCGCTTCGTTGAGCATGACTTCCTGGCCGCGCCTGAGGTCGTCCAGGTCGACGCTCGGGCTGACGTTCACCCGCAGTTTGCGGCCGCCGGTGAAGATGTCGGCGGTGCCGTCCTCGATGGCCTGCAGGAAGACACCGAAGCCGGCGGGCGGCTGTGCGAGCCGGTCGACCTCCTCCTTGAGGGCCACGATCTGGTCGCGGGCCTCGCGGAGCGTGTTCGCCAGTCGTTCGTTCTGGGCGGACACGCCGGCCAGGTTCGTCTGCAGCTCGACGATCCGCTCTTCGAGAATCCTCGTGTGTCGCGGAGAGTCGGCGAGCTTGCGTCGCAGGACGGCGATCTCCTGCTCAAGATAAGCGATCTGCCCGGCCGGGTCATCGGACCCTCGTCCCGGGCGGATGCCGCGGTTCATGTCGTCGTCGTGGGCTGCCACGGTCCTCACCTCCTCCAAGGGGAGCTGGACGCTTCCAGACCCTACCTGGGTGGGTGTCGATTGAAACCCCTAGATCACAAAGACTGTCAAGGTGTGTCGTCGGTCACCCGTTGCTTCTCCCCCGTGCCCGGTGGATACCCACTCAACGCGATGTGGAAGCCGCGTGTTCCGGGCGGGGAGCGGTCAAAACCCTCCGTGACTGACCGGAGTTGTCCGCTCCGATGCCGGTTCAGGGGTTGTGCCCCGGCCGGGGCTCCCTTACACAGAGCAACCGGGCGCGCGACGGGGGTGGTCACGGACCCGTGCCGCGGGTTGGCTCAAGTCGATCGATCCGGTGGCCGAGGGCCGCCCTCGGGCGGGGCCGCGTGCGCCGGGCGCACGGTCGGAAACGGTCGCAAACGGTCCGCGGGGGCGCCCGGCGCGGGCGCGTGCGCGGGTCGGCCGCGGGGCGGCGGGCCCGGCCGGAGGGGGTGCGGGCGGAGGTAGGGTCGGGGGGAGTTCAACACCCGCCGGGGCGGGACCGGGTGACGGCCGGTTCCGGCAGCCCGGCGCTTTCGAGGGCAGGAGAGATGACCGTGCAGCAGGAGGCCCTGGCCGGCGCGGAGGCGCTTGAGGTCTGGATCGACCAGGATCTGTGTACCGGTGACGGGATCTGCGCCCAGTACGCCCCCGAGGTGTTCGAGCTGGACATCGACGGCCTGGCGTACGTGAAGGGCGCGGACGAGGAGCTGCTGCAGGCGCAGGGGGCGACCGTGCCGGTGCCGCTGCCCCTGCTGACGGACGTGGTGGATTCGGCCAGGGAGTGTCCGGGCGAGTGCATCCACGTGCGCCGGGTCGCGGACCGGGTCGAGGTGTACGGTCCCGACGCGGAGTGACGTTCCGGCCACCCCGCGTGGCCCGGACCCGTACGGGTGCCGCGGTCAGACGCTGCTGGTGGCCGCGGGGGTGTCGCCGACGAACGCATGGCCGTTCCACCGCCAGGACGCGGTGGCCTTCACGTCCGGGCAGCAACTGGGCACGTCGTCCGTGGAATAGCCGAGCAGGGTCGCGGTGACCGTTCCGTCGGCGACGGCGAAGTCGGTCACCGTGCGCCGCTCCTTGGGGTCGACGAGGGTGGCGACGACCCGGGGCCGGGTGGCGCCGGCGGCCTGGGTGAGGACGTAGACGCCGTCGGGCGGGGTGCCCATGGCCGCGTCGCAGTGGACGACCGCCACGGTTTCCGGCCTGCCGTCGCCGTCGAGGTCGCCGGTGGCCTTCTTCACGACCACCTCCTTCACGGGCCCGCAGTCGAGCGGGAAGTCCACGCCGGTGGTGCTGGGCGGCGCGGTGGCCGCGGGGGTGGGCTTCGGCTCGGCGCCGGCGGCGGGCTGGGCGGCTTTGGCCGAGCCCGGCTGGAAGAGCGAGGACAGCGCGATGACCCCGGTCAGGGCAGTGGCCGTGGCGAGCCAGTGCATGGGACGGGTGTCGGTGTGAGCGAGCTCCGGGACCACGGATTGCTGCACTAGGAGTGTCTCCTGTGAGGCCTGTGCCGGTGGGGAATGGCCTGCATAGTGCCACACGTCACAGGGGGTGGGGAACGGCGGGGTCGCCTTCCGCGGACGGGCGTTTCCCGCCTCTCCCGGGGAACCTCCCGGACGCCGGGAGGGAGCCTGCGACGAGCGGGCGCGGGGAGTGGGCGCGGGGAGTGGGGCGCCGCTCCTCGCGGGACCGGCTGCGAGGGCGTCCGCGGGCGCGGGGAGACGAGGGGACGGCGAGTGCGCCCGGGAGGTGCGCGGGCCGGGCTCCTGGAGGCCCTGGAGCCGTGAGGCGCCTCGACGGCCCGGTCGGCCGGTTCTTCTGACGGCGGGGCCGGGCGGGCGGCGGGTGGGCCGCGGCCGCCGGGGAGTCCGTCAACGCGGGAGCGCCGCTGTCGAGTTCCGGACGGGTCCGGGGAATTCGGCAGCGGCGCTCTCGCGTTGCGGCGGCTGGGGACGACGGCTCAGCGGCCGGCGCCACCGTCGGCGTTGGGGCCCTCGTAGTCCTCGCCGTAGGCGCCCTTGGCGGGGCGGCGGCGGCGCATGGGCGGCTCGACGCCGTCCGCGAGGCGGCGGGCCGTGAGCAGGAAGCCGGTGTGGCCGATCATCCGGTGGTCCGGGCGGACGGCGAGGCCTTCCACGTGCCAGTTGCGGATCATCGTCTCCCAGGAGGTCGGCTCGTTGAAGCAGCCGATCTCGCGGATGGACTCGACGGTCCGCGCGAGCTGGGTGGTGGTGGCGACGTAGCAGCACAGGATGCCGCCGGGCACGAGCGCCTTGGAGACGGCCTCCAGGCACTCCCACGGAGCGAGCATGTCGAGGATGACCCGGTCGACGTCGGTGTCCGAGAGGTTGTCCTGGAGGTCGCCGACGGTGAGCTGCCAGGCGGGGTGTTCGCCGCCGAAGTAGCGCTCCACGTTCTGCTTGGCGATCTCGGCGAAGTCCTCGCGGCGCTCGTAGCTGTGCAGCATGCCCTGGTCGCCGATGGCGCGCAGCAGGAAGCTGCTGAGCGATCCGGAGCCGACGCCGGCTTCGACGACGCGCGCGCCGGGGAAGATGTCGGCGAAGGACAGGATCTGCCCCGCGTCCTTCGGGTAGACGACGGCTGCCCCGCGGGGCATGGACAGGACGTAGTCGGGGAGCAGGGGGCGCAGCGCGAGGTAGGCCACGTTGCCGGTGGTGCGGACAACGCTGCCCTCGGGAGCACCGATCAGTTCGTCGTGCGGGAAGGAGCCCTTGTGGGTGTGGAAGTTCTTCCCTGCTTCGAGCGTGAACGTGTAGTGGCGGCCCTTGGGGTCGGTCAGCTGAACCTGGTCCCCGACCTTGAAGGGCCCGCGCCTGCGGGCGGCACCGGTCGGTTCGGACATGTGAACAGCCTACCGGGGTTTGCGCAGCGGCCCGACCACCCGGCCCTGCGCTAGGACGGCCTGGCCATGGCCCTGACGAAGGCCCGTTCCACGTCGGCGGCCGACAGCACGCCGTAGATCTCGCCGGTCTCCTCGACCACCAGGTACTCGGTGGCGGGGGTGGCGCGCAGCACGTCGAGGAGGTCCTCCCCGGCCAGCTCGGCGGAGACGCGCATGCCGTCGGTGAGGTCCTGGGCGAGCCCGCTGACGGCGACCCAGGGACGCCGGTGCTCGGGTACGCCGACGATGGCGGCCTCGCGGACCAGGGAGAGCGGGGTGCCGTCGGCGTCGACGACGACCAGGGCGCGGGCCCCGGCGGCGTTGGCGCGGCGCAGGGCCTCCGAGAGCGGGGTCTCGGTCTCGACGGGGACGGCGCGGCGGGTGAGGGTGCGGGCGCGCAGCTCGGGGAGGTGTTCGCGCAGCCGTGCCATGCGCAGGCTGTTGCCTGCGCCGGTCCAGATGATCGCGGCGAGGACGGCGGCGAGCAGCCCGTCGGTGAGAGCGTCCATGCCGTTGGCGTTCTCGGTGCCGCCGCCGAAGGCGCCCGAGTAGTTGAGCAGCGGCAGGCCGATGAGCACGGAGACGGCGAGGGCGCGGCCGACCCAGGCGGCGGCGACGGTGCCGCTCATGGGCCTGCCGGTGATCTTCCAGACGACGGCGCGCAGCATCCGGCCGCCGTCCAGGGGCAGACCGGGCAGCAGGTTGAAGGCGGCCACGATGAGGTTGGAGACCATCAGGCCGGCCAGCAGGACGCCGGGGACGGTGCCGGGTTCCACGGGCTGCATGGCGAGGTAGAAGAGGCCGGCGAGGACGAGGGAGAGCAGGGGGCCGACGAAGGCGAGCACGAACTCCCGTCCGGGGGTCTCGGCCTCCTTCTCGATCTCGGAGACGCCGCCGAAGAACTGCAGCTGGATGCGGCGGACGGGGAGCTTGAAGCGGATCGCGGCGACCGTGTGGGCCAGTTCGTGGACCAGGACGGAGGCGTAGAAGGCGATGGCGAAGAAGAGGGAGACGAGGTAGCGGGCGGCGCCGAGTTCGGGCAGCACGCGGTCGAGCTGGCCGCCGAAGACCCAGGTGATCAGGGCGGCGACGACGAACCAGCTGGGGGCGACGTACACCGGGACGCCGAAGGGGCGTCCCATGAGCAGGCCGCCGCCGGGTTCCCTGGGCCGCCGCGGGGGCTTTCCCTTGGCCATGCCGGTGGGCTCGGGGCCGGGGCCGCCCGTGGAGGCGGAGCCGGGGGCCGGGGACGCGGGGGCCGCCTGCGGGGTCGTCCCGCTCTCCGGGCGGGGAGCCTCGCCGTGCGCGTGCTCGTGCTCGCGCTCCGGGCCGGGCGGCTCGGCGGACGGTGCCGGCTCCGGTTTCCCGGCCGGCGTCCCGGTCCGGTGCGGCGGTGTCGGGGCGTCGGCGCGGTCCGGGCCCGCGTCGTTGGTCGGGGCCGTAGGAGCTGCGGGCTGCTCGGCCGGTTCGGAGTCGTCCGACCGGGGCTGCCCGCTCCCGCCGCTCACGTCCACGATGTCCCCTCGTTAGATGCGTCGTCTCCGGTCGATGGTATGCGGCCGTCGTGGCACGTCCCGCCCCGGCACCCCTTGTGTTGGCCGGGGGGTCGCGCGCGTTGGGTGACTGTCAGTGGCGGGCCGTATGGTCTGTGGTCATGGAGAGCAGCATCGAGGACGCCCCGCCGGCCGAGGGCGCGGCCGTCACGCAGGAGCAAGGGCCGGTCACGGCGGTGCGATCGGCCGCGGCCGGTCCGCCCTCGTCGCTGTCGCCGTCGCGGGCCGGCGACTTCATGCAGTGTCCGCTGCTGTACCGGTTCCGGGTGATCGACCGGCTGCCGGAGAAGCCGAGCGAGGCGGCGACCCGCGGGACGCTGGTGCACGCGGTCCTGGAGCGGCTCTTCGACGCGCCCGCGGCGGAGCGGACCGTGCCACGGGCCAAGTCGCTGGTGCCGGGGCAGTGGGACCGGCTGCGGGAGAGCCGGCCCGAGGTCGGCGAGCTGTTCGCGGACGATCCCGAGGGCGAGCGGCTGACCCGCTGGCTGGGCGAGGCGGAGCGGCTGGTCGAGCGCTGGTTCACGCTGGAGGATCCGGTCCGGCTGGAGCCGGTGGAGCGGGAGCTGTTCGTCGAGACCGAGCTGGAGTCGGGGCTGCGGCTGCGCGGGATCATCGACCGGGTCGACGTGGCGCCGACCGGCGAGGTGCGGATCGTCGACTACAAGACCGGCAAGGCACCGCGGCCCGAGTACGCCGAGGGCGCGCTGTTCCAGATGAAGTTCTACGCGCTGGTGGTGTGGCGGCTGAAGAACGTGGTGCCGAGGCGGCTGCAACTGGTCTATCTCGGCAGCGGCGACGTGCTGACCTACGACCCGGTCCTCGCCGACCTGGAGCGGGTGGAGCGCAAGCTGCTCGCGCTGTGGGAGGCGATCCGGGAGGCGACGGAGACCGGGGAGTGGCGGCCGCGTCCGACGAAGCTGTGCGGCTGGTGCGACCACCAGGCGCACTGCCCGGAGTTCGGCGGCACTCCCCCGCCGTACCCGCTGCCGGTGAGGTCGGCCGGGTCCGGGGACGCCGGGCAGGGCAGAATGGGCGCGGACTAGGGGCTGTCCGGCGGATCAGGCCGCGGGAGATCGGCGGCGCCTCGTCGGCACCGGTGAGCGGGGTCCGGTGCGTCCGGCCGCCGCGCGGCGTTCTGTCCGCCGGCCCGGTCCAGAAGACATCCCCCACCGAAGGAGACGCCCTGTGGCCATCCGTGTCCTACTGGTCGACGACCAGCCGCTGCTGCGAACCGGGTTCCGGATGATCCTGGAGGCCGAGCAGGACATCGCCGTCGTCGGCGAGGCCGGAGACGGTCTCCAGGCGCTCGACCAGGTGCGCGCCCTCCAGCCCGACGTGGTGCTGATGGACATCCGGATGCCGCGGATGGACGGCGTGGAGGCGACCCGGCAGATCACCGGGCCCGACCGGGACGGCCCGGCGAAGGTGCTGGTGCTGACCACGTTCGATCTGGACGAGTACGTGGTGGAGGCGCTGCGCGCGGGGGCCAGCGGCTTCCTCCTCAAGGACGCCCCGGCCAACGAACTGGTGCAGGCGATCCGGGTGGTGGCGGGCGGTGAGGCGATGCTGGCGCCGAGCATCACGCGCCGGCTGCTGGACAAGTACGCCACGCATCTGCCGTCCGGCGAGGAGCCGGTGCCGGACACCCTGCACACGCTGACGGACCGTGAGGTGGAGGTGCTGAAGCTGGTCGCGCGCGGACTGTCGAACGCGGAGATCGCCGCCGACCTGTTCGTCAGCGAGACCACGGTGAAGACGCATGTCGGGCACGTGCTGACCAAACTGGGGCTGCGGGACCGTGTGCAGGCGGCGGTGTACGCGTACGAGAGCGGCCTGGTGCGTCCCGGCGCCCAGTAGGCCCCGGCCGCTCGTCACCCGCCAGGACGCGCCACGACGGGAAGGGCGCCCCACTCGATCGAGTGGGGCGCCCTTCCCGTAGGCCGAGACCGTGGTGAGCGGTCGTCAGTTGCCGGTGCCGCGGCCCAGCTCCCACAGCTGCAGGCTGGAGGAGGAGTTGAGGGCGTAGGCGACACCCGTGATGTCGTCGCGGGCGGCGACGTACTGCTTGCCCTGCCACAGCGGGAGCACCGGGACCTCGTCGGCGACGATGTCCTGGATCTCCGTGAGGCTGCCGGACGCGCTGACGCGGTCGGCGGTGCGGCGGGACTCGGGGATCAGCTTGTTGATGATCTTGCTGTTGGCGTACGGCGACGCGAGGAAGTTGTTCTTGTCGAGGAACGGCGCGAGGAAGTTGTCGGCGTCCGGGAAGTCGGGGAACCAGCCCATGCCGTAGACGTCGTACGCCTGCTTGCGCTCGGCGGTCTGGTACGTCGACCAGGGGGTGCCCTTGATGTCGACGTCGAACAGGCCGCTGCTGTTCAGCTGCTGCCGCAGGACCTCGAACTCGTCCTTGGTGGCCGGGCCGTAGTGGTCGGTCGTGTAGTGCAGCGTCAGCTTCACCGGGGTGGTGATGTTGGCGCCGGCCAGCAGGGCCTTGGCCTTGTCGACGCTGGGGTCGCCGTACTTGTTGAAGAAGGCGTTGGAGTGGCCGGTCACGGAGGCCGGGACCAGCGAGTACAGCGGCTCGGCCTGCGAGCCGTACACCTTGGCGACGAGCGAGGCGCGGTCGACGAGCTGGGCCATCGCCTGGCGGACGGCCAGGGTCTTGACCGTCGGCGCGTTGGTGTCGAAGCCGAGGTAGCGGATCTCCAGGCCGGACATCTCGACGAGTTCGACGTTGGAGTCGTCACCGGCGTCGAGCTTGTTGATCTGGGACGGCGACATGCTGCGGCTCATGACGTCGATGTCGCCCTTGTCGATCGCCTGGCCCATGGCCTCGGCGTCCTTGAACGACCGCATGACGACCTTGTTGTTGTTCACCGTCACGCTGCCCTTGTAATTCGGGTTCTTGGTGAAGGTGGCGGAGACCATCTCGTCGTTCTGGACGTCGGCCTTGAAGGTGTAGGGCCCGGAGCCGTCGATGTCGAAGCCGTCGCGCAGCTTGTCCTTGACGTAGTCCTTCGGGTTCACGATGCCCGCGACCGGCGTGGACAGCTTGTACGGGAAGGTGGCGTCCGGCTTCTTGAGGTGGAAGATGACCTCGCGGTCTCCCTGGGTCTCCACCGTGTCGATGTTCGACAGGAGGGAGAAGACACCGCTCTCGGCCTTGATGCGCAGGGCACGCTCGACGGAGTACTTGACGTCCGCGGCGGTGATCGCGTCACCGTCGGAGAACTTCAGGCCCTCGCGCAGCTTGCAGGCGTAGCGCTCGCTGCCGCTGTCGGTGAAGGAGCAGCTCTCCGCGGCGTCCGGGACCGGGTCACCGTCGCCCTTGGGCTGCGACATGAGGGTCTGGACCGTCTGGCGCAGGATGTTCCAGCCGCCGACGTCGTAGGAGTAGGCGGGGTCGACCGGCGCCGGGTGGTCCTTCGTGGCGGTGAACCGGTCGGTGGTGCCGACCACGATCGCGCCGTCGCCGTTGCTCCCACTGTCGGATCCACCGCAGGCGGCGAGAACCGGAGTGAGCAGACCGATGACGGCCGGCAGCACCAAAGTCTTGCGGTTCATGCTCGAAGTTCTCCAGAGCTGATCGAGTCCGTGTATCCCGCAAACAGGGGTGTGGAAGCGGATCACGGGGGTAGCGGCGATGTTCTCGCGCTGACATTAGTCCGCGCCCGCAGGAGGGCTCGCGGGCCCCTGAGTTGAGGTTCCATCACGCAGTGGAACCGGCTGCGGACAGACCGAAAACCCGACGGCGGCAGGATTTAGTGCTTCCTCTGCCCAATCGGGACACAAGGGTGCCTGATTTCCCCCCGATCAGGGGGGAAGCGGCACACGCGGGCAACGTTGTCGACCCCCGTGCACGTGGGGAACATCACACGCGCGGCGATCAGAGGCGGCGACAGAATTCAGCCGGTTGAACAGTTGCGAATTCCGTTGAATGAGCTGAGCGGGGATTTCTTCCAATGCCGCTCGCACGCTGGGTGAACGGCTAGCGCATTTCCGTCATCAGTCCGCGCAGAAATGCCAGGTCGACGTCTTCCAGGGAGCCGACCACGGTACGGCGCTCGGCGGGGGCGATGGGTGCCACGGACGGGACGGCGACCACCTGGCAGCCGGCGGCCTCGGCGGCGGCGACCCCGGTCGCGGTGTCCTCGATCACCGCGCACCTGGCCGGATCCACGCCCAGGCCCGCGGCGGCCAGCAGGTACGGGTCCGGATAGGGCTTGGTGCGGGAGACCTCGTCGCCGGCCACGGAGAGGGTGAAGTGGTGGGGGCCGAGCGAGGTCAGGACCCGGTCGATGATGCGCCGGTGCGAGGCGGAGACCAGGGCGGTGGGGATCTGCTGCTCGTGGAGTTCGGCGAGCAGCCGCTTGGCGCCCGGCATCAGCGGCAGGGTGGTGCCGATGCGCTGCTCGAAGCCCTCGTTGAGGAGCACGCTGAGCTCGGCGAGCGTGATGGCGGCGCCGGTGGCCTCGATGAGGAACCCGGCGCTGCGGGTCATGGGGCCACCGACCACCACATGGCGCCAGGAGTCGTCGAGGGTGTGGCCGAGGCGGGCGAAGATCTCGACCTCGACGTCCCACCAGAAGCCCTCGGTGTCCACCAGGGTGCCGTCCATGTCGAGGAGCACCGCCTGGAGGGCCGAGCCCTCCGCCGTGCGGGTTCCGAGCGCGGGGACCGTGCTGGTCATCCACGTACCTCCTTGAGGGACGAGCAGGCCGGTTCCCATGCGGGGAACCGGCCTGCTGTGGACCGACCAGTGTACGACTTACCCGATCAGTGCGCTCTGTGGCACGCGTCTCGGTCCCGCGGGGCACACGTTCGGCCCACGGCCGCCGTCGCAGGGCTCAGCGCGCGTTGAAGTACTTCGCCTCCGGGTGGTGGATGACGATGGCGTCGGTGGACTGCTCGGGGTGCAGCTGGAACTCCTCGGACAGCCGGACGCCGATCCGCTCGGGCCGGAGCAGGTCCGCGATCTTGGCCCGGTCCTCCAGGTTCGGGCAGGCGCCGTAGCCGAGCGAGAACCGCGCGCCCCGGTACTTGAGGGCGAACATGTCCTCCATCGCGCCGGGGTCCTCGCCGGCGAAGCCCAGCTCGGAGCGGACCCGCGCGTGCCAGTACTCGGCGAGCGCCTCGGCCAGCTGGACCGACAGGCCGTGCAGTTCGAGGTAGTCCCGGTAGGAGTTGGCCTCGAAGAGCTCGGCGGTGCGCTCGCCGACGCGGGAGCCGACGGTGACGACCTGGAGGCCGACCACGTCCGTCTCGCCCGATTCCTCGGGACGGAAGAAGTCCGCGAGGCACAGCCGGCGGCCGCGGCGCTGGCGGGGGAAGGTGAACCGGGTCCGTTCGTTGCCGCCCTCGTCCAGGATGATCAGGTCGTCGTCCTTGGAGACGCACGGGAAGTAGCCGTAGACCACGGCCGCTTCCAGCAGGTTCTCGGTCTGGAGCTGGTCCAGCAGGCCGCGCAGCCGGGGGCGGCCGTCGGTCTCGACGAGTTCCTCGTACGTCGGCCCCTCGCCGGTGCGGGCCTGCTTGAGACCCCACTGGCCCTTGAAGAGGGCGCCTTCGTCCAGCCAGCTCGCGTACTCCTTGAGCTGGATGCCCTTGATGACGCGGGTGTCCCAGAACGGCGGGGTGGGCACCGGGTTGTCGACGGCGACGTCGGAGCGGACGTGGCCCTCCTCGGGCCGTTCCTCGGCCTCGACGGTGGCGGCCGGCCGTACCCGGCGCTGCTTCAGCTCCGGCAGGCCGGCGCCGGGCACCCCGCGCTTGACGCCGATGAGCGCGTCCATCAGCCGCAGGCCCTCGAAGGCGTCGCGGGCGTAGCGGACCTCGCCCTCGTAGATCTCGTGCAGGTCCTGCTCGACGTAGGCCCGGGTGAGGGCGGCGCCGCCCAGGATCACCGGGTAACTGGCGGCCAGGCCGCGCTGGTTCAGCTCCTCCAGGTTCTCCTTCATGATCACCGTGGACTTGACCAGCAGGCCGGACATGCCGATGACGTCGGCCCGGTGCTCGTCGGCGGCCTCCAGGATCGCGGAGACGGGCTGCTTGATGCCGAGGTTGACGACGTTGTAGCCGTTGTTGGACAGGATGATGTCGACGAGGTTCTTGCCGATGTCGTGGACGTCGCCGCGCACGGTGGCCAGCACGATGGTGCCCTTGCCCTCGGCGTCCGACTTCTCCATGTGCGGTTCGAGGTAGGCGACCGCGGACTTCATGACCTCGGCGGACTGGAGGACGAACGGCAGCTGCATCTGGCCGGAGCCGAACAGCTCGCCGACGACCTTCATGCCGTCCAGCAGGGTCTCGTTGACGATGTCGAGGGCGGGGCGGTCCTGGAGGGCCGCGTCGAGGTCGGCCTCCAGGCCGTTCTTCTCGCCGTCGATGATGCGGCGCTTGAGGCGCTCGTCCAGCGGGAGCGCGGCCAGCTCCTCGGCCTTGCCGGCCTTGAGGGACTTGGCGGTGGCGCCCTCGAAGAGGGCCATCAGCTTCTGGAGCGGGTCGTAGCCCTCGGCGCGGCGGTCGTAGACGAGGTCGAGGGCGGTGCGCACCTCCTCCTCGGAGAACCGGGCGATCGGCAGGATCTTGCTCGCGTGCACGATCGCCGAGTCCAGGCCCGCCTTGACGCACTCGTCGAGGAAGACCGAGTTGAGCAGGATGCGGGCCGCCGGGTTGAGTCCGAAGGAGATGTTGGACAGGCCGAGCGTGGTCTGGACGTCCGGGTGGCGGCGCTTGAGCTCGCGGATCGCCTCGATGGTGGCGATGCCGTCGCCGCGGGACTCCTCCTGGCCGGTGCAGATGGTGAAGGTCAGGGTGTCGATGAGGATGTCCGACTCGTTGATGCCCCAGTTCCCGGTCAGGTCCTCGATCAGCCGTTCGGCGATCTCGACCTTCTTCTGGGGGGTGCGGGCCTGGCCCTCCTCGTCGATGGTCAGCGCGATCAGCGCGGCGCCGTGCTCCCGCGCCAGGGCGGTGACCTTGGCGAAGCGGGACTCCGGGCCGTCGCCGTCCTCGTAGTTGACGGAGTTGATGACGGCGCGCCCGCCGAGCTTCTCCAGGCCGGCCCGGATGACCGGGACCTCGGTGGAGTCCAGCACGATCGGCAGGGTGGAGGCGGTGGCGAAGCGGCCGGCCAGCTCCCGCATGTCGGCGACGCCGTCCCGGCCGACGTAGTCCACGCAGAGGTCCAGCATGTGGGCGCCCTCGCGGATCTGCTCGCGGGCCATCTCCACGCAGTCGTCCCAGCGGGCGTCGAGCATGGCCTCGCGGAACTTCTTGGACCCGTTGGCGTTGGTCCGCTCGCCGATGGCCAGGTACGAGGTGTCCTGGCGGAACGGCACGGTCTGGTAGAGGGAGGCTGCGCCGGGCTCGGGACGCGGGCTGCGCTCGGGCGGGGTGACGCCGCGGACCCGCTCGACGACCTGGCGCAGGTGCTCGGGCGTGGTGCCGCAGCAGCCGCCGATCAGGGAGAGGCCGTAGTCCCGTACGAAGGTCTCGTGGGCGTCGGCCAGTTCGGCGGCGGTGAGGGGGTAGCTGGCGCCGTCCTTGCCGAGGACGGGCAGGCCGGCGTTCGGCATGCAGGACAGCTTGATGCGCGAGTGCCGGGAGAGGTAGCGCAGGTGCTCGCTCATCTCGGCGGGGCCGGTCGCGCAGTTCATGCCGATCATGTCGATGCCGAGCGGCTCCAGCGCGGTGAGCGCGGCGCCGATCTCGGAGCCGAGCAGCATGGTGCCGGTCGTCTCGACGGTGACGGAGACGATGATCGGCACGTCCAGGCCGGCGATCTCGCGGGCGCGGTGGGCGCCGATCACGGCGGACTTGGTCTGGAGCAGGTCCTGGGTGGTCTCCACGATCAGCGCGTCGGCGCCGCCCGCGATCAGGCCCTCGGCGTTCTGCTGGAAGGCGTCGCGGAGGGTGGTGTACCCGATGTGGCCGAGGGTCGGCAGCTTGGTGCCGGGGCCGATGGAGCCGAGCACCCAGCGCTGGCGGCCGTCCCGCGCGGAGTAGGCGTCGGCGGTCTCCCGGGCGATGCGGGCGCCGGCCTCGGACAGTTCGTGGACGCGCTCGGGGATGTCGTACTCGGCCATCGCCGCGTGGTTGGCGCCGAAGGTGTTGGTCTCGACGCAGTCCACGCCCGCGTCGAAGTACGCCTCGTGGACCGAGCGCACGATGTCGGGGCGGGTGACGTTGAGGATCTCGTTGCAGCCTTCGAGCTGCTGGAAGTCGTCCAGGGTGGGGTCCTGGGCCTGGAGCATGGTGCCCATGGCTCCGTCGGCGACCACCACCCGGGTGGCGAGCGCCTCGCGGAGCGCGGACACACGGGTCCGGCTGTCGGCGGCAGGGGACGGTGGCGACGAGGCCATGAAGGGCTCCCTTGGATGCGACGGCTGTCGGCTATGCGGTCCACCGGGCTCGGCCCGGCGGACGCACTGCGCCAGCCTAACCGGGTGGCGGCCCGGATGGGCAGGACGTCCATGTGGCGGACGAGTGAGGAGGCAGGTGAGGTGCCGGATGGGCGAGTATGTCGCCCACCACGGCGTAGGCGCCGCCCGCGAAACCCGGTCCTCGGCCGGGCCCGCGGGCGACACGCGGGGTAAGCGCGGACCACGCCTGGTGTAACAGGTGTCGACCGACCATTAGCGGGGAGTCGACATGGACCGGTAGGGTTCGACATTGCCGAACGACGGTTACGGCAGTCTTACGGCGAAGGCCGTAGGGGACGGAGGCAGGACTGCGATGGCACGGAACATCCAGTCGCTCGAACGGGCGGCCGCGATGCTGCGACTGCTGGCGGGCGGCGAGCGACGGCTCGGGCTGTCCGACATCGCCTCGTCACTGGGTCTGGCCAAGGGCACCGCGCACGGCATCCTGCGCACCCTCCAGCAGGAGGGGTTCGTCGAGCAGGACGAGGCCTCGGGGCGCTATCAGCTGGGCGCCGAGCTGCTGCGGCTGGGCACCACGTACCTGGACGTGCACGAGCTGCGGGCCCGGGCGCTGGTGTGGACCGACGACCTGGCCAGGTCCAGCGGGGAGAGCGTCCACCTGGGCGTCCTGCACCAGCAGGGCGTGCTGATCGTGCACCACGTCTTCCGGCCCGACGACAGCCGGCAGGTGCTGGAGATCGGGGCGATGCAGCCGCTGCACTCCACGGCTCTCGGCAAGGTGCTGTCGGCGTACGACCCCGTGGCGCACAGCGAGGTCCTGGAGGCCGACCGCAAGCCCTTCACCGACCGCACGACCTGCGACCTGGACGCCTTGGAACACGTCCTGGACGTCACGCGCGCGCGGGGGTACGCGGCGGACGTGGAGGAGACCTGGGAGGGCGTGGCCTCGATCGCGGCGCCCATCCACGACCGCAGGCGGATGCCGGTGGGCGCGCTGGGCATCACGGGCGCGGTGGAACGGCTGCGCAAGGACGGCGAGCTGCGGCCCGAGTTGATCGCCGCGGTACGGGACTGCGCCCGCGCGGTGTCGCGGGACCTGGGCGGCGGACGGTTCTGACCGCACGCCGCTGATCACCCTCCAAGGCCGGTCCGCCTGTCGGCGGACCGGCCTCAGTCGTACCCTGATGCGGACAGAACAGGACATAAAGGCAATTCGCCGATCAATAACGATCGCGCTTCAGGTAGCAGAACTCTTGACGCACGCGTAACGCCAGGGCGAGACTCCCGTCCATCGGTCGGCATTGTCGAACACCTACCGGCAATACGCGCTAGAGTGTGACAACGCCAAAGGCCGAATTCGCTCTCACCCACGAGGGCGCCAACACCCCGACGGGACTCGGGGTTCGGCTTCCCTGGACGAAGGACAAAGGAGTCGCGGGTGTCCAGCTCCGACATCTTCATCGGCGAGACCATCGGTACCGCCGTACTCATCCTGCTCGGCGGCGGCGTGTGCGCCGCCGTCACGCTCAAGGCCTCCAAGGCCCGCAACGCCGGCTGGCTCGCCATCGCCTTCGGTTGGGGCTTCGCCGTCATGACGGCGGTCTACATCTCCGGACCGCTGTCCGGCGCCCATCTCAACCCGGCCGTCACCGTCGCCCTCGCGATCAAGAACGACGACTGGAGCAACGTTCCGGTCTACTTCGCGGGCCAGCTGCTCGGCGCGATGATCGGCGCGGCCCTGGTGTGGGCCGCCTACTACGGCCAGTTCCACGCGCACCTGACCGACCGCGAGATCGTCGGCGGACCCGGCGCCCAGGCCACCGCGGCCAAGGCCGTCGAGGCCGAGGAGAAGGGCGCGGGCCCGGTCCTCGGCATCTTCTCCACCGGCCCGGAGATCCGGAACGTGGTGCAGAACCTCGCCACCGAGATCATCGGCACCGTCGTGCTGATCCTGGCGGTCCTCACCCAGGGCCTCAACGACAACGGCAACGGCCTCGGCGTCCTGGGCGGCCTGATCACCGCGCTGGTCGTCGTCGCCATCGGTCTCTCGCTCGGCGGTCCGACGGGCTACGCCATCAACCCGGCCCGTGACCTCGGTCCCCGGATCGTGCACGCACTGCTCCCCCTGCCCAACAAGGGCGGCTCCGACTGGAGCTACGCCTGGATCCCGGTGGTCGGTCCGCTGATCGGCGGAGCGATAGCCGCGGGTATCTACAACGTCGCCTTTGCTTAGAAGCAGACCTCCGCTACCGGCAGACCACGGCTGACGCAGCAGACGTACCGCCCCACACCACGGATCCTCGAGGAGCACACAGTGACCGACGCCCACACCGCAGGCCCGTTCATCGCCGCGATCGACCAGGGCACGACCTCCAGCCGCTGCATCGTCTTCGACAAGGACGGCCGTATCGTCTCGGTCGACCAGAAGGAGCACGAGCAGATCTTCCCCAAGCCGGGCTGGGTCGAACACGACGCCAACGAGATCTGGACCAACGTCCAGGAAGTCGTCGCCGGAGCCGTCCAGAAGGCCGGCATCACCCGCGACGACATCAAGGCCATCGGCATCACCAACCAGCGCGAGACCACCGTGCTGTGGGACAAGAACACCGGTGAGCCGGTCTACAACGCCATCGTCTGGCAGGACACCCGCACCGACGCCCTCTGCCGGGAGCTCGGCCGCAACGTCGGCCAGGACCGCTTCCGCCGCGAGACCGGGCTCCCCCTGGCCTCCTACTTCGCCGGCCCCAAGGCCCGCTGGCTGCTCGACAACGTCGAGGGCGTCAAGGAGCGCGCCGAGGCGGGCGACATCCTCTTCGGCACCATGGACAGCTGGGTCATCTGGAACCTGACCGGCGGTGTCGACGGCGGCAAGCACTACACCGACGTCACCAACGCCTCCCGCACCCTTCTCATGAACCTGCACACCATGCAGTGGGACGAGAAGATCGCCGAGTCCATCGGCGTGCCGCTGCAGATCCTGCCCGAGATCCGCTCCTCCGCCGAGGTCTACGGCGAGGTCACCGGCGGCCCGCTCGGCGAACTGCTCGGCGGCATCCCGGTCGCCTCCGCGCTCGGCGACCAGCAGGCGGCCCTGTTCGGCCAGACCTGCTTCTCCGAGGGCGAGACGAAGTCCACCTACGGCACCGGCACCTTCATGGTGATGAACACCGGCGACAAGATCATCAACTCCTACGCGGGCCTGCTGACCACGGTCGGCTACAAGATCGGCGAGGAGCCGACGGTCTACGCGCTGGAGGGCTCGATCGCCGTCACCGGCTCGCTGGTGCAGTGGATGCGCGACCAGATGGGGCTGATCTCCACCGCGGCCGAGATCGAGACGCTCGCGCTCTCGGTCGAGGACAACGGCGGCGCCTACTTCGTACCGGCGTTCTCCGGCCTGTTCGCCCCGCACTGGCGTTCCGACGCCCGCGGTGTGATCGCCGGCCTGACCCGGTACGTCACCAAGGCGCACCTGGCCCGCGCCGTCCTGGAGGCCACCGCCTGGCAGACCCGTGAGATCGCGGACGCCATGGTCAAGGACTCCGGCGACGAGCTGGTGGCCCTGAAGGTGGACGGCGGCATGACCGCCAACAACCTGCTGATGCAGCAGCTCGCCGACGTCCTCGACGCACCGGTGGTGCGCCCGATGGTCGCCGAGACCACCTGCCTCGGCGCCGCCTACGCCGCCGGCCTCGCCGTCGGCTTCTGGTCCAGCACCGACGAACTGCGCGCCAACTGGCGCCGGGCCGCCGAGTGGACCCCCCGCATGGACGCGGAGACCCGCGACCGTGAGTACAAGAACTGGCTCAAGGCCGTCGACCGGACCATGGGCTGGATCGACGACGAGAGCTGACGAGAGCGCGCACGCTCTCACGATCGAGCTCTGACGAGGAGTAAGAACCCGACATGACCAGTCAGTCCACCCTGCAGTCCGTGCCCGCCCTGGGAACGCACCCGGCCTCCGGCTCGCTGCCGAGCCGGGCCGAGACCCGGGAGCAGCTCACCAAGGCGTCGTACGACCTTCTTGTGATCGGCGGCGGCATCCTGGGCATCTCCACCGCCTGGCACGCCGCGCAGTCCGGCCTCAGGGTGGCCCTGGTCGACGCCGGCGACTTCGCCGGCGCCACCTCCTCCGCCTCCTCCAAGCTCCTCCACGGCGGTCTGCGCTACCTGCAGACCGGCGCGGTGAAGCTGGTGGCGGAGAACCACTTCGAACGCCGTGCGGTCTCCCGCCAGGTGGCTCCCCACCTGGCGAACCCGCTCACGTTCTACCTCCCCGTGTACAAGGGCGGTCCGCACGGCGCCGCGAAGCTCGGGGCGGGCGTCTTCGCCTACTCCGCGCTCTCCGCGTTCGGTGACGGCGTCGGCCACCTGCTCTCGCCCTCCCGGGCCCAGCGGGACGTGCCGGAGCTGCGCACCGAGAACCTCAAGGCCGTGGCCGTGTACGGCGACGACCAGATGAACGACGCCCGCATGGCGCTGATGACGGTCCGAGCGGCCGTCGAGGCGGGCGCGGTCGTCCTCAACCACGCCCAGGTCACCGGCCTGCGCTTCACCAGGGGCCGGGTCACCGGCGCCGACCTGAAGGACGCGGTCTCCGGCGAGGAGTTCGGCGTCAACGCGCGGCTGGTGCTCAACGCGACCGGCCCGTGGGTCGACCACCTGCGCCGCATGGAGGACCCGAACGCGGCCCCGTCCATCCGGCTGTCGAAGGGCGCGCACCTGGTCCTGAAGCGGACGGCTCCGTGGAAGGCCGCCCTGGCGACCCCCATCGACAAGTACCGGATCACCTTCGCCCTGCCCTGGGAGGACATGCTCCTGCTCGGCACCACCGACGAGGAGTACGAGGGCGACCCGGCGGACGTCTCCGTCACCGAGAAGGACACCGCGCAGATCCTGGACGAGGCCGCGTTCTCGGTCCGGGACCAGCAGCTCCGGCGTGACCTGATCACCTACGCCTTCGCCGGCCTGCGGGTGCTGCCGGGCGGTCCCGGCGACACCGCCAAGGCCAAGCGGGAGACCGTGGTGACCGAGGGCCGGGGCGGCATGCTGTCCGTCGCGGGCGGCAAGTGGACCACCTTCCGGCACATCGGCCGCACCGTCATGGAGAAGCTGGAGGCGCTGCCGGGCCACCCGCTGGGCGACGACTTCGAGCCGATCGCCTCGCTGCCGAAGAAGCTGCCGCTGCCCGGCGTCGCCAACCCGCGCGCGGTCGCCCACCGCCTGCTGGTGGACAACCCGGCCCCCGGCCCGCGGATGGCCGCCGACACGGCCAAGCACCTGGCCACGCACTACGGTTCGCTCGCCTTCGACATAGCCCGGATCGCCAACGAGCACCCCGAGCTGGCCGAGCGCGTCCACCCGGACGCCCCGGAGATCTGGGCGCAGGTCGTCTGGGCCCGCGACCACGAGTGGGCCGAGACCACGGACGACGTGCTGCGCCGCCGGACCACGCTGACGATCCGCGGCCTGGCCACGGACGACGTCAAGGCGAAGGTCCAGGACCTGCTCGACAAGAAGTGACCGCGCGCGGCCGGAGGCTTCGGCGGGCGGCCGTCGCCCCCGGTCCGCTGCGGCCGGCGCGGTGAACGCCTGAACCCCCGGCCCCACCGTACCGGGGCCGGGTTCTGGAGGGGCGGCTCCCCCTCCCCTGGGGAGCCGCCCCTCACCCCTGCGTGCGCCCCGTGGCCGCGCCCGCGCGCCCATGCCGTCGCCCCGTGCCCGGGGAAACTGCCCGGCCGACACCTTCTCGCCACCGTCCGCTCCCCGAACACTTCCGCGCGCTCCCTCACACGTGTCGGGAACCGTGGGTTCTCCGCAGGCCCGGCGGCTACAACGGGTCACTCGGCGCCGCAGCCGGCGGTGCGTGACAGGGAGTGGCGGCGGGGCACATGCGAAGCGGATGGCACACGCCGCGCGGGCGACGGCGCCTGGCGCTGTCCGCGTGCGCGGTGGCACTGGTCGCGCTGACGGCGGTACTGCGGTTCTGGCGGCACGACGCGGCCGCCGCGGGTGTCCTGGTGTCGGCGATCGGCACCCTGGTGTCGGTGGCGGCGCTGGTCGCCGACGTGCTGCGCGGGGACGCGGATCCGGCCCCGGCGTCGACCGGGGAGCAGCGGCGGCGTGCGGCCGACGCGCTGGCCGAGGCGGTGCGGGAGCAGTGGGCGGCGGAGGCCCGGCTGCGCAGGCTCCAGGACCCGGAGCCGATCGAGGTCGACTGGGCCCTGGCGGACCGCCGGCTGGCCGACCATCCGCAGAACATCCGGCGCATGCGCCCGGCCGCCGTCGACCGGGACCGGCCGGCGGGCGGGGACGGGGCCTCCGCGCCGCTCCGGGACGGCGGCTCGCGGGCTCAGGAAGACGGGGTCGCGCAGGGGCACCACCCGGCGGCCGCCGGGGACACCTGGCGGGGGCCCGGGGTGCCGGCTCCCCGGCCGTCGGAGCCGGACGGTCCCGCCCGCGGGTTCGACGCGCTGCCGGCGCAGCGGCTGGTCGTGCTGGGCGGACCCGGGTCGGGCAAGAGCGTGCTGGCCTTGCGGTTCGTGCTGGCCAGACTGTCCGGCAGGCGCGCGGGCGACCCGGTACCGGTGATCTTCCCTCTGTCCGGCTGGGACCCGCGGCGGACCGGGCTGCGCGACTGGCTGACGGACCGGCTGGCCACCGACTACCCGCCGCTGGCCGCCGTCACCGACAACAGCCGCACCCTCGCCCGCGGTCTGCTGGACGCGGGGCTGGTGGTGCCGGTCCTCGACGGTTTCGACGAACTGGCCGTCCCCGCCCGGGCCGACGCCGTCCGCCGCATCAACGCCGAACTCGACGCGGACCTCCCGCTCCTGCTCACCAGCCGCACCGCCGCCTGGGCGGCCGCGGTCACCCAGGGCGACGTGCTGACCGCGGCCGAGGTCGTCGAACTGCTGCCCCTGCGCCTCGGCACCGCGGCCGCCCACCTGGAGCGCACGTCCCGGCCGCGGCGGGGCGCCGACGGGACGTCCGTCACCGTGTGGAGCCCGGTGCTGCGGCATCTGGCACGGCACCCGCGCTCGCCCCTCGCCGAGGCGCTCGGCACGCCTCTCATGGTGTCCCTGGCCCGCACGGTGTACGGCGACACCTCGCGCGACCCCGCGGAACTCCTGGATCCCGGACGGTTCGCGTCGGCGGAAGCGCTGGAGGAGCACCTGCTCGGAGCGTTCGTGCCGGCCGCCTACGCCGACGCGGAACCTCAGGAGGCACAGGACGCGGTACGGCGGCTGGTGCTGCTGGCACGGGAGCTGCGCCGCCGGGACACCGGGCGGCTGGCGTGGTGGGAGCTGGAGGAGCTGCTGCCGCGCGCCCTTCGGCTCTACGCGCCCGGCCTGCTGTCGATGGCCGTGCTGGCCGCGCTGGCCCTTCCGGTGGCGGTGACCCGGGCGGTCCGTGAACTCGCCGGTACGGAGGATGTGCTGTCGCTCGTCGCCACGCTGGTGGGGCAGACGGCGGGGTTCGCCCTCGGGGTGGCCCGGCTGCTGCCGCGCGGCGAGGGCGGCACCGACCGGCGGTTCCTCGTCCACCAGTCGCTGACCGTCACGGGGGTGAGCACAGCGCTGTGGGCGGCCGTCGCGTACACCGACGACCTGCGGTTCGGCTTCCGTTTCGGCTCGGTGACCGACGGATGGCTGCCGGACCTGCTCGGGGGGTGTCTGTTCTCGCTGCTTTTCACGCTGTTCTTCGGGATCGCCGGTCTGGCCCGGCGGCCGCTGCCGCTCGGTCTGCCGTGGACCGGAGCCGCCGAACGGGCCTGGGCACGGGTGTGCGGCGCGCTGCTGGTGCTGGGCGGGTCCGCCGTGGCGGTGACGTCGGTCGTGAACCGCTCGACGGGCCCGTGGCCGGTGCTGGTGGGACTGACGGCCACCGGGGCGGGCACGATTCTGCTGGTCAGCGGCGCCGGCCGGGCCGACCGGGCGGCCGCTCCGCCGCGGACCGGACGGATCGTCCGCCGGTTCGCGACCGGCATGGTCCGGGGCACCGCGGTCGCGATGCTGACCGGGGTCACCGCCTGCACTCTCGCGGGATTCGCCGCCGCCGGCGTGACCGTCCTCACGTCCGGTGCGGCGCCCGATCTCGCCGGGCGGCGCCTGGACGGCTGGCGGTACGAGGAGCACGGGGGCGTCCGCACGGCGACGGCGGGGAAGCCGTCGCGGGGCACGCTGCTGATCCCCGGCGGCGGCGCCCGGCCGGTCGCCTACCCCGCGGGCGCCGTCCCTCCGGACTGCACGATCCCGCTGGTGCGGGGCCGGCACTGCGCCGGTTTCCGCACCCGGGTCACGGTGTTCGAGTCCCGGCACGGCCAGGTGGTCCTGCGGCTGTCCCCGGGCGCCCGGGGACGACCGGAGGCGGTCGCGTACGCGGCCAACCTGCGGTCGGTGCTGCCGCCCCCGGCCCGTGCCTGGCTGACCGAGGCGTCCGCGCCGGTGGTCCTGGCGCGCCTGCTGCCGACGTTCGTGGCCTCCGGGGTGCTGCTCGGAGTGGTGGGCGGGTGCGTGTGCGGGGTGTACGCGGCACTGAGCGTGCCCTCCGACACCATGCGGACGCCAGGCCCCCGCTCGTCCCTGCGGACGGACCGTACGGCCTCGCTGACGCGCGGCGGCGTCGTCGCCCTGCTGGTGGCCCTGGTCTGCGTGCCGGTGACGCTGGTGCCCGGTGACCGGGGCGGGCTGGCGCACGTCAGCACCCAGCTGTGGCTGCCGCTGGGCACGGCGGCGCTGGCACTGAGCGCCTGGGGCCGGCTGGCCGTGGCCCGCTGCTGGCTCGCGCTGACCGGCCGGCTGCCGTGGCGACTGCTGAGGTTCCTCGATGACGCCCACCGGCGGGGCGTGCTGCGGCAGTCCGGCGCGTACTACGAGTTCCGGCACCAGCGGTTGCAGTCGTACCTGGCGGGTCCGGGCGACGCGTCCGCCGCCCCGCCGGGCCCGCGGGAGTCGCGAGAGGCGCGGGCCCGGGACGAACGGCCCCGCTGACCGGGGCCTGCCCAGACCGCATAATGTGGCGGAGTCATCGGATGTCCAGGGCGCGAGGAGGCCGGTATGGCGGTCACCGACGAGGCGATCGAGAAGATCAAGGACATGATCGTCTCCGGTGCGCTGCGCCCCGGTGACCGGTTGCCGAAGGAGAGCGAACTCGCCGCCGAACTGGGCCTGTCCCGCAACTCGCTGCGGGAGGCGGTGCGGGCCCTGTCGCTGATCCGGATCCTGGACGTACGCCAGGGCGACGGCACCTACGTCACCAGTCTGGACCCGCAGTTGCTCCTTGAGGCGATGAGCTTCGTCGTCGACTTCCACCGGGACGACACGGTGCTGGAGTTCCTGGCGGTGCGCCGGATCCTGGAGCCGGCCGCCACCGCGATGGCCGCCTCCCGGATCGGCGAGCAGCAACTGGACGTGCTGGAGGCCCAGTTGGACGCCCTCGGCGGTGCGCCGTCGGTGGAGGAACTGGTCGCCTGCGACCTGGAGTTCCACCGGGGCATCGTGCAGAGCTCGGGGAACTCGGTGCTCTGTTCGCTCCTTGACGGCCTGTCGGGGCCGACCACCCGGGCCCGGATCTGGCGCGGGCTGACCCAGGAGGACGCGGTGGCCCGGACCCTGCGCGAGCACCGGGCGATCCTGGCCGCGCTGCGGGACCGGGACGCGGAGGCGGCCCGTTCCTGGGCGACCGTGCACATCGCGAGCGTGGAGCAGTGGCTGCGCAGCAGCCTGTGAAGCGCTTACCGCGGGTGATCGGTTCCTCGTCGGATCAGGGTGTTCGACGGTGGTGAACGGGGCAGTGATCCGTTCACTCCCCCGTACGAGGGGGCTGCGGGCGCCCCCGTCGGACGCCGTAAGGTTGGGGCGTAGGCGAGGGTACGTCGGAAGGAGGCGCTGGGTGATCGAGCTGGAGGGGGTTCCCGAGCTGATCGACCCAGTCATGGTGGCCGCGTTCGAAGGCTGGAACGATGCCGGCGACGCCGCCTCCACCGCGGTCGCGCATCTGGAACGGGAGTGGAAGGGAGAGGTGTTCGCGGCGCTCGACGCCGAGGACTACTACGACTTCCAGGTCAACCGTCCCACGGTGTGGATGGACGCGGGCGTGCGAAAGATCACCTGGCCGACCACACGGCTGTCGGTGGTCCGCGTCGGCGGCGACAAGCCGCGCGACCTGGTGCTGGTGAGAGGCATCGAGCCGTCCATGCGCTGGCGCTCGTTCTGCAACGAGCTGCTCGGCTTCGCCCATGAACTCGGCGTGGAACTGGTGGTCGTCCTGGGCGCCCTGCTGGGCGACACGCCGCACACGCGTCCGGTGCCGGTCAGCGGGGTCACCTCCGACTCCGACCTGGCCCAGCGGATGGACCTGGAGGAGACCAAGTACGAGGGTCCGACGGGCATCGTCGGGGTCCTCCAGGAGGCCTGCACGCACGCGGGCGTCCCGGCGGTCTCGCTCTGGGCGGCCGTTCCGCACTACGTCTCCCAGCCGCCCAACCCGAAGGCGACACTGGCGCTGCTGAACCGTCTGGAGGACCTGCTCGACCTGCGGATCCCGCTGGGGGAGCTGCCCGAGGACGCGCGCGCCTGGCAGGTCGGCGTGGACCAGCTGGCCGCCGAGGACACCGAGGTCGCGGAGTACGTGCAGACGCTGGAGGAGGCCCGGGACACCGCCGAGCTGCCGGAGGCGTCGGGCGAGGCGATCGCCCGTGAGTTCGAACGCTATCTGCGGCGCCGGGACGTGAACCCGCCGACCGGCGGCCATGCCACGGCGGACGGCACCGACACCGCGCCCTACCTGCGGGACAGTCCGGGCGGCAAGGCCCGGCCGCCCAGGCCGCCGAAGCCCGACACGCCCGGAAGCACCGGGAGCACCGGAAGTTCCGGGGACGCGGAGCCGGGACCGGACGGCGAGGACACCTCCGAGGACTGACACAGGGGCGGTGCGCGTGACGCGTACCGCCCCTGTCCTTCGGGTGCCGCCCGCGCACCGGCGGCGGCCCCGCACGGGGTTCTTTTCCGGCCGTCGGCCGGGGTGCTCCCGGGCCCCTCGCGGGGCGCCGGGAGCCGGCGTCCTCCTAGAGGGCCACGCCCAGCAGCGCGTCCACCGCCCGGGAGACGACTCCCGGCGCGCCCGTGTCCGTGCCGCCGCGCTCCTGCTGGAGCGCCGCCCAGCGGTCGACCGCCGCCAGTGCCGCCGGGGCGTCCAGGTCGTTGCTCAGCGCCTCGCGGACCTCCTCCACCAGCGTCTCGGCCGGCGGGCCGTCCGGGCGGGAGACCGCGGCTCGCCAGCGGTCCAGGCGGGCCACCGCGTCGGCCAGGACCTGGTCGGTCCACTCCCAGTCGGCGCGGTAGTGGTGAGAGAGCAGGGCCAGGCGGATGGCGGCCGGGTCGACGCCGTCGCGGCGCAGCCGGGAGACGAAGACCAGGTTGCCGCGGGACTTGGACATCTTCTCGCCGTCGAGGCCGACCATGCCGGCGTGGACGTACGCCTTGGCCATCGGGAACTCGCCGGTGAGCACCTGGGCGTGCGAGGCGCCCATCTCGTGGTGCGGGAAGGCGAGGTCGGAGCCGCCGCCCTGGACGTCGAAGGTCATGCCGAGGTGGTCGAGGGCGATGGCGACGCACTCGATGTGCCAGCCCGGCCGGCCGCGTCCGAGAGAGCCGCCGTCCCAGCTGGGTTCGCCCTCGCGGGCGGCCATCCACAGCATCGGGTCGAGCGGGTTCTTCTTGCCGGGACGGTCCGGGTCGCCGCCGCGTTCGGCGGACAGCAGCCGCATGGCGGCGGCGTCGAGGTTGGAGACCTGTCCGAAGCGCGGGTCGGACCCGACGGAGAAGTAGATGTCGCCTTCGAGTTCGTAGGCGGCCCCGAGGTCCCGCAGCCGCTCGACGAGCGGCACGATGCCGGGTATGGCCTCGACGGCGCCTATGTAGTGCCGCGGCGGCAGCATCCGCAGCGCGGTCATGTCCTCGCGGAAGAGGCTCGTCTCCTGCTCGGCGAGGGCGACCCAGTCGACGCCGTCGCGCTCGGCGCGCTCCAGGAGCGGGTCGTCGACGTCCGTGACGTTCTGGACGTAGTGCACCTGGCGCTTGGTGTCGAGCCACACGCGCTGGACGAGGTCGAACGCGTTGTAGGTGGCCGCGTGCCCCATGTGGGTGGCGTCGTAGGGCGTGATGCCGCAGACGTAGATTCGGGCGACGGGACCGGGGTCGAGGGTGACGAGGCCGCCGGTCGCGGTGTCGTGGATCCTCAGGTCGCGGCCCTGACCAGGCAGGGCGGGGACCTCGGAAGCGGGCCAGGCATGCATGTACATGAGCGTAACCGGACCCGAGTTCGGTATACGAACCGGACCAGGCCAGATGGCCGGGAAGGCCCTCTTGATCTCGGGCTCGCGGTGTGCTGCGGGCCGGTCACACGGGCGGCCAGGGGATGGCCGGCCACTCTCCGCTCGGTTCCGGGTGGACGCCGGTGGCGAGCAGCGCGTCGACCCGCGCGCGCGTGGCGTCGAGTTCGACGGCGGTGATCAGCCCGGCCAGCCTGGTGCCCAGCGCGCCGCCGAGGGCCTCACGCAGCCCTGTGAGGGTCTGGACGGCCTCGTCGGTGAGCGGCTCCCCCGCCCAGCCCCACAGCAGCGTGCGCAGCTTGTTGTCGGCGTTGAAGGTGACCCCGTGGTCGATGCCGTACAGGCGCCCGTCGGCGGTGGGCAGCAGATGGCCGCCCTTGCGGTCGGCGTTGTTGATCACGGCGTCCAGGACGGCGAGCCGGCGCAGCCGGTCGTCGTCGGCGTGCACCAGCAGCGCCGTCTTCCCCTCGCCGACCTCGGCGAACCCGATCGCCTTCCAGCCCGGCTCCGGCTCCTCGGCGTCGACCAGGGCGAGCAGGTCGGCGCTCTTGGGGTCGACGTCGATCCAGAGCTGGCACATGCCCTCGCCGTACGGACCGTCGCGCAGCACCGTGAGCGGGACCAGGTCCCAGCCGGTGGCCGCGGCGACCTCGTAGGCGGCGACCTCGCGCTGGGCGAGGGTGCCGTCGGGGAAGTCCCACAGCGGGCGCTCCCCGGCGACCGGCTTGTAGACGCAGGACGCTTCCTCGCCGTCGTACGCGACCGTGCAGAACAGGGCCGCGTTGGAGGCGTCTCGGATGCGTCCGCGTACCGTCAGCTCACCGTGGGCGAGCAGGTCGGCGGCGGTCACGCTCCGCGACGGTATCCGTTCTGGCGCGGACATACGTGTCCTTCCGGGTCGAGCGGGAGGCTGCACAGCGGGCACGGCGGCCGCCCGGCGTTGACGACGTCCAGGGCGCGCTTGGCGAAGGCCCTGGCCTGCGCGCCGGTCAACCGGACCCGCAGCATCGGGGGCCCGTTCTCCTCGTCCTGCAGGAGCCGCTCCTCGGCCTCGGCGAGGTCCTCCTCGGAGTCGGCGTCCAGTTCCACCAGGGCCTGCGCCTCGACGATCATGCGCTCCTCCTCGCCGTCCCAGGCGAGCGCCATGGTGCCGACGCGGAACTCCTCCTCGACGGGTGAGTCCAGCGGGGCGCTGTCGGCGATCTCGGTGGGGGCGACGGCGGGGACGGCCGCGTTGCCGCCGCTGCGCCGGACGACCTCGTCGAGGAGTTCGTCCATGCGTTCGGCGAGTGCGGCGACCTGGGTCTTCTCCAGGGCCACGCTGGTCGTCCGGGGGCCGGCCGTGGCCTGGAGGAAGAACGTACGGCGTCCGGGCAGTCCGACGGTGCCCGCCACGAAGCGGTCCGGCGGATCGTAGAGGAACACCTGACGGGACACGTCCTGTCTCCATGGGAATCGAGAGTGCGTGGGCTCGGAAGGTCGGGCGGCCGTACGGGCTGCCGGCCGGTTACCGGGTGGACCGCTCAACCCTACTGCGGCTGACGATCACGGCGCGCCGGCACCGCCACCCACCGGTGCGTCTTCCCCCGCGGGCTCCTCGCGGGGGGCGAGGGAGGCGAAATCCCCGGTGTCCCCGAGACGAACGAGAAACGGCCGCAGACGGGTGTAACGGATCGCGGTGATGGAACACGGTTCGACGGAGATCCGCTGGAAGAGGTCGAGATGCAGTCCGAGCGCGTCCGCGACGAGCGACTTGATGATGTCGCCGTGCGAGCACATCAGGTAGACGGCGTCGGCGCCGTGGTCGCGCTCCACGCGCGCGTTCCACTCGCGTACCGCCTCGGCGGCGCGGCTCTGCATGGCGCGCATGGACTCGCCGCCCGGGAACGCGGCCGCCGACGGGTGCGCCTGCACCACCTCCATGAGCGGCTCGTCCTTGAGTTCGGCGAGCTTGCGGCCGGACCAGTCGCCGTAGTGGGCCTCGCCGATCCGCTCGTCGGAGTGGGCGGTGAGACCGGGGCGGGCGTCCAGCAGCGGCCGGATCGTCTCCTGGCAGCGCTGCAGGGGGCTGGCGACGACCTCGGAGATCGGCAGTCCGGCCAGCCGGCCGGGCAGCGCGGCGGCCTGGGCGGCGCCGCGCTCGTCGAGGGCGACGCCGGGCGTCCAGCCGGCGAGCAGCCCGGAGGTGTTGGCGGTGGACCGTCCGTGCCTTACGAGGATCAGCGTGGGCATGCGGCCCAGGGTAGGCGCTCGCCGAGGTGCGACGGCGGCCGGGCGACGGGAGAATGCGCTCCGTGATCGTGGACTGTGCCATCTACCGGGACGGGGAGCGGACGGAGACCCCGCAGGACTTCTCCGACGCCCTCGCGGAGGCACGCGCGCGGGGCGACAGTTTCCTCTGGATCGGCCTGTACGAGCCGACGGAGCACGAGTTCGACCTGGTCACCGACGAGTTCGGGCTGCATCCGCTGGCGGTCGAGGACGCCCTGAGCGCCCACCAGCGGCCCAAACTGGAGGTCTACGACGACTCGCTGTTCGTCGTCCTGAAGCCGGTCACGTACGAGCCGAAGAGCGACACGGTGACCTCCGGCGAGCTGATGATCTTCATCGGGGACTCCTTCGTGGTGACCGTGCGCCACGGGACGCCCTCGCCGCTCGGGGACATCCGGCGCCACCTCGAGGAGCAGCACGAGCTGCTCAGGCACGGTCCGACCGGGGTGCTGTACTCGATCTCCGACGCGGTCGTCGACAACTACCTTGAGGTCTCGACCGAGCTGCAGAACGACCTGGAGGAACTGGAGGCCGAGGTGTTCTCGCCGAGCGGCGGCGGCTCCCGGCACACCGCCTCGCGGATCTACACCTTCAAGCGGCAGATCCTGGAGTTCCGCCGGGCCACCGGACCGCTGTCGATGCCCATGACGAAGCTGGCGCGGGTGGGCCAGTACGGCGGCGCCGCGCCGGTGCCCTTCGTGCGCGAGGACGCCCGCCCGTTCTTCCGGGACGTCAACGACCACCTCCTGCGCGTGAACGAGGCCGTGGAGGGCCTGGACCGGCTGGTGTCCGACGTCCTCAGCGCCCATCTCGCGCAGATGAGCGTGCGCCAGAACGACGACATGCGGAAGATCTCCGCGTGGGCGGCGATGGCGGCGGTCCCCACCCTGATCGCGGGGATCTACGGGATGAACTTCGATCACATGCCCGAGCTGCACTGGATCTGGGCGTATCCGGCGGTGATCCTGCTGATGGCCGCGCTGGAGCTGGTGCTGTACCGGACGTTCAAGCGCCGCGGCTGGATGTGAGCCGCGGGGGGCGCGGGGCCGCCGCGGCTCAGGCGAACTCGGGGGCGACGGTGGCCGGGCCTCCGAGGGCGTTCCTGCGCTCGGGCATCCGCAGCGAGACCATCCGGCGCCAGCCGGCGGCGCGCTCGTAGGCGTAGACGGCGTGGATGCCGAGGGCGAGGAGCGCGGACCTGCCCCTCGGCCAGCCGAGGATGCGGCCCATGTGCGCCATGACGGCGAGGCTGACGTCCCGGTAGACGCGGATCTCGGCGAGCGCGCACGCGCGCAGGGTGCGCTGGATCGTAGGGCCGTGTCCCGCGGCGGCGAACCGCAGCAGTTCCTCGTGGCAGTAGGCGAGGTGGTTGTCCTCGTCGTCGGCGATCATCCGTACGGCGCGGCCGAGGTCGGGGTGGTCGGCGACACACCTGCGCAGCAGTTCCATCTGCTCCGAGGCGCGCTGCTCGGTGACCCGGCTGTGGGCGAGGTAGGTGACGACGTCCCCGACGGTGAGCGGCCGGTCGTCCCTGAGCTTGTCGTGGGCGAGCCCGATGCCGTGCCGTTCCAGCAGCATCGTGTAGTCGGTGTCGGGCGGTACCGGGACGGCGGTGAGCCCGCGCTTGTTCATGAGGGCGCGGAAGATGCGCCCGTGCTTGTCCTCGTCGGCACCGTGGCGGGTGATCTTCGGGGCGAGGCCGCGTTCGCTCTTCGGCACCAGCGCGGCGATCCGCGCGTTCTCCCAGCCGCCCTGTGCCTCGCCGCTGGCCGCGATGGAGCAGAAGAGCCGGAAGGACTCGTCGTTGTCCAGGATCTCCAGGAACAGACTCTTGGCCGAAAGCATCGTGGGCACCCCTTCGGAGGACTCACCGGACCCGCAGAGAACGAGTCAAATGCCGCATCCGGACGGCTGCAACAGCTGTGCGGACGGACTCGGCCGAAAGGAGGACCGGCGCGGTCGCGCCGAGGGCGTAACCGCCCGGGCGCGGGCGCGTTGTTCTCTGTGACGGCCGTGGCGGGGAAGACCCCCCGAGCCCCCACCACGGCCGTGGACCTCTCCCCCGCCAGGGGCCTCAGGCGAGACCGGCGCGCTCCAGGGCCTCGGCGCCGGCCCGCAGCGAGGCGAGCCGCTCGTCCAGGGCGAACCCGGCGGGCGCCAGGGACAGCGTGGTGACGCCGGCCGCCGCGTAGGCCTTCATGCGGTCGGCGATCCGGTCCACGGAACCCAGCAGCGTGGTCTGGTCGATCAGGTCGTGCGGAACGGCCGCCGCGGCCCCGTTCTTGTCCCCGGACAGGTACTTGTCCTGGATCTCGGCGGCCTCCCGCTCGTACCCCATGCGCTGGGCGAGCTGGTTGTAGAAGTTCTGCTTGCGGCTGCCCATGCCGCCGACGTACAGCGCGGTGTAGGGCCGGAAGGTGTCGGCGAGGGCCGGCACGTCCTTGTCGTCGCCCAGGGCGAGCGGCAGCGTCGGGCAGATGTCGAAGCCGTCGAGTCCCAGACCGGCCTTCTCCCGCCCCGCGCGCAGGTACTTGACGGCCGTCTCCTCCAGGTGCTCGGCGGAGGGGAAGATCAGCAGCGCGCCGTCGGCGATCTCGCCGGTCTGCTCCAGGTTCTTCGGTCCGATGGCGGCGATGTAGACCGGGATGTGCTCGCGCTCGGGGTGCACGGTCAGCTTGATCGGCTTGCCGGGACCGCCCGGCAGCGGCAGCGTCCAGTGCTCGCCCTCGTACGACAGCCGCTCACGGCTCATCGCCCGGCGCACGATCTCCACGTACTCGCGGGTCCGGGAGAGCGGCTTGTCGAACTTGACGCCGTACCAGCCCTCGGAGACCTGGGGGCCGGAGACGCCGAGACCGAGGCGGAAGCGGCCCTTGGAGAGCGAGTCGAGCGTGGCGGCGGTCATCGCGGTCATCGCGGGCTGGCGGGCCGGGATCTGGAAGATGGCCGAGCCGACGTCGATGCGCTCGGTCTGGGCGGCGACCCAGCTGAGCACGGTCGCGGCGTCGGAGCCGTAGGCCTCGGCGGCCCAGCAGACGGCGTACCCCAGCCGCTCGGCCTCCTGCGCCACGGCCAGGTTGTCCCCGTCCATCCCGGCGCCCCAGTAGCCGAGGTTGATCCCGAGCTTCATGGCCGATCCCCTTACCGATCAGTAACGTCCCTGTCCGGGAGACCATAGCGTGGGACTTTCGGCCGGGGACACCGGTCGTGGTCCGACCGTGGACCGAGGCGGCCGGCCGCGCCGCGCTCCAGCGGGAACCCGTTGTCCACAGGCAACCCAACGCACCAGCTCTGGCCAGTAATCTCGCGGACATGGAGCAGAGGCATCTCGGCCGTACCGGCCTGCGCGTGTCCCGGATCGGGCTCGGCACCCTCACCTGGGGCCGCGACGTCGACGAGCACGACGCCGCGGACATGCTGAAGGCGTTCTGGGAAGCCGGCGGCACCCTCGTCGACACCGCGGACGTGTACGGCGACGGGGAGGCCGAGTACCTGCTCGGACAGCTGATGGAGGGACTGGTGCCCCGCCGGGACCTGGTCATCTCGACGAAGGCGGGCAGCGTCCCCGACCCCGGCCGCCGTTTCAACGGATCCCGCGGCCATCTGCTCGCCGCGCTGGACGCCTCCCTGGCCCGCCTCGGCACCGACCACGTCGACGTCTGGCACGTGCACGCCTACGACCCCGACACCCCGCTGGAGGAGACCCTCCAGGCCCTCGACCTGGCCGTGAGCAGCGGCCGCGCGCGGTACGCCGGGGTGTCCAACTTCTGCGGCTGGCAGATCGCGAAGGCGGCGACCTGGCAGCTCGCGGCGCCCGGCAGTCGCACCCGGCTGGCCAGCACCCAGCTGGAGTACTCGCTGCTCCAGAGAGGCGTGGAGCGCGAAGTGCTGCCGGCCGCCCTCGACCTGGGCATCGGCCTGCTCCCGTCCTCCCCGCTGGGCCGGGGCGTCCTGACCGCGAAGTACCGCAACTCCACTCCCCCGGACTCCCGGGGCGCCTCGGAGCATCTGGCGCCGTTCGTGGCGCCGTACCTCGACGAGACCGCCACCCGGATCGTGGACGCGGTGCGGACGGCGGCGGACGGACTCGCCGTGACGCCGCTCCAGGTGGCGCTCGCCTGGGTACGGGACCGGCCGGGCGTCGCCGCGCCGATCGTCGGCGCGCGCAACGCCCAGCAGCTCACGGCGGCATTGTCAGTGGAGGCCCTTAGTCTTCCTGACGAGATCTGCCGGGCGCTCGACGACGTGTCGGCGCCCGTGCACCGCTATCCCGATCACGACTGGAGCACGCTGTGAGCACGGAGCCGGGGCTGGGCGCCACGCCGGGGGCCGACGAGGCCGTCGAGGGCGACGAGAGCACGACGGCCGCGGGGCCGGCGGGGGCCGACGGCCCCACCGCCGGCAGGACCGGGGCGGGCGACGCGCAGGCCACCGGTCCCCGTGAGAGAGCCACGAGCGGCGCGGACGACGGCGACGGCGAGGAGACCGGCAGCCCGCCCGCGTCGGACGGCGCGCCGGGCGGTGACGGGACGGCGGAGGCGGCGAAGCAGTCGGAGGCCGAGGCCGAACTGGCCGCCCAGCGGATCGAGCGGGACCGGATCGAGCGCCGCAAGGCGGAGAAGAAGGGTCCCATCGCGAGCGGGGCCGGGCTCAGCGGCCAGGCGGCCGACCTGCTCGCGGCGATCCGGGCCGTGGAGAGCGGCGACCGGCCGACGGCCACCGTGTTCGCGGCCCCCGAGCCCGCCCCGAGCCCGGCGTCCGCGCCGGATCCGGTGGTGCAACGGCCACGGCCGGCACCCGTCGAGGCGGCGCCCGCCGTGGAGGCGGTCGCGGCGGTACGGGCGGTGCTGGCCGCGGGCGGCGCGCCCGAGTCGCTGGCCCCGCAGGCCGCCGCCGTCCTCGGGGAGGGCGCGGACGACCTGCTGCGCGAGGATCCCTGGCAGCTGCTCCGGGTCCCCGGCGTGCGGCCGGACCATGCGGACGGGTTCGCGCGGGCCCTGCTGGGCGCGGAGTGCGGCCCTGGCGACGAGCGGCGCGGCCGGGCGGTGACCAGCTGGCTGCTGGAGCAGGCGGCCCTGGCCGGGCACACCGCGCTGGAGATGCCGGCGCTCGTCGCCGCGCTGGCCCAGCGGGCGGTGCCCGACCCGGAGGCGGCCGTCCAGGACGCCCTGGCCGAAGGGGACGCGCTGGTCTTCCAGGACCTCCTGGACCCGCACGCGCCCGAGCCCGAGGACGACGAGGAGGAGCGGCCCGTCCGGGTCCTGGTCGGTCTCGAGCGGTACGCGCTGGCCGAGGAGAGCCTCGCCGACGGCCTGGCCCGGCTGGTCAACTCGTTGTCGAAGGACGCCTCGCAGCCCTGGGAGGCGGCCGTGGCGGCGGCCTCCGGCGGTGCGGCCGAGCTGGCGGCCGCGGTCGCCGGACACGGCCTGGTGCTGCACACCGGCGGTGAGGCGGCCCGCGCCGAACCGGCGGCGCTGCTGGCCGCCGCCCGGAGTGCCGGTCTGCGGGCCTTCGCCGCCGTCCACGCCCCGGAGGGACACCACCGGCCGGAGGCCGGGGAGACCGCCGGTGACGCGGACCGCGGTGCCGGCGTCGGCACGGTCGCCGGTCTGCTCTCCGGTGCCGAGGGACCCGGCCGGGACGCCGAGGGCGCGCTGGACCTCGACCTGCTGATCGTGCTGGACGCGCCCCAGCTGGACGTGGAGAGCGCCGCGATGATCGTGGAGGCGCTGCCGGACGGGGCCCGGCTGGTGCTCAGCGGGGATCCGGCGGTGCTGTGGTCGGCGGGGCCCGGGCGGGTCTTCGCCGACCTGCTGGCGGCCCGGGTGTGCCCGCAGATCGCCTCGCGCACGCCCGACCCCGGCCCGCTCGGCGAACTGGTCTCGGGGATCGGGGCGGGTGAGCTGGGCCAGGTGGAGGCGCCCGGCAAGGAGATCGTGATCGTGCCGGTGCGGGACGCGGGCGAGGCGGTGCACCGGACGGTGCAGCTGGTCGCCGACTCGGTGCCGCGCGCCATCGGCGTCCCCGCCGAGCAGACGGTGGTGATCACGCCGGGCCACGGCGGCGCGGCGGGCACCCGCGCCCTCAACGCCGCCCTGAAGGAACGGCTCAATCCGGGCCCCGGCCGCTTCGGCGGCTTCGACCCCGGTGACCGGGTCGCCTACTCCCCCGCGCCGGGCCGGACGGTCCCCGGCCAGGTGGTGGACGCGGACGCCGACGGACTGCGCCTGTCCTGCGCGGACGGGCCCGTGGTCGTCCCGAGGGAGCGGGTGGAGCAGGCCGTACGGCACGGCTGGGCGCTGACCGCCCACCAGGCGGTCGGGGCCCGCTGGCCGGCCGCGGTCGTGGTGCTCCCCGGCGACGCGGCCCAGGCGCTCAGCCGTCCCTGGGTGTACACGGCGTTCAGCCGGGCGGGGCGGCATCTTTCGGTGGTCCACGGCGTGGAGCAGGCCCTGCCGAGGGCGGTGGCCGAGACCCTGCCGAAGCCTCGGACGACCCGTCTGCCGCTCCTGCTCGGCACCCAGCTGGCGGCGGCGTCGGAGGCCTGACCCGGCCCGGACACCACGGGGGCACCGCCGCACGCGCGGTGCCCGCTCCTCCCGCCGGCCGGCGGGGTCTCACCGCCCTGCGGCTCGTGAGGCCCCGCCGGCCGCGCGGAGAGGCCGCGCGGTCAGCGCTCGGCGTCCAGCGGCTCCAGGTCCTCGTCCTCGTCGAGGTCGAGTTCGTCCAGCTCGTCGGAGTCCTCGCCGCGCGCGGGGTCCTCGCCGTCGTCGCCGTCCTCGTCGTCGAACACCGCGCTGACGTCGAACCGGCACACCACCCGCTGCGGATCGACGCCCTCGAACGGGGCCTCCAGCCACTCGCCGGGCTCGGCCGGCTCGTCCGCCGCGGTCACCCACAGGGTGGAGTCGGCCTCCTCCAGGCCGAACTCCTTGTGCCGCGAGGCGATCTCGTCCGGCTCGAACTCGCCGAACAGGACCCCCAGGGCCCCGTGGACCGTGCCCGCCACGTCCGGGTCCGCGCCCGGGCCGTCGCCGTACTCCGCCGCCTCGACCCGCTCGGCCTGTGCCAGCAGCCGCTGTGGTTCCGCCACGGCGTAGTCGCGGCGGATCAGCACGCTGATCGCGTTCGGTTCCTCGGGCCCCGCGTACGGGGGCAGCGAGTCCTCGGTACCGGGGATCTCGAAGGGTGTGACCTCGTCGTAACGGTCGTAGAGAAGCTCGTCGTAGACCTCGGCGGCCGCGGCAAGCTGGTTGAACGCCTCGTAGACAGCCGGGTCGTCCTCCCCCGACCTGCGTTCGACCGCGGCCAGATGGCGGTCGAGCGCGGTCTTGACCGCCTCGGCGGCGGCGCGTACCTCGGCAGCGGTGGGCTGCGCAGCATCAGACATAGTGCAGACGCTATCCGTACCGGGCACCAGCCCGCACAATAGATGCGATGCCGGAATACGAATTTGTCGACGTGTACGTACCTCGCGGGGTCTCCCGCAAGGACGCGACACGCCTGCTGACGGACCATGCCGAGTACGGACACTGGGAGTTGGACCGACTGAGTCTCATGCGCGACGGCAGCCGCAGGGTGCGGTTGCGCCGGCGGATCATCCGCCAGGTGCGTGCCACATGGTGAGACTCTCCGCATGACGGAAGGGGCCCCGCATCGACGGGGCCCGCTCCGTTGTACGCGCCGGTGACCGGTGCGTCACCGTCCGTACGTCTAGGCCGAGGCCCGCGCCTTGCGGTACAGCACGGCTCCCGCGAGCAGCGCGCCGGCGCCCGCCGGGAGCGCGAGGCCCAGCGGCACGTCACCGCCGGTGTGGGCGAGCTGTGCGGCGCCGGGGCCGGGCTGGGTCACCGAGCTGCCGCCCACCGGGCTGACCCCGGAGGACCCGTGCCCACCGGCCGGAACGGTCCCGCCTCCGGGGTGACCGGGCGTGCCGGGGTGACCGGGAGTGCCGGGGTTGCCGGGCGTGCCAGGGTTACCAGGCGTGCCAGGGGTACCGGGGTTACCAGGCGTGCCAGGGGTACCAGGGTGACCCGGAGTGCCCGGGTTACCAGGGTGACCCGGAGTGCCCGGGTGGCCGGGGTTGCCACCGTGACCGCCGTGGCCGCCATGCCCGCCATGGCCACCGTGCCCTCCGTGACCACCGTGGCCGCCCGAACCACCCTGGCCACCATGCCCTCCGTGACCACCGTGCCCTCCGTGACCGCCATGGCCACCGTGCCCGCCACCACCGCCGTGGCCGCCATGCCCACCGTGGCCCCCGTGACCCCCGTGGCCACCGCCGCCCCCGTGGCCACCGCCGCCGTGGCCGCCTCCGTGGTCGCCGTAGCCTCCGTCGTTGGCGCAGTCGTTGCCGAGGGCGGCGTTGCCGATGCCGATCACGTTGACGCTGTTGCCGCACACGTTGACCGGGACGTCGATCGGCACCTGCACCGTGTTGCCGGACCCGACGCCGGGCGAGCCGCCGGTGTGACCGCCGGCGTGCGCGCCGCCGTGGCCGCCGTGGCCGCCCGAGTCACCGTAGCCGCCCGTCGCCCCGCCCCCGCCGCCCTGGTTGGCGCACTTGTTGCCCATCGCCGGGTTGAGGGCGCCGACGACGTTCACGGTGTTGCCGCACACGTTGACCGGAATGTGCACGGGCGCCTGGACCGTGTTCCCGGACAGCACGCCGGGTGAGTCGGTGGCGGAGCCGACGGCCCCCGAGTCGGCGTGCGCGTAGCCGCTCGCCGCGGCGATCACGCCGGTCGCCGCGGCCACTGTCATAAGGCCCTTGCGAGTACTCTGTCGCATTTCTGAATTCCCCCCTGCCTTGGTTTCCGACCGTTGTATTCCGCGCGGAAAGTCCGCGGGAAAAGCGGTGGGCCCCGGAGCGCGTGGCGCGCTCCGGGGCCGACCGAAAGACGCCCCTCAGGGAGCGGACGTCACTTGTTGAGGCAGGTGTTGCCGAAGGCGGGGTTCAGCAGCCCGATCACCGAGATCGTGTTGCCGCAGACGTTCACCGGGACGTGCACCGGAACCTGGATCACGTTGCCGGAGATGACACCCGGGGAACCCACGGCAGCGCCCTGAGCACCCGAGTCGGCGACGGCCAGGCCCGCACCCGCGAGAACCAGACCACCAGTGGCAGCCGCAGCGGCGACGACCTTCTTGAGCATTATTCCTCCTTGTTGGCAATGCGATCCCAAGTAGCGGATCGCATCACTTGTAACGAGGAGGGAGTAATGGGGATACGAGCTTATCGTCGCATTCACTCTTCTCAGTCGATCTCGTACAGCCGCCCGATTAGCCAGAGCCACTGCTTCACCGCGCGTACGCTTCAGGAGGCGTCGATGAACCGGTCGAGCACCCGTACGCCGAACTGCAGGCCGTCCACCGGGACCCGCTCGTCCACGCCGTGGAACATGCCGGCGAAGTCCAGCTCCGGCGGCAGCCTGAGCGGCGCGAAACCGAAGCCGCGGATGCCGAGGTCGTCGAAGGACTTCGCGTCGGTCCCACCGGAGAGCATGTAGGGGATCGCCTTGGCGGTCGGGTCCTCGGCGAGCAGCGAGGACTGCATCGCCTCCACCAGCGCCCCGTCGAAGGAGGTCTCCACCGCCTTGTCGGAGTGCACGTCCTCGCGGACCACGTGCGGGCCCAGGATCCGGTCGAGGTCGGCCAGGAACTCGTCCTCGTGGCCGGGCAGGAAACGGCCGTCCACGTGGGCGGTGGCCTCACCCGGGATGACGTTGACCTTGTAACCGGCGTTGAGCTGGGTGGGGTTGGCGGTGTTGCTCAGGGTCGCGCCGATGAGTTTGGCGATGCCGCCGAGCCGGGCCAGCGTCGACTCCATGTCCTCCGGGTCCAGTTCGGTGCCGAGCGCGTCGCCCAGCTCGTCGAGGAAGGCCCGGGTGGTCTTGGTGACCCGGACCGGGAACCGGTGCCGGCCGAGCCGGGCCACGGCCTCGGACAGCTCGGTGATCGCGTTGTCCCGGTGGATCATGGAGCCGTGCCCGGCGGTGCCGGACACCTTCAGCTTCATCCAGTGCATGCCCTTCTCGGCCGTCTGGATCAGGTAGAGCCGGCGCTGCTCGCTCACCGTGAAGGAGAAGCCGCCCACCTCGCTGATCGCCTCGGTGACGCCCTCGAAGAGGTCCGGGTGGTGGTCGACGAGGTGCCGGGCACCCCAGGTGCCGCCCGCCTCCTCGTCGGCGAGGAAGGCGAGCACGATGTCACGGGGCGGCTTGCGGCCGCTGCGCAGGCGGTCGCGCACGACCGCCAGGGTCATCGCGTCCATGTCCTTCATGTCGACCGCGCCGCGGCCCCACACGCATCCGTCCGCGACCTCGCCGGAGAACGGGTGGTGGGTCCAGTCGTCGGCGTTGGCCGGTACGACGTCGAGGTGGCCGTGGATCAGCAGCGCGGGCCGGGTCGGGTCCGCGCCCTCGATGCGGGCCACCGTCGAGGCGCGGCCCGGGTGCGACTCGAAGATCTCCGGTTGGAGCCCGACCTCGGCGAGCTTCTCGGCCACCCACTCGGCGGCCTTGCGCTCCCCGGGTCCCGAGTGGTCGCCGTAGTTGCTGGTGTCGAAGCGGATCAGCTCGCGGCAGAGGTCCACGACCTCGTCCTCGCCGGTGACGCTCCTGGCCGTGTCCGTCTCGCTCACGCTGCTTCCTTCCGCTGTCACTGCCGGCCCGTCCCTGTCATCCTCGCCCCCATCCTCTCTCTCCTCCCGTCCAGGGCCCAAGACCGGTCCCGGTCCGTCACACGCCGTTCACGCCGGTCCGCGCCCGGTACGGGGTGTGATCGGCCACCGCCGAAAGCCTGGTAATGTTTCCTTCGTCGCCGCGAGGGAGACCCCGCGCGACAGACACCTTGTCCGGGTGGCGGAATGGCAGACGCGCTAGCTTGAGGTGCTAGTGCCCTTTATCGGGCGTGGGGGTTCAAGTCCCCCCTCGGACACCACGAAGAAACCCCTGCTGAGCAGGGGTTTCTTGGTTTTCCTGGAGAGGTGCGGGTCAGCCGAGGCGGTCTATTCGGCCGTTGCCGGGATCGATGCGGGGCACAGCCGAGGTGAACGCGGAGAGTGCCGCCCGGCCCAGCAGCAGCGCGGGCCCGTGGGGCCGCTTGCTGTCGCGGACGGCCACCGTCGCCCCGTCGACGATCCCGCATTCCACGCAGTCGGACTGTGATGCGGACGCCGAGGACTTCCACCAGGTCACCGGCAGAGTCGACGCGTCGTCAACGTGCTTCATTAGCTATTCGTTCTTCCTTATCTGGGTGATCAGTTCCACCGACGCCTCGACGGACTCGGCGGCAGACGTGAGGCGTTGCCACGCGGCCCGGTGCGTGGAGACCCGATCACGTTCCTCGATGTACAGGGCGGAGGTCAGCCCTTCCTGGTGGACGACGTCCAGGTCCGCGTGCGGACCGAAGCCCAGGATGCTGAAGGTGCCGGTCAGTCCGGCGTGCAGGGGGGCGTCCGAGCGCAACACCTGGATGTTGATGTTCGGGCGCCGCCCCATCGTAAGCAGGCGCCCCAACTGCTCGTACATCAGGGCGGGATCCTCGGTGGTGCAGCGCAGCGCCTGTTCGGAGATGATCGCCCAGAGCGCCAGCGGGTCGCTGTCGCGGGTGAGGACGGCCTGGCGTGCCAGGCGGACCTCGACCAGCGCGTCGACCCGTGCCTCGACCGCCTCGGACATGGCGGTCGCCCGGATGATCTCGCGGGCGTACTCGGCGGTCTGGAGCAGGCCGGGAACCATCCCCAGCTGCCAGGTGGACACCGTCTCCGCCTCGGCCTCCAGGCTGATGAGGTCCTCGTACACCGGTGTGAGGACACCCCGGTACGAGTGCCACCAGTCGCGGCGGCCGCCCTCCTTGGTGAGTGTGATCAGGGCCGCGCCCAGCTCGTCGCTCACGTCGCGGCCGAGCGCGGAGTACAGGTCGAGCAGCGCCTGGATGTCCGTCGCCTTGGGGGCGGTCTTGCCGGTCTCCATCCGGGACAGCTTCGAGGAGACGAACGCGCCCCCGGAGCGCTCCGCGACCTCGTCGAGGGTGAGTTCGCCGCGCAGTTCGCGCAGCTTGGCACCGAGTCGTCGCCGGCGCACCGTGGGCGTGCTCACGGGTTCCCCCTTCTCTCCGGTGAACTGCCCGACAGTCTGCCGTGCCGCCCAGACCCTCGCCACCGGCTGGCGAGTTGTGCCGCAAGTCTCTCGCGAAGGTGCGCAATTTTTCACATCCCGTGGGACGTATTGCTATCGACTGTGCCGTGACGGCACCATGAATCCGGGAAATACGAAAGTGACCGCACTCGCATGGCGAACCACCGTGCCTGCGTTGGGACATGCCCGTGAGGGGATCTACATGATCGAACGCCAGCGGAGCACCGCGACCGAAACCCGTGCACTGCAAGTCGTCCCGTCGCCCGTCCTGTTATTGGCGAGCGAGCCCCAGTCGGCCAGGGCGGCACGGAAGTTCGTGAGCGACTTCATCAACCACCACACCCCGGACGCCTCCCGTGACCACATCGAGGCCGTCGCACTGGTCACGTGCGAGCTGGTCACCAACTCCCTGCGGTACGAGACCGATCCGGACGACCCGGTCCGTCTCCTGATCGACACGGACGGCGCCCGGACCAGGGTCGAGGTGCACGATCCGCTCAACCACCGCCTCAGGCTGCGGCCCATCTCGGTCGAACGCGACCGCGGGCGCGGCCTGCTGATCCTGGACGCGCTCTGCTCGGGCCGCTGGGGCGTGGGCAACCTGCCCTGGGGCAAGTCCATCTGGGCCGAGGTCACGGCCGCCTGAGCCGCACCTCCCCGGCCACGACGGCCGGTTCCGTGGCGTACTCCCCTCCCTGCCACGGCACCGGCCGTCGTCGCGCGCGGTCGGGAGCGTGAAGGGCGCGCCACCGGGCCCGTGAAGTCGGCGCGTCAGGCCCCGCGTCGGCCGTTCTCACGCTGCGTTGACCGGCCTCACGCTGTGTGTCCCATCTCTCGTCGCGTTCGGAGAAGGCCTGGTCAGAGCTGCCGTAGAATCCACGGGTCCGCCCCGAACGGCCGCCTCCCGGTGGCCGCCGCCCGATCGCGGTCCTAGCGTCGTACTAATATTTCCGGCTTGTCACCTAGCCGGAGCCGGACAATCCCAGGCAGACCTGGGGACCCGCCGGCGCCCCGGAGGTTCCGGGAACGAGACGCGAGGACCGGATGGCAGCGACTGACGAGAGCAGCGCTCTCGGCCTGCTCGACGAAGAGATCCGCGAGGAGTTCGGGGACACCGCACGATTCTCGGCGGGAGCGGCGGCCTCGCCGCGCACGCTCGTGGACGTGTTCGAGGCGACGGTGCGGACCCATCCCGACGAGCCCGCGCTGGACGACGGCACCGCCCAGCTCACCTACCGCGCCCTCGCGGTCGAGGTCGAGCGGCTGCGCCGACGCCTCGCCGAGGCCGGAGTGGGGCTCGGCGACCGGGTGGGCGTGCGGGTGCCGTCGGGGACCAACGACCTGTACGTCGCCGTGCTCGGCGTCCTCGCCGCCGGGGCCGCCTACGTCCCGGTGGACGCCGAGGACCCGGACGAGCGGGCCGCGCTGGTGTTCGGGGAGGCGCGGGTCGCGGCCGTCCTCGGCGCGGGGCTGTCGATCGACGTCCGCGACCCCGAGGCGCGCACCGCCGCCCGGCGGCCCGGCGTCGAGCACGACGCCTGGATCATCTTCACCTCCGGCTCCACCGGCAGGCCCAAGGGCGTCGCCGTCACCCACCGCAGCGCCGCCGCCTTCGTGGACGCCGAGTCCGCCCTGTTCCTGACCGAGGACCCGATCGGCCCAGGTGACCGGGTCATGGCGGGCCTCTCGGTGGCCTTCGACGCCTCCTGCGAGGAGATGTGGCTGGCCTGGCGCTACGGCGCCTGCCTGGTGCCCGTGCCCCGCTCCCAGGTCCGCAGCGGCGCCGACCTCGGCCCATGGCTGGTGGAGCAGGAGATCACCGTCGTCTCCACCGTGCCGACCCTGGCCGCGCTCTGGGAACCGGAGACGCTCAACGACGTCCGCCTGCTGATCTTCGGCGGGGAGGCCTGCCCTCCCGAGCTGGCCCAGCGCCTGGTCACCGAGGGCCGCGAGGTCTGGAACACCTACGGACCGACCGAGGCCACCGTCGTGGCCTGCGCGGCCCTGATGACCGGCGAGGAGCCGATCCGCGTCGGGCTGCCGCTGAACGGCTGGGAACTCGCCGTCGTGGACGACGCGGGCCGGCCCGTGTCCCTGGGCGAGAGCGGCCAGCTGGTGATCGGCGGCGTCGGCCTGGCCCGCTACCTCGACGCCGAGAAGGACGCGGAGAAGTACGCGCCCCTGGAGTCGCTGGGCTGGGAGCGGGCGTACCGCAGCGGTGACCTGGTGCGCGCCGACCGCGAGGGCCTGGTGTTCCTCGGCCGCGCGGACGAACAGATCAAGCTCGGCGGCCGTCGTATCGAGCTGGGCGAGGTCGACGCGGCCCTCCAGGCGCTGCCGGGCGTCGCGGGCGCCGCGGCGGCCGTACGGACCGCGCGCAGCGGCAACCAGCTGCTGGTCGGCTATGTCGTCACCCAGGAGGGCTGGGACCAGGCGGCCGCCGTCGAGAAGCTCCGCGCCGAGCTGCCCGCCGCCCTCGTGCCGCTGCTCGCGCCCGTCGCGGAGCTGCCCACCCGCACCTCGGGCAAGGTGGACCGCAACGCCCTGCCCTGGCCCCTGGAGGGCCTGGAGACGGGCGGCAGAACCGAGCAGCTGTACGGCACCGAGGCCTGGCTCGCCGAGCAGTGGACCGAGGTCCTCGGCATCCCGGTGAGCGGCGCCTGCGACGACTTCTTCGCGATCGGCGGCGGCAGCCTGTCCGCCGCCCAGCTCACCACCCGGCTGCGCACCCGCTACCCGAGCGCGGCCGTGCTCGACATCTACCAGCGGCCGGTGCTGCGCAAGCTCGCCCGGCACCTGGAGGAGTCCGCGCAGGAGGACACCGCGCGGCGGCCGATCGCGCCCGTGCCGCGCGCCGCCCAGCTGGTGCAGCTCATGGTGCTGCTCCCGCTGTTCACCCTGCTCGGGCTGCGCTGGACGGTCGTCCTGGCCGCGCTCGGCAACGTACTGGGCGGTTACGGCTGGCTGCCCACCGCGCCCTGGTGGCTGGTCGCCGTCGGCGCCCTGGTCCTGTACACCCCGCCCGGCCGGATCGCGATCGCCGCCGGTGGCGCGCGGCTGCTGCTGCGGGGTGTGAAGGCCGGCCGCCACCCGCGCGGCGGCTCCGTGCACCTGCGGCTGTGGACGGCCGAGCGGCTGGCCGAGTTCACCGGTGCGACCGCGCTGACCGGGTCCTGGCTGGAGCGGTACGCGCGGGCGCTGGGCGCCAGGATCGGTGCCGAGGTGGACCTGCACTCGCTGCCGCCGGTCACCGGCCTGCTGAAGGTCGGGCGCGGCGCGGCCGTGGAGTCCGAGGTGGACCTGTCGGGTCACTGGCTGGACGGTGACCGGCTGGTGATCGGCCCGGTCCGGATCGGCGCCCACGCGGTCGTCGGCACACGCAGCATCCTCTTTCCGGGCGCCCGGGTCGGCAAGCGCGCCGAGGTGGCGCCGGGCTCGGCGGTCACCGGCCAGATCCCGACCGGCCAGCGCTGGGCCGGCGCCCCGGCGGTCAAGCTGGGCAAGGCCAAGCGGAACTGGCCCGGGCAGCGGCCGCAGCGCGGCACCTACTGGCGGGTGATGTACGGCCTGACGGGCGTCGGACTCAGCGCGCTGCCGGTGCTCTCGGGCGCCGTCGCGCTGCTGGTCGCCGGGCGTCTGGTGGCGCCGGGCGACGGCCTGGCCGAGGCGCTGCGGGGCTCGGCGGCCGCCCTGGTCCCGGCCACGCTGGCCTTCGGGCTGGCGTACGCGCTGCTGGTCCTGGTCTCCGTACGGCTGCTCAGCCTGGGGCTGAGGGTCGGCGCGCATCCGACGCACAGCCGGATCGGCTGGCAGGCCTGGACGGTCTCGCAGCTGATGGACCGCTCCCGGGAGACGCTGTTCCCGCTCTACGCCGGCCTGGTCACGCCCGTGTGGCTGCGGCTGCTCGGGATGCGGATCGGCAAGGGCGCCGAGGTCTCGACCGTGCTCGCGCTGCCGAGCCTGACGACGGTCGGCGAGGGCGCGTTCCTGGCCGACGACACGCTGACCGCGCCGTACGAGCTGGGTGGCGGCTACGTGCGGATCGGGCGCGCGGAGATCGGGCGGCGGGCGTTCCTCGGGAACTCCGGGATGACCGCGCCGGGCCGCAGCGTGCCGGACGGCGGTCTGGTGGGCGTGCTGTCGGCGACGCCGAAGAAGGCGAAGAAGGGCACGTCCTACCTGGGGCTGCCGCCGGTGAAGCTGCCGCGCAGCACGTCGGACGGCGACCAGAGCCGGACCTACGAGCCGCCGGCGCGGCTGCTGTGGGCGCGCGGTCTGGTGGAGGCGTGCCGGATCGTCCCGGTGCTGTGCTCGGTGGCGCTGGCCGTGCTGACGGTCGCCGCGCTGTGTGCGCTGGGCGGCTGGGCGCCGCTGCTGTCGGGGCTGGTGCTGCTCGCCGCCGGTGCGGCGGCGGGCCTGGTGTCGGTGCTGGCCAAGTGGCTGCTGGTCGGGCGGCACCGCAGCGGGGAGCACCCGCTGTGGAGTTCGTTCGTGTGGCGCAACGAGCTGGCGGACACCTTCGTCGAGGTGCTGGCGGTGCCGTGGCTGGCCGGCCCGGTCACGGGTACTCCGCTGATGACGGCCTGGCTGCGCGGCCTCGGCGCGCGGATCGGCGGGGGCGTCTGGGTGGAGAGTTACTGGCTTCCGGAGACGGACCTGGTGACCCTGGAGGACGCGGCCACCGTGAACCGCGGGTGTGTCCTGCAGACTCACCTCTTCCACGACCGGATCTTGCGGACGGATACTGTGGTTCTCCGTGAGGGCGCCACACTGGGTCCTGGCGGGATCGTGCTGCCCGGCAGCACGATCGGGGCCCGTACCACCCTGGGTCCCGCGTCTCTCGTCATGGCGGCGGAGTCGGTTCCCGACGACACCCGCTGGCTCGGCAACCCGATCGAGGCATGGCGTCCCTGAGCGCGGGCCGTGCGGTGGCCGCGGGTGCCGGCGCACCGAGGGACGGTTCGAGCACAGCGCAGGGAGCGGACGCGGAAGTGGCAGTGCAGCAGTCAGCGGGTCCGGACCCGTACTTCCCGGACAACGGCGACGCCCGGTACCGGGTGCATCGCTATGAGCTCACGCTGGACTACCGGCCCGGCCCCAACCGACTGTCCGGCTCGGTCCGGATCAACGCCATCGCGGGCCGGGCGGCGCTCCCCGAGTTCCAGCTGAACCTGGCCGACTTCAAGATCGGCCGGATCCGGGTGGACGGCCGCCAGCCGCACTGGACGCACCGGGGCGGCCGGCTGCGGGTGAAGCCCGCCAAGCCGCTGCGGGCCGGGGCCGCGTTCACCGTGGAGATCCACTGGTCGGGGAACCCCAGCCCGGTGAGCAGCCCATGGGGCGGACTCGGCTGGGAGGAGCTGACGGACGGCGCGCTGGTGGCGAGCCAGCCGGTGGGCGCGCCCTCCTGGTTCCCGTGCAACGACCGGCCGGCCGACAAGGCGTCCTACCTGATCTCGGTCACCTGCCCGTCCGCGTACGCGGTGGTGGCCGGCGGGCGGCTGCTGACCCGCACCACCAAGGCGTCCACGACGACCTGGGTGTACGAGCAGGCGGCGCCGACGTCGAGCTATCTGGTGGGCCTCGCGATCGGCAAGTTCGAGACGGTGCTGCTGGGCGACCCCGGGTTCGGCGGGATCCCGATGCACGGGCACATACCCGCGCAGCTGCTGCCCGAGTTCTCGCGGGACTTCGCCCGGCAGCCCGCGATGATGGACCTGTTCCAACGGCTCTTCGGCCCCTACCCGTTCGAGGAGTACGCGGTCGTCGTCACGGACGAGGAGTTCGACGTCCCCGTCGAGGCGCAGGGGTTGTCGCTGTTCGGCGTCAACCATGTGGACGGGGCGCGGGGTTCGGAGCGGCTGGTGGCGCACGAGCTGGCGCACCAGTGGTTCGGCAACAGCGTGTCCATCGCGGACTGGCGGCACATCTGGCTGAACGAGGGGCTCGCCAAGTACGCGGAATGGCTGTGGTCGGAGCGGTCCGGCGGTCGCAGTGCCCAGCAACTGGCGGCCGGTGCGCACCGGTCGCTGTCCCGGCTGCCGCAGGACATCCGGATCGCCGACCCGGGCCGCAAGGCGATGTTCGACGACCGGCTCTACGAGCGCGGCGGGGTCACGGTCCACGCGCTGCGCTGCGCGCTCGGCGACGAGCGGTTCTTCCACATGCTGCGGGCGTGGGCGGGGCTGCACCGCGGCGGGACCGTGACGACCGCCCTGTTCACGGCGCACGTCAACCGGTTCGCGGACGAGCCGCTGGACGGACTCCTGGACGCCTGGGTGCACGGCACGGCGCTGCCCGCGCTGCCCGTCCAGACCGGGCCGGCCCGCCCGGCGCAGCCGCCGCCCAACGCCGAGTCCGCGTAGCGGACCGGGGGGCCCGGCGGGTGCCGCAGAATGGGTCCATGTCCCGACGCACCCCGCCGTCCCGCCGTCAGCACGGCACCGCCGCGGATCCGGGCCGCCCGTGCCCGTGCGGTCTGCCGGAGCCGTACGTAGGGTGCTGCGGCCGGTTCCACCGGGGCGAGGCGGCCGCGCCCACGGCGGAGCGGCTGATGCGTTCGCGCTACAGCGCCTTCGTCGAGCGCGACGAGCCGTATCTGCTGCGCACCTGGCATCCCCGGACTCGCCCGGAGCGGCTCGATCTGGATCCGGGCACGCGGTGGACCGGCCTGGAGATCCTGGCCACGGCCGACGGTACGGCCTTCCACACCACCGGCACGGTGGAGTTCCGGGCCTCCTACCGGGGCGGGTCGCTGCACGAACGGAGCCGGTTCGAGCGGGTCGACGGCGCCTGGGTCTACGTGGACGGGGACTTCCCGGCCGCCTAGGGCGCCAGGATGTCCAGTTCCTGGAGGGCGCCGACCGTGATCTCGCGGGTCAGCTGTTCCGCGCGGGACGCGTCGCCCTCGCGGACCGCCTCGGCGAGCCGGACGTGGAGGGTGACGGCGGCCGGGTCGGGGTCCTCGAACATCACCTCGTGGTGGGTGCGGCCCGCCAGGACCTCGGCCACGACGTCGCCGAGCCGGGCGAACATCTCGTTGTTGGACGCGGTGAGGATCACCCGGTGGAAGGCCATGTCGTGGATCAGGTACTGCTCCAGCCGGCGGCCGCGTGAGTTGGCCACCATGCCGAGCGCGCACTCGGTGAGTTCGGCGCACTGCTGGGCGGTGGCGTGCTTCGCGGCGAGCCGTGCGGCCACCGGCTCGACCGCCGACCGCAGCACGGTCAGGGAGCGCAGCTGGTGGGGGCGGTCGGCGCCGGCCAAGCGCCAGCGGATGACCTGCGGGTCGTAGACGTTCCACTCGGCCTTCGGGCGGACCGTCACGCCGACCCGGCGGCGGGACTCGACCAGGTGCATGGACTCCAGGACCCGGACCGCCTCGCGCATCACGGAGCGCGACACCTCGAAGTGCTGGGCCAGCTCGTCGGTGCGCAGGACGCTGCCCGGCGGGTACTCGCCCGCGGTGATCGCGGGGCCGAGGGAGTCAAGTACGCGGCCGTGCAGCCCGCGGCCCATGGTGCTCATGCACTCAGCGTACCGAGCGCATCACAGAGCCAAAAAGTCAGACTTATTTGTCACAGACTCTTGAATTCGTCGTACCTAATGGGTTTCAGTGAGGCCGACGCCGGATGTCGTACGCCGGTGTCTCTCGTCGAGGAATCCCGAGGAAGACAGCGAGGCAGTGATGCGGACCCCCCACGTCGTCGTCGTGATGGGCGTCGCCGGCACCGGCAAGACCACCATCGGTCCTCTGCTCGCCGCCCGGCTCGGCGTCCCCTACGCCGAGGGCGACGACTTCCACCCGCCGGCCAACATCGCCAAGATGTCGGCCGGGCACCCGCTGGAGGACGCCGACCGGTGGCCGTGGCTGGACGCCATCGGCTCCTGGGCGCACGGGCGGGAGGGCCTGGGCGGGGTGGTCAGCAGCTCCGCGCTGAAGCGGTCCTACCGCGACCGGCTGCGCGCCGCCGCTCCCGGTGTCGTCTTCGTGCACCTCACGGGTGACCGCGAGCTCATCGAGGACCGGATGGCGCACCGGCAGGGCCACTTCATGCCGACCGCGCTGCTCGACTCCCAGTTCGCCACCCTCCAGCCGCTGGAGGCGGACGAGGCGGGCGTCGCCGTGGACGTCACCGGCAGCCCCGAGGAGATCACCGCACGGGCCGTGCGGGCCCTGGACGCGCTGTCCGACCTCACCCCTCAGTAGTCCCACCTCGCGGTCCCCCCTCGTTCGTCCCCCTGTCCCCCGTACCCGCAAGGAACCCCCGTGACCAGACTCAGCGTCGAGATGCTGGCAGCGGACACCGTCGCGCCCATCACCTCGGCCGGACATGCCCAGCTCGGCATCGCCGTCCTGGCGGGCATCGCCGTCATCGTCCTGCTCATCACCAAGTTCAAGCTCCACGCCTTCCTGGCGCTCACCATCGGCTCGCTCGCGCTCGGCGCGTTCGCCGGAGCGCCGCTGGACAAGGTCATCACCAGCTTCACCGCCGGCCTCGGCTCCACGGTCGCCGGCGTGGGTGTCCTGATCGCGCTCGGGGCGATCCTGGGCAAGCTGCTGGCCGACTCCGGAGGCGCCGACCAGATCGTCGACACGATCCTCGCCAAGGCGGGCGGACGGTCGATGCCGTGGGCGATGGTGCTGATCGCCTCCGTGATCGGTCTGCCGCTCTTCTTCGAGGTCGGCATCGTGCTGCTGATCCCGGTGGTGCTGATGGTCGCCAAGCGCGGCAACTACTCCCTGATGCGCATCGGCATCCCGGCGCTGGCCGGTCTCTCCGTGATGCACGGCCTGGTGCCGCCGCACCCCGGCCCGCTGGTCGCGATCGACGCGGTCGGCGCCAACCTGGGCGTGACCCTGGCCCTCGGCGTCCTGGTCGCCGTCCCGACGGTGATCGTCGCCGGTCCGCTGTTCTCCAAGGTCGCCGCCCGCTGGGTGGACGTCCCCGCCCCGGACCGGATGCTCCCGCAGCGCCCCTCCGAGGAGCTGGAGAACCGCCCCGGCTTCGGCGCCACCCTCGCCACCATCCTGCTCCCGGTCGTGCTGATGCTGGCCAAGGCGCTGGTGGACATCGTCGTCGACGACCCGGCGCACACCGTCCAGCGGGTCTTCGACGTCATCGGCTCGCCGCTCGTCGCCCTGCTCGCGGCCGTGATCGTCGGCTTCTTCACCCTGGGCCGCCCGGCGGGGTTCTCCAGGGACCGGCTCCAGCGGACCGTCGAGAAGGGCCTGATGCCGATCGCGGGCATCCTGCTCATCGTCGGCGCGGGCGGCGGGTTCAAGCAGACGCTCATCGACTGCGGTGTCGGCCAGATGATCCTGGAGATCTCCAAGGACTGGTCGATCCCGGCGCTGCTGCTGGCCTGGCTGATCGCGGTGGCGATCCGGCTGGCGACCGGCTCGGCGACGGTGGCGACCGTCTCGGCGGCGGGCCTGGTGGCCCCGCTGGCGGCGGACATGTCGACGGCCCACACGGCCCTGCTGGTCCTGGCCATCGGCGCCGGTTCGCTCTTCTTCAGCCATGTCAACGACGCCGGCTTCTGGCTGGTGAAGGAGTACTTCGGGCTGAGCGTCGGACAGACCGTCAAGACCTGGTCGATCATGGAGACGATCATCTCGGTGGTCGCGGGCGCCCTGGTGCTGCTCCTCTCGCTGATCATCTAGCGCCGGGCAAAAGAGCCGGGACACGGCGGACCGTCGCTTCCGCGGCGGTCCGCCGCTGTTCTCCCATGCTGCGGACGCGGTTCACCGACATGTCCGGCTCGCCCATCCGGTCAGGTGCGCTCCCACGGCCCCACACGGCGGCGGCACGCTCGCCGCGGCGGCGGCCGCGGGCACCGACGTCCTGGCGGCTCAGGGCAATGAGGCCTGCGCCCGGCGGCCGACGTGGTCCGCTCGATCAGCGCCGGGGCCGAGGAGATCCTGGCGTCACGGCCGCGCTCGCTGCTCGGCCGCCGGCCTGACGGGCGTACCGGCGGGCGTCAGGGCCGCCACAGCGGATGCTCCCGCTTGGCCCACTCCTTGCTCACCCTCCCGGTGCGCAGCCCCCGGCGCGCCTCCGGGTCGCCCATGGCCATGCCGATGTGGCCGGCCAGGACCACGCCGATCGTCAGGGCCAGCCAGTCGTGCACGAAGGTGGCCGAGGTGCGCCACATCAGCGGGGCGAGATGGGTGAACCACATCAGCAGGCCGGTGGCGAGCATCACCAGGGTCGCCCCGGCGATCCAGTTCGCGTAGATCTTCTGGCCGGCGTTGAACTTGCCCGCCGGGCGAGAGGAGGGGCGCTTGTCGCGGTTCAGGGCGGCCCGCAGCCAGAGCCTGTCGTGGGCGCCGAAGCGGTTCAGGAAGCCGAGGTCCCGGCGGAAGGCGCGGGAGGCGAGGCCGAGCAGGACCGGGACGGGCAGGGCCACACCGGCGCACTCGTGGATGCGGACCACCAGTTCGCGGCGGCCGACCAGGACCGCCAGCTGCGGAATGTACAGGCAGCCGGCCGTCAGGACGCAGACGCCCATCAGCAGGGCCGTCGTGCGGTGGATCCAGCGCTCGGCGGGGGTGAAGCGGTGCAGCCGGTCCGTGGCGGCCGGTGCCTCAGCTCGTAGGCTCATCGTCGCGTCCGTTCGAACGGCCGACCCAGGCGTCGACGTCGTAGCCGAGGTGTTCCCAGTAGCCCGGCTGCACCTTGTCGGTGACCGTGATGCCGGAGAGCCACTTGGCCGATTTGTAGAAGTACATGGGCGCGACGTAGAGGCGGACCGGGCCGCCGTGGTCGTGGCCGATGTCCTTGTCCTGCATGCGCAGCGCGACCAGGATGTCGGGCCGCCGCGCCTGGTCGAGGGTGAGGCTCTCGGAGTAGGCGCCGTCGAAGCAGGTGAACCGGATCGCCCTGGCGCTGTCGCGGACTCCCGCCAGGTCCAGCAGGTGCGAGAGGCGCACGCCTTCGAACGGGGTGTGCGGCACCCGCCAGCCGGTCACGCACTGGACGTCCTTGACCAGCCGGGTCTGCGGCAGGGCACGCAGGTCGGCCAGGCTGAAGGTGCGCGGCGTGTCGACCAGGCCGTCGATCTTCAGCTGGTAGTCCGCCGCGGTCCTGTCCGGCACCGAACCGGTCACCGAGTAGTAGCGGAACCCGCCGCCGTTCGGGAGCAGGCCGGTCAGGCCCGTGGGGTCCTTGCCGGAGAAGGTGCCGAGGACCGACTCGGTGACGCGTTGCAGCACCGGGGCGGTCACGACACCGAGGGCACCCAGGCCGATGGTGCCGAGGAACACCCGGCGGCCGACCGGCCGGCCCTCCTCGGGTCGTTCAGAGTTCACGCACTCATTCGAACACCCTCGGGGCGCGTCCGGCCAGGAAATCCGGCCGCCGTAAGAAATCCACAACCTCTTCTCATCGAACGCGTGCCGTCAGCCGCCGAGCGCCCGCTCCCGGGCCGTCCGGAACGCCTCGCACGGGTCGCGGTCCGGGTAGGACCAGGGCGTCCGGGTGGCGTGCCGGCCGATGCGCTGGAAGAGGGCCGCGGCCTCGGCGTACCGGCCCGCGCCGGAGGTGGCGTGGGCGAGGTGGTTGAGGTCGACGTGGCGGCGCGGGTGCTCCTCGGTGCCCCACTCCAGCCACCAGTCGAAAGCCGCGCTCAGGGCGGTGCGGGCGGCCGGCCCGTCCCAGTGGCGGGCCGCGGCCGGGTCGGCGGGCGCGCGGCCGGCGGCGGCGAGCACCCGGTGCCGTTCGGCGTGGGCGACGACCGGGAGGACGGCGAGCGGGGAGTCGGCGGGGGCGGCGGCGGCCGCGCGTTCGGCGAAGGCGCACAGGGCGTACGTCCCCTCGGCCTCGGTCTCCGCGATCCGGGCGGCCATCAGGTGGTGGGCGTGGTGGTGCTCGGGATGGCGGTCGCGGACCTCGTGGAAGGCGCGGCGGGTCTCGTCGTCGGTGCCGAGGCGGCGGGTGAGCAGCAGCAGGCCGAGCCAGGGGGTGGGGTCGGCGGGGGCCAGCGCGGCGGCGCCTGCGCAGGCCTCGCGGGCCCGGTCGGGGGGTTCCTTGCCGCGCAGCGCCCGCCGGACCAGGGTCAGGGCGTGGAGGGCGGCGGCGCCGGCGGAGCCGGGTTCGGCGAGCAGCCACTCCCGGGCCCAGGCGGCGGCGTAGGGTTCGGCGGCGAGGACGGTGACCCGATGGCCACGGCGGTCCCAGTCCTCACCCGTGTGGAGCAACAGGGAGCGGGCGGCCTGCCAGCGGCCCTGGGCCAACGCGGCTCGCGCGGAGATGAGTTCGGCGTCGTCGAGGGCTTCGTCGGGACAGTGCTCGCACCCGGGGTGCGCTGTCGCCCGGGGAGCTGCGGCGACGGCCCGGCCTGGGCCTAAGAGGGGCGGGGTTGAGGGCACCGCGGAACTTCCTGGTTGTCGGGCTGCCATCGGCCGATCACGCACAGCAAACCCCCCGCCAAGACTTTGCGTCAAGCCGAACAGGACTCGTACCCCGTTCAACTACCCGGGGAGCAGCGGAACTTGGCGCGCGCCGGGCCCGTCGGGCGTACCGTGACCGTGGGGCTCCGGGTTCCGGCTGTGGCGTACGCCATGGCGCGGTCGGCCCGGGCATCGGACCATGGCGGTAGCGGTCCGGCCGCCGCCCCGCTCCATCCGTCGTGTGCGGCTCGGGCCTCGTGACCGAGTCAATCGCCCGGTTCCGGGTACTCCCGGGGCATCACCCATCCGCGAGCGCTACAGTCGGCCTCTACGCACTCCGTGGCCCGGCCGCATGATCGAGGTACGCAGCGTGTCCGTACTGGTTCTGACCCTCGCCGTGAGCGCGGCCTGCTGCCTTGGCTTCGGGTTCGTGCTCCAGCAGAACGTCGCCCAGAAGGCCCCGCTCAGCGACTTCCTGTCGCCGCGGCTGCTGCTCGACCTGATGCGGGTGCCGCGCTGGCTCGGCGGGATCGGCCTGATGGTCGCGGGCATGGTCCTGGGCGCGATAGCCCTCGGCAAGGGCGAGATCTCCCTGGTCGAACCCTTGCTGGCGACGAACCTGCTCTTCGCCCTCGCGCTCTCCCGCCACCAGACCAAGCACCGCCTCAGCCACCAGGGCTGGGCCGGGCTCGCGCTGCTCGCGGGCGGGGTGACCACGTTCATCCTGGCGGGCCAGCCACGCGGCGGCGACGCCGTCGCCAACCCGCTGCGGCACTGGCTGATCATCGGCCTGGTGGTCGGCATCGCCCTGGTGCTCACCACCTGCGCCAAGCGGTCCCGGCTCAGCGCGGGACCGACCCTGCTGGCCCTCGCCGCCGGCCTGCTGTACGGCGTGCAGGACGCGCTGACCCGGGTCACCGGCACCCGCTTCGCCGAGGGCGGCATCATGGAGGTGCTGACCGGCTGGCAGCCGTACGGCGTCCTGGTGCTCGGCGTCAGCGGGCTGATCCTCGTGCAGAGCGCGTTCGAGACGGCCGAACTGCGCATGTCGCTGCCCGCGCTCACCGCCGCCCAGCCGCTCGCCGGGATCCTGTGCGGCGTCGGCTTCCTCGGCGACCGGCTGCGCACCGACACCGGGGCGCTGGCCTGGGAGGCGGCCGGGCTGGCCGCGATCGTGGCGGGCATCGTGCTGCTCGGGCTGCATCCGGCGATGCCCCGCGGTCCCGCGCGGAAGGAGCCCTCGCTCGACCTCCAGCCGCGCTGACGTCCCGCCCGGCCTGCTTGGATGGCGGTATGCAGCCAGCTGACGAAATCCTCGACATCGTAGACGAGCACGACCAGGTGATCGGACAGGCCCCCCGCGGCGAGGCGTACGCGCGCGGCCTGCGCCACCGCTGCTCCTTCATCCTGGCCCGGGACGGCGCGGACCGGATCTTCGTCCACCGCCGCACCGCGACCAAGCTGGTCTTCCCCTCCCTGTACGACATGTTCGTCGGCGGTGTGGTCGGCGCGGGCGAGTCCTACGACGACGCGGCGCTGCGCGAGGCCGAGGAGGAACTGGGCGTGTCCGGGCTGCCGCGGCCGCGGTACCTCTTCAAGTTCCGGTACGACGACGACCGCGGCCTGAGCTGGTGGTCGGCGGTGTACGAGGTCCGCTGCGAGCTGCCGGTACGGCCGCAGGCCGAGGAGGTGGCCTGGCACGACTTCCTCACCGAGGAGGAACTGGCGGCCCGTCTCGGCGCGTGGGAGTGGGTTCCGGACGGCCTGGCGGCGTGGGAACGGCTGCGGGAGTGGCGGGGCTGAGGCGCGGACGCGCACCGGCGGAGGCGGACGCGCCCCGCCGAGGGCGCGGGGAACGGCGTGGACGGCGGGCGTCCGCCCGCGCCCGAACGGCCGCCGCCGGCCCCCGGTAGGCTCCCTGTACGTGATCGAATTCGCGCGGAACGTCCGTTTGTGGTTCGCCCCCGAGGTGGTGCGCGAAGAGGGCACGACCCCCGACTACCGCTTCTCCCTCGCCAACGAGCGGACCTTCCTGGCCTGGCTGCGCACCGCCCTCGCGCTCATCGGCGGCGGCTTCGCGGTGGACCAGTTCCTGCCCGACCTGCGCTGGGCCTGGCGGGTCGGCCTGGCGCTCGCGCTGCTCGCCGCCGGCGTGCTGTGCTCGCTGCGGGCCGTGAACCACTGGACGCGCTGCGAGCGGGCCATGCGGCGCGGCGAGGACCTGCCGGTCTCCCGGTTCCCCGCCCTGCTCGGCGTGCTGATCGCGGTGGTCGCCGTCGCGATGGTCGTCGTGGTGCTCGTCGGGTGGGAGGGATGACCGCGCAGGACCGCGATCCGGGGCTCCAGCCGGAGCGGACCAGGCTCGCCTGGCGCCGTACGACCCTCTCCGCGACCGTCGCCGCCCTCCTCGCCGCCAGGACCGCCCTGCACGGCAGCACCTCCGCCGGCGGCGTGCTGACCTGCGCGGCCTGCTGCGGCCTGTGGCTCGGTTTCCTGCTGGTCGCCCACCACCGCATACGCGCCCTCGCGGCCGCCGACCGCCCTGCGGCGCTGACCCCGCGGCAGGCGGCCGCGGCCGTCCTGTGCACGGTCGCCGTGGCGGTGTGCGCCGCGGCCCTGGTCGTCTAGCCCCCTGCGAGCCCCGACGCCTAGCCCTCCTCCGGCCACTCCACGGTGACGATCAGCTTGCCGCGGGTGTGTCCCTCCTGGCTGCGCCGCTGGGCGTCGGCCGTGCGCGTGAGCGGGAACGTCTCGGCGACGTGGACGGCCACCGCGCCCTGTTCGGCGAGCGCGACGAGCTTGCCCAGGTCGGCGGCGTCGGGGCGGGCCCAGCAGTAGCGGCCGCCGAAGTCGACGACGTCCGGGTCGGCGATCGAGGCCATCCGGCCCTCGGGGGCGAGCAGGTTGGCCGAGACGGTCAGCGCCTCGCCGCCGACGGTGTCGAAGACCGCGTCCACGCCTTCGGGGACCAGGCCCCGGACCCGTTCGGCCAGGCCCGGACCGTGGCTGACCGGCTCGCCGCCGATGTCCCGTACGAAGCCGTGGTTGCGTTCGCTCGCGGTGCCGACGACCCGGGCACCGAGGTGGGCGGCGATCTGGACGGCGAGGGAGCCGACCCCGCCGGCCGCGGCGTGCACCAGGACCGTCTCGCCGCGCTTGACCTCCAGGGCGTGGACCAGCACCTGGTAGGCGGTCAGCCCGGCCAGCGGCAGCCCGGCGGCCTCCTCGAAGGAGAGGTTGCGCGGCTTGCGGGCGAGGGTGCGCAGCGGGGCGGCGACGTACTCGGCGAAGGTGCCGCGGGAGAGGAAGTCCTCGCGGACGTAGCCGATCACCTCGTCGCCCACCGCGAACTCGGTGACGGCCGGGCCCGGCTGGACGACCACGCCGGAGACGTCCCACCCGGGGACGACCGGGAAGACGGCGTCCATGACGCCGTGCAGGGCGCCCTCACGGCACTTCCAGTCGACCGGGTTGACGGCCGCGGCCCTGACCTTCACCAGGACCGAGTCGGGGCCCACCTTCGGGTCCTTGACCTCGCCGTACTCCAGCACATCGGGACCGCCGTACCGGCTGTAGCTGATGCCCTTCATGGAACCGACCCTCCGGGGTACTCCGACGCCACGCAACCGGGATGCCCCGATATGTGCCGTTCGCGTGGCAGCCTGTCCGTCGGCAGCATGCCACCTCCCGATCCCCGTACCGCTGAAGGCGAACACCATGACCACCCTTCACCAGGAACACACCGCGCACGGTCACAGCCACGGACCGGACTGCGGACACGACCAGGTACCGCACGGCGACCACGTCGACTACGCGCACAACGGGCATCTGCACCGCGAGCACGGCGGCCACTGGGACGAGTGCGAGCCCGAGGGTCACGTCGCCCATGACACCCACGACCACCGGCACGGCGACGGCTGCGGCCACCCCGGCGTCCTGCACGGCGACCACATCGACTACCTGCACGACGGCCACCGGCACGCCGAGCACGACGGCCACTGGGACGACCACTGACCGGTCCCCCTCCGCGAACGACGACGGCTCCCCGCGCTCCCGGCGCGGGGAGCCGTCGCGTCACGGCCGGTTCAGGGGGTGGTCCCGGTCACGTTTGGCTCACCGGCTGGACGACATACCGACTGGTCGGCATCATGAATGGGTCCTGTTCACTCGTTCGTAGGAGCGATGCATGAGCCCCGACCACCCGCCCGGACTGGATCTCGACCGGCTGCGCGGACTGCTCGACCGCGAGCGCCCCGGCCTGACGACCGGTCCACTGACCGGACGGCTGATCGAGGGCGGACGGTCGAATCTCACCTACGCGGTCTCCGACTCCGTCTCGCGGTGGGTCGTCCGGCGGCCGCCGCTGGGCCACGTGCTGGCCACCGCGCACGACATGAAGCGCGAGCACCGGGTGATCAGCGCGCTGTTCCCGACCGAGGTGCCGGTGCCGCGGCCGGTGCTGCTGTGCGAGGACACGGAGGTCCTCGGAGCGCCGTTCTACGTGATGGAGTTCGTCGAGGGCACCCCGTACCGCACCGCCGACCAGCTCGTCCCGCTCGGCCCCGAGCGCACCCGGGACGCCGTGCTGTCCCTGGTCGACACCCTCGTCGAGCTGCACGCCGTGGATCCCGATGAGGTCGGCCTCGCCGACTTCGGGCGTCCGGAGGGCTTCCTTGACCGGCAGCTGCGCCGCTGGGGCAAGCAGCTGGACGCCTCCCGCAACCGTGAGCTGGCCGGCATCGACGAACTGCACGCCACCCTCGGCCGCCGGCTGCCCGGCTCCCCCGCGCCCACCGTGATCCACGGCGACTACCGGCTGGACAACGTCCTGATCGGCGACGACGACCGGATCAACGCGATCCTCGACTGGGAGATGTCCACGCTCGGCGACCCGCTGACCGACCTGGGTCTGCTGGTGATGTACAGCAAGCCGCTGGGCACGCCCGACTCCCCGGTGTCGACGACCGCCGAGGCTCCCGGCCACCCGGAGCCGCGGGAGCTGGTCGAGCGCTACGCCGCCCGCTCGGGCCGGGACGTCTCGCACATCGCCTGGTACACGGCGTTCGCCTGGTTCAAGCTCGCCGTGATCCTGGAGGGCATCCACTTCCGGTACACGCAGGGCCAGACGCTCGGGCAGGGCTTCGACCGCATCGGCGAACTCGTCCCCGTCTTCATCGATCACGGACTGACCACTCTTCAGGAAGGCTGACCGGCCATGGACTTCGCGTTCGACGCGCGCACCGAGGAACTGCGCGCCAAGCTGCTCGCCTTCATGGACGACCACGTCTACCCGGCCGAGGCGGTCGCCGAGGAGCAGCGGGCCGCGCTCGCCTCGCCGTGGGACACCCCGGCCGTGGTCGGGGAGCTGAAGGCGGAGGCGCGCAGGCAGGGCCTGTGGAACCTCTTCCTCCCCGACGCCGAGTACGGCGCGGGCCTCACCAACCTCCAGTACGCGCCGCTCGCCGAGATCACCGGCCGCTCCCCGCACCTGGCGCCCACCGCGCTGAACTGCGCGGCCCCGGACACCGGCAACATGGAGGTGCTGGCCCAGTTCGCCGACGAGGCCCAGCGCAAGCAGTGGCTGGAGCCGCTGCTCGCCGGTGAGATCCGCTCCGCGTTCGCCATGACCGAGCCGGAGGTGGCCTCCTCGGACGCCACCAACATCACCACGCACATCGAGCGAGACGGCGACGACTACGTCGTCACCGGCCGCAAGTGGTACATCTCCGGGGCGATGAACCCGGACTGCAAGATCTTCATCGTGATGGGCAAGACCGACCCGGACGGCGCCGACATCCGGCGTCAGCAGTCCATGGTCCTGGTCCCGCGCGACACCCCGGGCGTCACCGTGAAGCGCGCGATGCGGGTCTTCGGCTACGAGGACCACGCGCACGGCGGCCACGCCGAGGTGGTCTTCGACCACGCGCGCGTGCCGGTGTCGAACCTGATCGGCGAGGAGGGCGGCGGCTTCGCCATCGCCCAGGCCCGGCTCGGTCCCGGCCGGATCCACCACTGCATGCGGCTGATCGGCATGGCCGAGCGGGCGATCGAGCTGATGTGCCGGCGGGCCGTGTCCCGCACCGCCTTCGGCAAGGAGCTGGCCCGGCAGGGCGTGGTCCACAACTGGATCGCGGACGCCCGGGTGACGGTCGAGTCGCTGCGGCTGCTGGTCCTGAAGACCGCCTGGCTGATGGACACCGTCGGCAACCGGGGCGCCCACACCGAGATCCAGTCCATCAAGATCGCCACGCCGCGCGCGGTGGTGGGCATCATCGACCGCGCGATCCAGCTGCACGGCGCGGGCGGTGTCAGCCAGGACTTCCCGCTGGCCGACCTGTACGCGGGCGCCCGCACGCTGATGATCGCGGACGGTCCGGACGAGGTGCACCAGCGCTCGCTGGCCCGGCGGGAGCTGAAGAAGTACCTGTAGGCGGAGCACGAGGCAGGGGCCCCGGCCGTGCGGCCGGGGCCCCTGCGCCGTTCTCGTCACCGTCATCCGGCGTCCCGGCCCGGTCAGGGCCGCAGTGCGCGCAGCAGCAGGTCGGCGAGCTGGTCGGCGACCTCCTGCGGGGTCATGGGGCCGTCCGGGCGGTACCAGGTCGACAGGTGGTGGACCGAGCCGAAGTGGTAGTCCACGACCAGGTCGGCCGGGGTCGCGGTGGAGAAGACGCCCTCGCGCTGGCCCTCCTCGATCAGCGCGCGGAAGCGCTCGTGGTAGCGCCGGCGCTCGGCGCGCACCTGCTTGTTCTTCTCCGGGCTCAGGTGGTGCATGGACCGGAAGAAGATCGACGCGTCGTCGAGGTTCTCGATCGTCGTCACCACGACGTCGGCCGCGGCGCCGCGCAGCCGCTTCTCGATCGGCTCGTCCGCGTTGGCGAAGGCGTCCAGCCGCTCCTGCTGGACGCGCAGCACGCGCGCGTACACCTCGTGCAGGAGGTCGTCCTTGGAGCCGAAGTAGTGGTACAGCGCGCCCTTGGTGACACCGGCCGCCTCCACGATCTCCTGCACGGAGGTGCGGTCGTAGCCCTGCTCCGCGAAGAGCCGGGTGGCGGCGGCCAGGAGCCGCTGCGGAACAGGGGCTCCGTCACCGTCCGTCGTCCTGGCCACTGCCGCCACCTGCCTCTCTCGTATGTCTGCTAACCCTGTTGCGGTCGGGAACGCAGTTCCCGTCGGAGGATCTTCCCACTTGCCGTCTTCGGCAGGTCGGGCAGGATCTCCACCAGCCGCGGATATTTGTAGGCGGCCAGCCTCTCCTTGCAATAGAGGGCCAGATCGTCCGGATCGGTTGCAGCGCCGGGACGAAGACTGATGTACGCCTTGACGGTCTCCCCGCGGTAGCCGTCGGGGACCCCGACGACGGCCGCCTCGCGCACCGCCGGGTGGGTGTACAGCACGTCCTCGACCTCCCGCGGCCAGACCTTGAAGCCGGACGCGTTGATCATGTCCTTCTTGCGGTCGACGACGTACAGCCAGCCCTGCGGGTCCATGAAGCCGATGTCGCCGGTGCGCAGTTCGCCGTCCGGGAAGGTCTCGGCGGTCGCCTCGGGCCGCCGCCAGTAGCCGGGCACGACCTGCGGCCCGCGCACGACGATCTCGCCCTGTTCGCCGAAGGGCAGCTCGGCGCCCTCGTCGTCGACGATCCGGACGATCGTGTCGGGGCCGGGCACCCCGACCGCCAGGGTCCCGGAGACCGGGTCGACGGGCGCCTCCAGGCTCGGCGGCACGGCGGCGCAGGGCGCGGTGCACTCGGTGAGCCCGTAGCCGTTCCTGATGTACGGCCCGTAGCCGGCCCGGAACTTCTCCACCAGGGCCGGCGGCAGCGGCGCGCCGCCCGAGGAGATGTTCACGAAGGAGGCGAAGTGCTCCGGGGTGACGTCCGGGTGGGCGGCCAGGGCCATGAAGGCGGTGGAGGGGCCGACCGTGTACTGCGGCCGGTGCTCGGTGAACGCCTCCAGGACCAGGCCCGGCTCGAAGCGGTACGTCAGCACGAGGGTGCCGGCACTGGTGAGGCAGGCGCCGAGCTGGCAGACCATGCCGGTGATGTGGAAGAGGGGCGCGAGGGCGTAGTAGACCGGCGCGTCGGGCAGGGCGAGCCCGGTGCGCTGCCGCTCGGCGTTGTACATGATGTTGCCGTGCAGGTTGGTGGCGCCCTTGGGGGTGCCGCTCGTTCCCGAGGTGTAGCTGATCAGCGCGATGTCGGACGGGAGCGGGTCACGTCCCTCGGGGGCCTTGCCGCCCCGGCGGGCGACGGCCACCAGGTCCTCGGCGTCGGCGGCCTGCGGCAGCCGCTCGAAGGAGAGGACGCGCGCGTCGTCGCGGGTCTGGAAGTCCAGTTCGCTGGCGGTGAGGACGATCCGCACCGACGAGCCGGCCGCCGTGTCGCGCAGGTACGACTCCCAGGCGCGCTGCGAGCAGACGAGCGCCGCGACCTCGCCGTCGCGCAGGACGTGGGAGACCTCCCCCGACTTGTACATCGGGTTGACCGGGACGACGGTCGCGCCCGCCTTCCAGGCGCCGAGCACCGCGAGCACGAAGTGCGGTGAGTTCTGCAGGATCACGGCGACCCGGTCGCCGCGCTCCAGGCCGCCTCCGGCGAGGTGCGCGGCGACCGAGTCGCTCAGCTCGTCGACCTCGCCGAAGCTCAGCCGGGCGTCGAAGTAGGCGAGGAAGGGGCGGTCGGGCGCCTCGGCGGCGGCGGTGCGCAGGGCGTGCACCATCGAGGCGGGCGGATCGACGGGGCCGCGCTGGGCCGCGCTGAGGAGGCCCAGCCAGGGCCGGGCGGCGTAGGGGGACTCGGTCTGCCGCTCGGTCACCGGGTGGCCTCCCACTTCTGCTGGATGTGGTTCATGTTGGTCAGCCAGTGGTCGGGATCGGCGGCGCGCGCCCGGTAGAACCCGGCGACCTCGGGATGCGGCAGGATCAGGAACCGGTCCTCCGCCATGCCCTTGAACAGCGCGTCGGCGACGGCGTCCGGCTTGATCGCGGTCGGCTGGAGCACCAGGTCGCCCGCGCTGCCGGTGGCGGCGAGCATGTCGGTGCGGACGCCCTGCGGGCAGATGGCGTGCACCTTGAGCCCGCGGTGCCGGTAGGTCAGGGACAGCCACTCGGCAAAGGCGTACGCACCGTGCTTGGTCACGCTGTACGGTGCCGCGCCGATCATGGTGAGCAGTCCGGCGGCGGACACGGTGGACACGAACCGCCCGCCGCCGCGTTCCAGCCAGTGCGGCACCAGCTCCTGCGCGGCCCGCACGTGCGCCATGACGTTGACGTCCCAGGCGGAGGCCCACACGTCGGCGCCGGCCGCCTCGGACCCGCCGGAGCCGAGCCCGGCGTTGGCGCAGTAGACGTCGATGCTGCCGCCGAGCGCGTCCCGGGCGGCGCCGACGATGCCGGAGGCGTCCCCCGGCACGGCGGTCGCGCCGATCTCCTCGGCGACGGCGTGCGCCTTCTCCGCGTCCAGGTCGTTCACGACGACGCGGGCGCCCTCGGCGGCGAACCGCCGGGCCAGGGCGGCGCCGATGCCGCCTCCCGCCCCGGTGACGACGACTCCGGCATCCTGCACGGCTTCCACCATCGGTCTCCTTCGACACGACGCGAAACAACACGGCTCAGTCACGACACACTAACCGGTCGGTATGTTTGAGGATAGGGCGACTGTCACACCCCCTAGGGGCGCGGGAAACCGCGCGACCGGCCACGGGTGCCCCGCACCCGGACGACGACGGAGGCCTTCTCATGCGGCGCCCTTCCAGACGGAGTCTGCTCGCGGCGGCCACGGCGGCGGCCGTGACACCCGTGTCCGCGGCGGCCCCGGCCGACGCACCCGGCCGCTCCGGGGCCCAGGTCGCGACCGGCTTCGAGCGGCTCGCCGCCGACGGCTACGCCCGCCTCGCCGGGCAGAAGGTCGGCGTCGTCACCAACCCCACCGGGGTCACCACCGACGTCCGCCACATCGTCGACGTCATGCACGCCGACCCGCGCGTCGACCTGACCGCGGTCTTCGGTCCCGAGCACGGATTCCGCGGCACCGCGCAGGCGGGCGGCTCCGAGGGCCGTCACGACGACCCGGCGACCGGCCTGCCCGTCTACGACACCTACCTCAAGAGCGGCCGGCCGCTGGCCGACGTCTTCACCGCCTCCGGCGTGGACACGGTCGTCTTCGACATCCAGGACGTCGGCGCCCGCTTCTACACGTACATCTGGACGCTGTACGACTGCATGGAGGCCGCCCGGCTGGCGGGCCGGCGGTTCGTCGTGCTCGACCGCCCGAACCCGGTCACCGGGCGGGACGCCCACGGCCCGGTCCTGCACCGGGAGTTCGCCAGTTTCGTCGGCCGGCAGCCGATCGCGCAGGCGCACGGGATGACGGTCGGCGAGCTCGCGAAGCTGTTCGACGCGCGGTTCCTGACCCCGCCGGTCGAGCTGGAGGTCGTGCCGATGACCGGCTGGCGGCGCGACCGCTTCTTCGACGCCCACGGGCTGCCCTGGGTGCCGCCGAGCCCCAACATGCCGACCCCGGACACCGCTCTGGTGTACTCCGGCACCTGCCTCTTCGAGGGCACGAACCTGTCCGAGGGGCGCGGCACGACCCGCCCGTTCGAACTGCTCGGCGCCGAGGGCGTCGACGCGCGGTGGGCGGCCGCCGTCAACGGGCTGGGCCTGCCGGGCGTGCGGTTCAGGGAGGCGTACTTCGCGCCGACGTTCTCCAAGTTCCAGGGCAGGACCGTCGGCGGGGTGCAGCTCCACGTGCACGACCGGGCCGCGTTCGATCCCGTGCGCACCGGCATCGCGCTGCTGGTCACCGCCAAGAAGGTGTGGAGCGGCTTCGCGTGGCGGGAGGACCACTGGATCGACACGCTCACCGGATCCTCGACCGTGCGCACGATGACCGACGCGGGCGCCGGCACGGACGAGATCGTCGGCGCCTGGCAGGACGAACTCGCCGCGTTCCGCCGGATCCGAAAGGAATTTCTCCTCTACAGGTGAGGCGCGGCGTATGGCCAACCTTGCCCGGTGGCGGGACGATGCGCCCACATCGCACCGGTTCGCGGCACGAGGAGCCCGGTATGGCCGATCCTGGGATGAGCGTGGCTCCCTACTGGGAGCTGACCTTCGACGCCGACGGGGACCCGGACGGCGCCGAACGGGACCGGCTGCTGGACGAGGTCACGGCGCACGGCGTCCGCGACCTGATCGTCTTCGCGCACGGCTGGAACAACGACCGTTCGACCGCGACCGCCCTGTACCGCCGGTTCTTCGCACCGATCCCGGAGCTGGCCCCGAGGGCCCGGATCGGGTACGTCGGGGTCGTGTGGCCGTCGATGCGGTTCTGCGACGAGCCGATCCCGGACTTCCCGAAGTCCGTGGTGGCCACGGAGGCGGAGGAGAGACCGGCGCCGGTCCTCGACAAGGACACCCGGCACGCCCTCCTCGACGCGTTCCCGGGACGGGCCACGGTGGTCGACCAGATCGCCCGGATGCTGGAGCGGCGTCAGGCGGCGGAGCTGGCTGAGTTCGGGCGGCTGGTACGGCTGCTGGTCGAGGTCCTGCCGGGCGGCCCCCAGCCGCTGTTCGCGGCCGACACCCACGCGCAGGGCGTCCCGCCGCGCGAGCCGGTGCTGTTCACCGCGGACACGACGGCCCTGTGCGAGGAGTTCGCGCGGGCGCGGGCCTCCGCCGGGCGGCCGGCCGACAGGGCGGAGTTCGCGCTGCCCGACCCGTGGGAAGGTGCCAAGGAGCTGCTGCGGCAGACGGCGTACTACGCGATGAAACGGCGCGCCGGGGCGGTCGGGGAACGCGGGCTCGGGCCGGTCGTCGGACAACTGGCCGGTGCGGCCCCGGAGCTGCGGGTGCACCTGGTCGGGCACAGCTTCGGCGGCCGGCTGGTGTCGTTCGCGCTGTGCGGGATCCCGGACGGGGTGCGGGCGGTGAAGTCCGTGACGCTGCTGCAAGGGGCCTTCTCGCACTACGCGTTCGCCGCCCGGCTGCCTCATGACGCGCGCGCCGCGGGGGTGCTGCGGGGCCGGGAGAAGCGCGTCGACGGTCCGCTGGTGTGCTGCTACTCCCGCTTCGACGGGGCGCTCGGCACGATGTATCCGCTGGCCTCGCGGATGGCGGACGACGACGAGTCGCTGCTGGGCGCGGACCTGGGGGCGGTGCTGGGCGCCCGGTGGGGTGCGATGGGTCACGACGGGGTGCAGGCGGTGCCGGGCACCCGGTCGCTGGATCTGGCGGCGGCGCTGCGCGGGCCGCTGGCCGCGCCGGGCTGCGTGAACGTCGACGCGGCGGCGGTGGTGCGCAGGGGCGGCCCGCCGTGCGGGGCGCACAGTGACATCGTGCACCCCGAACTGGCGCGGGTGGTGCTGGCGGCGGGGCGGATCGGCTGACCCCGCCGCCGTGGTCGTGCCCGGTCAGCGGTGCGAGGTGAACTCCACGACCTGCTGGAAGGTCGGGCGGTTCTGCCAGCTGATGTTGTAGTGCTTGATGCCGCCCAGGGTGCGCTGGACGATCGAGTCGGCGCACCACTGGTCGCCCGCCGAGCACAGGGAGTCCCCGGGGTAGACCGCGGACGCGCTCGTGCCGGCCGCCGTCTTCAGCGTGCTGATGAGGAGGTCCCGGCAGGCGCCGAGACTGCCGCCGCCGCAGTACTTCTGGGCCAGCGGCCCCGACACGTTCTGTCCGAGCACCGCCCGGATGTCCTTGTCGACATAGCTCCACCAGCCGTACTGGAAGGAGCTTCCCGCGTGCGAACCGGTGGGCCCGTGGGCGGCCGACGGGGTCTCGTCGACCGGCAGGTTGGCGGTGATCGCGGTGTACAGGCTGTCACCGAGGCCGGGCTGGAACTCGGCCTTCACCAGCAGCGGCCACCAGGCGTCCAGGATCCGGACGGCGTCGGCGTTGGCGTAGGTCTTCGAACCGGCCGAGGTCTCGGTGCGTTTGCCGCCCGCGGTCAGCCAGGTCTGGAGCTTGGTGACGGCCGCGGCGGCGGTGGAGTCGGTCACCGTACTGCTGGTGACGACCTTCAGCAGGTCCGGCAGTACGTCCTCGGCCCGCAGGTCGGTGAGCGACGCGTCCGCCATGGCCTTGACCAGCGACGAGCGGGTGACGCCGCCGGCGGCGACGAGCTTCTTGACCCGGTCGTCGAGCAGGTTGCCGCGGTGCACGGACCCGTCGCCCCAGCTCGCCGTCGTGTAGTTCAGCGCCTGCTTGTTGTTCCAGGAGACGTAGTAGTCCTGGTCGACGGAGTTGGGGTGCTGGGAGGCCGGTGTGTAGGAGGCCGTGTTGGTGGCGGGGTCCCAGTTCTGCCACTCGTAGGCGGCCTGGCCCCAGACCGGGAACTCGGGGTCGACACCGCTCGGGCGCACCGGGTTGTCACCGCTGTTGTAGTACGCGGTGTGCGAGGAGTCGGCGTAGAACCAGTTGAAGGTGAAGTTGATGTGCTGCGCCGCGCTCTGGAAGGTCGCCGGACTCTTCACGTAGTCGGGGTCGTTGAGCATCTGGAAGCCGATGATCGAGTCGGCCTCGTGCATGTAGGAGGAGCGCAGGGTGGTGTAGGCGACCTTCTTCCCGCCGACGGTCGCGCGGTACTGGACGGGCCCGTACTTCGTCTTCCACACGCGCATGGTGTAGGAGCCCGCGGCCGTGCCGTCGGCGGTCGTCGGCTTCCAGGAGTTCTTCTGCTCGACCTTGTCCATGGCCGTGCAGGTGCCGTGGAACAGGTAGTGGTAGTCGTCCTGGCAGAGTTCGACGGCGTAGCTGTCGATGATGTCCTGGCCGGAGGTGGTGGCGGACCAGGCGTAGTCCTGGCCGCGGCCGAGTTCGACGTACATGCTCAGGCCGGCGAAGGAGGCGCCGCGGGCGCTGATGCCCGGGCCCTGGATCTCCTGGAGCATGAGCAGCTGCGGGGCGAAATAGCCGGTCTGCGGTCCGAAGACGGCGACGGGGTGGCCGCTCGCGGTGTACTTGCCGCTGACCACCAGCGCGTTGGACATGCCGCGCCGGGCCGAGCTGAGGGCGGTCGCGGTGGCGGCGGCCGAGGTGGCGGAGGCGCTCTGGGAGGCGCCGGTGCCGGTGGCGTCGTAGACCAGCGGCTCGGTCGTCACCGAACCGGCGTCCGGCAGCGCCTGGCCCTGCGCGGTGGCGGGCTTGGTGCCGTAGGGGAAGCTCTCGCCGTTGTGCACGGTGAGCGCGGCCTCGGGGTCGTTGCGTTCGCGGAACGACTCCCAGACCTTGGTGCCCTGCTCGACGCCGTACTGCTGCTGGGCGGCGAGCAGCGAGAGGGCGTTGTTGACCTCGCCCCCGCCGCCGGAGCCGAACAGCGAGCCGACGACGGAGGCCAGCGCCACCAGGTCGGTGATCTTGAAGTGGTCGATGGTGCCGGCGTTGGTGATCGAGTCCTTGTGCCCGGTCAGGACGTACTCGCCGGGGAAGTAACGGCCGCTGTCGGAGGCGTCTATGTAGGAGTTGATGCCGGCGAGGTAGGCGTCGGCGTCCGCGAGCGCCTGCTGGCCGCGGGCGCCGTTGTCGGCGACGGCGTTGTCGATCTGGGCCTGGAGGTCGGCCTCGGTGTACGGGGCGTTGCGGTAGAACTGCTGCTCGAGACCCTGGTTGGAGGCGGCGCCGCCGGCGAAGGCGGTGAGCTGGCCGCGGCCGACGTGCCGGAACACGTCCATCAGCCACAGCCGGTCCTCGGCGGCCGCGTAGCCGGCGCCGAACTCGGTGCCGTACCGGGTGGTGCCGGTGATGTGGGGCACACCGGTCTTCTTGTCGCGGACGATCGTCACGTCACCGCGGCCCGCCGGGCTCTCCGTGGAGGCGACCTGGTCGGAGGCGACGCCGAACGAGGAGTCGTTGAAGAACGTGTTGATCTTCGCGTCGGTGAGGCCGGAGTAGCCGGTGGCCAGGTTGTTGTAGGGGCCGAGCTGGTCCTCGGCGTGCGCGGGCTGGGTCCCGAAGATCTGGTTGAGGAGAACCTGGGCGAGAGTGGCGTTTCCGTTCTCGCCTGGCGGCAAGATGTCCGAACACTGGCCGCCGCAGTAGTCGTTGGAGGCCGTGGCCGCCGCGGCCGGGGTCGCCTGGGCCAGCGGAGACAGCAGACCTGCGACGAGGACGCATACAGATGCCGCTTTCAGGAACCCGGGGAGCTTGCGGGGAGTTCTCAGTTTGTCGAACAACGCGTGATGTCTGGTGCGCCGGGGCATGGCGACTCCTCACGACGGGGGTGATGCCGGACGTTACCGCCGGTATCCCCGAGATTGAAGATGAACATGCGTCAAGTTTTGGAGTGGTCGCCCGAGTCGGCGGCGTCACCGGCCGTCGGTCAAGGCGGGCGGCCTTATGGACGGCATCGGAAATCGAATGGAGCCGATCCGAGTGTCGATACGTCTATACGGCAACGCCGCGCGAAGTCCGTGCGACGCCGCCGAAGTGACCGAAGTACAGGTGCAGGTGTGACGGAGGTGCAGGGCGATGGCCGGTTTCCGGAGTCTGGCGAGACAGGTGCGAGACCCACGGTGTGATCTGGCGCTGCGGCGCTACTCGCTGCGCAAGTGCCTTGAGCGGTTCGCCCCTTACGGGCACCGCGCGACCTGGGACCATCTCTGCTCACGGGCCGGGTTCGGTCCTGAGGACCGGTCCCCCGATCCAGCGCGTCTCGTGGGCGCACTGGAGGAGCTGGAAGAGGCGCGGGCGGTCTGGCTCGCCTACGAGGTCGAGTTCGCCTCGCGCCGCAAGAAGGAGAAGCACGACGGGCTGCGCCGCCCGGGCAGCGTGGACGACTGGCACCGGCTGACCTGGGGCGGTTTCGGAGTGGCCTGGTGCGACGACCCGCGGGTCCACCCCGACGAACCACTGGCCGAGGTGCTGCGACGGCTGATCGCCGCCCTGGAGCGCGAACCGGGCGCGGTCTGCCCGGTGTGCGCCGGGGAGCGCCTCCACTGGAAGTACGACCTGGACCACGAACCCTCCACAGGTCCGGTCTGCGCGGACTGCGGGATCCTGGTGCCGCGTCCGGTGCTCACCGCCGAGGCCCTGGCCTACGCCAGGCGCGGACGACTGCTCATGTCGGCCTGACCGCACGGGGGTGCGCCGGGGGCGCCGCACCCCCTCCGCCCGGACCGCCCCGACCGCCGGCACCATCGCACCCATGGAGCCGCACGTCTGTCTCAACGGCGGCAGGGACGGCGGCCGGGCGGTCGCCGGGGCCGTCACCGGGGTGTGTCCAACTCGCCTGCACGCACCGGAGTTCGGGCCGCCCGGTCCGGTGCGGAGGACACCGGCCGGTCGCACGGCCTAGTCGTCCCGGTTCGTCCGCTCCGGCAGGAGGCGGGAGCCGGCCGCGCGCCTGCCGAACGCGTCGTCCGGGTTGGACAGGACGCAGGCGTCCAGGGAGAGGCAGCCGCAGCCGATGCAGTCGGTGAGGTGGTCGCGCAGCCGGTTGAGCTGCCTGATGCGTTCGTCGAGTTCGGCGCGCCACGCCCGCGAGAGACGGGCCCAGTCCTCCCGGGTCGGGGTGCGTTCCTCGGGGAGTTCACCGAGCGCCTCGCGGATGGTGGCCAGCGGGATGCCGACGCGTTGTGCCGCCCTGACGAAGGCCACCCGGCGCAGCGTGTCGCGGGTGTACCGGCGCTGGTTGCCGCTCGTCCGCCGGCTGCTGATGAGCCCCTTGGCCTCGTAGAAGTGGAGTGCGGAGACGGCGGCCCCGCTGCGCGCGGACAGCTGGCCGACGGTCAGCTCGTGGATCTTCCCGGGAATCTGCGGCACCCGGCAGACCCTACCGACCCGCCGGGGTCGCGCTCCGTTGACAGGGAGCCCCCGCCCGACCATGCTAAGCAGTTGCTTAGACATGGACGCGCGATCGCGAGAGGGCCGGGAACATGGCAGAACCGAGGATCTTCACCTCCCCCGACGAGCTGAAGGCGGCCGTGGGCGAGCAGCTGGGCCACACCGACTGGGTGGAGGTGGACCAGAAGCGGATCGACCTGTTCGCGGAGGCGACGGGCGACCACCAGTGGATCCACGTCGACCCGGAGAAGGCGGCCGCGGGCCCGTTCGGGACGACCATCGCGCACGGCTACCTGACCCTGTCGCTGCTCCCGCTCTTCGGCCCCCAGCTGATCGGCGTCGAGGGCGTGAAGATGGGCGTGAACTACGGCACCAACAAGGTCCGTTTCCCGGCCCCCGTCCCGGTCGGCTCCCGGCTGCGCGCCACCGCCACCATCACCGACGTGACGGACGTGGCGGGCGGGGTGCAGGTGAGCGTCGCCTTCACCGTGGAGCGCGAGGGCGGGGACCGGCCGGTGTGCGTGGCGGAGTCGGTGTCCCGGTACTACCTGTAGGACCCCCGGCCCGCGTGGTCAGCGGGCCCCCACCATCCGGAGCACGAGGTCGGCGTAGAGCGCGCCGACCTGCTCGGGGGTGCGCGGGCCGTCCACGTTGAACCAGCGGGCCACGTCGATGCAGAGCGAGAGCACCGCGAGCGTGGTGCCGTGGACGTCGATGACGTCGAACTCGCCCGCCGCGACGCCGTCCTCGATGATCCCGCGCACCTCGGCGTCGACCTGGCGCCGCAGCGCGAGGATCTCGCCGCGGGCGTCCGGGCCGAGCGCGTCCAGTTCGTACTGCACGACCCGGGCGGTGGTGCGCCGCCCGGCGTGCCAGCGGACGAAGGAGCTGATGCCGTCCGCGAGCCGCTCGGCGGCGGTGCCCTCGCGCCGGGCCGCGGTCCGGAGGATCTCCAGGGCCTTGTCGTGACCGATGCGGCTGATCCGGTGGAGCAGCTCTTCCTTGGTCTTGTAGTGGATGTAGAGCGCGGCCGGGCTCATGCCGGCGCGGCCCGCGATGTCGCGGGTGGTGGTGGCGTGGTAGCCGCGCTCGGCGAAGGCCTCCACGGCGGCCACCAGCAGCCGCCGGGCCGCGTCAGGGGTGACCTCGTCCCACGGCTCGACCTCGCCGCCGGTCGTCTCCTCCGCCGTACTCATCGCTCGCTCGCCCCTCTCGACACCGGAGCACCACCATACCGCCGAAGCTGAGCGAGCGCTTAGTGTGCCCGCTCAGCGAAGGTCGCGGGCTCAGAGCTTGTCGAAGGGGTCGTGCTCGGCCAGCAGCTTCTCCAGTCGGGCCTGGTCGACGCGGCTGACGATCTGCCCGGCCTCCTGGCGGTCCCGGACAACCTTCGCGAGCGTGAAGGCGGACGTGACGAGGTAGAGGACGGCGATGCCCAGGAAACCGCGCACCCAGGCGTCCGCGTGCAGCCGGACGATGCCGACGCAGGTCGCGGTCGTGGCGAGGCCGAAGGAGGCGACGGCCTGGCCGTAGAAGGCGGCGGTGTTCTGCTGTCTGACGGGTGTCTCACTCATGGACCGAGCATCGCCTGACCCGGCCCGCGCCACATCCGCCCGCGTACTCAGGGACGTACTCAGAACGCCGAAACGCCCGTCAGCGCCCGCCCGATGAGCAGTTTCTGGATCTGGCTGGTGCCCTCGTACAGGGTCATCACCCGGGCGTCGCGCAGGAGTTTGCCGACCGGGTACTCGTCGATGTAGCCGTAGCCGCCGAAGACCTGGAGGGCGTTGTTGGCGGCGCGCACGGCGGCCTCGGAGGCGAAGAGCTTGGCCTTGGAGGACTCGGTGGCGAACGGCAGGCCGCGGTCGATCAGGTCGGCGACCCGCCAGGTCAGCAGCCGGGCCGCGTCCACGTCCACGGCGATGTCGCTGATCAGCTCCTGGACCAGCTGGTGGCCGGCTATCGGGGTGCCGAACTGCTCGCGCTCACCGGCGTACCCGACGGCCGCGTCCAGGGCGGCCTGGGCGATGCCGACGCAGCCGGCGGCGACCGACATCCGCCCCTTGGCCAGGGCCGACATGGCGACGGAGAAGCCCTTGCCCTCGGGGCCGAGCATCGCGGCGCCGGGCACGCGCACGTCCTCCAGGACGAGTTCGGCGGTGGCCTGGCCGCGCAGGCCGAGCTTGCCGTGCACGGGCCGCCGGGTCAGGCCCGGACTGTCGGCCGGCACCAGGAAGGCGGACACGCCCTGGTGGCCCGGCGCGTCGGTCGAGCGGGCGAAGAGCAGGACCACGTCGGCCCAGGTGCCGTTGGTGATGAACATCTTGGTGCCGTTGACGATGTAGTCGTCGCCGTCGCGGACGGCACGGGTGGTGAGGTTGCCCGCGTCGGAGCCGGTGCCGGGTTCGGTGAGGCCGAAGCAGCCCACGTACGCGCCGGAGGTCAGTCCCGGCAGCCAGCGCCGCTTCTGCTCCTCGTCGCCCCAGGCCGCGACGGTCTTGGCGACCAGGCCGAGGGAGACCGAGACGATCCCGCGCACCGAGGAGTCGCCGCGGCCCAGCTCCTCGGTGACCAGGCAGTACGACAGGTGGTCGCCGCCCGAGCCGCCGTACTCCTCGTCGACGGTCAGACCGAGGAAGCCGACCTCGCCGAGCTTCTTCACGATCCCCCGGTCCACCTCCTCGGCGCGGTCCCAGGCGATCACGTGCGGGGCGATCTCGCGCTCGACGAAGTCCCGGGCGAGCTGCCGTACGGCGGTCTGCTCCTCGCTGAGCCCCAGGTCCACCACGGGATCACCCCAGATTGAAATTAGCACTGCTAGTTTTCTGTTCCCGCCCTACTATGTGCGCCATGGCCCGACCGCGCAAGCCCCTCCTGAGCACCGACCGGATCGTCCGGGCGGCGCGGGAACTCGTGGACGCCGAGGGCCTGGCCGCCGTCTCCACCCGGCGGCTCGCGGCCGGGCTCGGGGTGAGCGGGCCCTCGCTCTACAACCACTTCCGCACCAAGGACGAGATCCTGGAGGCGGTCGCGGACTCGGTGAGCGCCCAGGTGGACCTGTCCATGTTCGAGGGCGGCGACGGACGCGACTGGCGGACCGCGCTGCACGACTGGGCGGTGTCCTACCGGGCCGCGCTGCGCGACCACCCGAACATCGTCCCGGTGCTGGCCCGCGGTCCAGGCCGCCGTCCCGCCGGGCTGCGCCTCGCGGACGCGGTCTACGGCGCGATGGTGGACGCCGGATGGCCGCCGGCGCAGGCGACGTCGATCGGGGCGCTGATGCGGTACTTCATCATGGGGTCGGCGCTCGGGTCCTTCGCCGGGGGCTTCGTGGACGACGCGAGCGCGTACGACCCTGCCGACTACCCCCATCTCGGCCAGGCGCACCTGCTCGCGGACCAGCAGGAGAAGATCGACGAGCGGGCGTTCGAGACGGGCCTGCGGGCGCTGCTCGACGGGTTGCAGGAGCAGTTCTCGGCCCTGGCGCCGGACGCCTAGGGCGACCCGGTCCCGCCGCTCGGTGCCCCGTCCGAAAACCGCGAGCCCCGGCCGCCGCCGCTCCCTACCCTCGGTGCCATGACCGATCGTTCCTCCTCCGCAGGCCGCCCGCTGCTCCCGGCGCTGGCCGCCACCGTCACCGTCGTGCTGTGGGCCTCCGCCTTCGTGGCGATCCGCAGTGCCGGGGACTCCTACTCCCCCGGCGCCCTCGCGCTGGGCCGGCTGTTCTCCGGGTCCCTGGCGCTCGTCCTGCTCTGCCTCGTGCGACGCGAGGGCCTGCCGCCCCGCTCCGCCTGGCGGGGCGTCGCGATATCCGGGGTGCTGTGGTTCGGCTTCTACATGGTCGCCCTGAACTGGGGCGAGCAGCGGGTGGACGCGGGGACGGCCGCCCTGGTGGTGAACATCGGTCCCCTGCTGATCGCCCTGCTCGGGACCCGGCTGCTCGGCGACCCGATGCCGCCCCGGCTGCTCGCAGGCATGGCGGTGTCGTTCGCCGGTGCCGTGACCGTGGGCCTGTCGATGGCCAGCGGAGGCGGCTCCTCGGTGCTGGGCGTGGTGCTGTGCCTGCTCGCCGCGGTCGCCTACGCGGCCGGTGTGGTCGCCCAGAAGCCCGCCCTGGCCCGCGCGAGCGCGCTCCAGGTGACGACGTACGGGTGTCTGGTCGGCACCGCGGCCTGTCTGCCGTTCGCCGGGCAGCTGGTGCACCAGGTGGCCGGCGCGCCGCTGTCCGCGACCCTCGACATGGTCTACCTCGGTGTGTTCCCGACCGCGCTCGCCTTCACGACCTGGGCGTACGCCCTGGCCCGGACCACCGCGAGCCGGATGGGCGCGACGACGTACGCGGTACCGGCGCTGGTCGTGCTGATGTCCTGGCTGGCGCTCGGCGAGGTGCCGGGTCCGCTCACCCTGGCGGGCGGGGCGCTGTGCCTGGCCGGTGTGGCGGTGTCCCGGACGCGGGCGCGCGCCCGGAACGCGGCTCCCCTCGCCGCGCCGGCGGCCGGGGAGACGCGCTCCGAGCGGGTGTCCTGACGGGCGGCCGGGTCAGAAGACGACCAGCGCCCGGCCTCCCTTGCCCGCCAGCATGTTCTCGAACGCCGCGGGGATGCCCTCCAGGGAGATCCGTTCCGTCACCAGCGCGCCCAGGTCCAGGCGGCCGGCCCTCACGTGCTCGGCGAGCACCGGCAGGTCGTGGGCCGGGTCAGCGTTGCCGTAGACGCACCCGGACAGGGTGCGGCCCCAGTGGAAGAGCTCCAGGGCGTTGAAGGTGACCTGCTCGCTCTTGCCGCCGATGCCGACCACCGTGGTGCGGCCGCCCCGGCGGGTGGACTCCCAGGCCGCGCGGATGCTGACCGCGCGGCCCGCGCACTCCACGGAGACGTCGGCGCCCTGTCCGCCGGTGAGCGCGCGGACCGCCCGGGGAGTGGTGTCGGAGGCGACCACGTAGTCGGTGGCACCGGCGGCGCGGGCCAGTTCCTCCTTCGCCGCGGAGACGTCCACCGCGACGATCCGGGACGCGCCCGCGATCCGCGCCGCCTGCACGGCGGCCAGGCCGACCCCGCCGACGCCGAACACCGCGACGCTCTCGCCCTCGCGGACCCGCGCCGAGTTGTGGACGGCGCCGTAGCCGGTGAGCACGGCGCAGCCGAGGAGGGCCGCGTCGGTGAGCGGGACGCCGGCCGGGAGCGGCAGGACGCAGGACTCGGCGACCACCGTCTCCTCGGCGAACGCGGCGACGTTCAGGCCGGGGTGCAGCTCGGTGCCGGCCGCGGTGCGGGCGTGCACGGCGGCGGTGCCCGAGAGCGCGTCGGAGCACAGCCAGACCTCGCCGAGCGTGCAGGCGTGACAGTGTCCGCAGGACGGCGCCCAGTTGAGGACGACCGGGTCACCGGGAGCCAGCCGGGTGACGCCCTCCCCCACGGCGACGACGGTGCCCGCGCCCTCGTGGCCGAGGACCGCGGGGACGGGCACCCGCATGGTGCCGTCGGAGAGGGAGAGGTCGGAGTGGCAGACGCCGGCGGCGGCGAGGCGGATCCGGACCTGGCCGGGGCCGGGGTCCGGGAGGTCGATCTCGGTGACCGTGAGCGGGGCGCCCACGGCGGGCAGTACGGCGGCTCGGACCGTGGCGGTCATCGCGGCCACCTCCTCAGAACTGAAGGGACTTGGTCTGGAGGTACTCGGCGAGGCCGTGCGCGCCGAGTTCCCGGCCGACGCCGGACTGCTTGTAGCCGCCGAACGGCGCCAGCGGGTTGAAGCGGCCGCCGTTGATGTCGACCTGGCCGGTCTCCATGCGCCGGGCGAAGGCCACCGCCGCCGCCTCGTCCCCGGCCCAGACGGCGCCCGCGAGCCCGTAGACCGTGCCGTTGGCGATCCGCAGGGCGTCCTCCTCGTCCTCGTAGCGCAGGATCGACAGCACCGGGCCGAAGATCTCCTCCTGCGCGATCGTCATCTCGGGAGTGACGTCGGCGAACACCGTCGGGCTGACGAAATAGCCCTGCTCGCGCGGGGATTGGGAGCCGCCCGTGACCAGCCGGGCGCCCTCGGCGACGCCCTGGTCGATGTAACCCCGCACCCGCTCCTGCTGCTTGGCGCTGACCAGCGGCCCGATGCGGTCCCCGTACTTCTCGGCGGCGGCCGCCGCCAGCTCCACCGCCTGCGCGTACTGGTCGGTGTGGACCAGCATCCGCGTCCAGGCGCTGCACGTCTGACCGGAGTTGGACATCACGTTGGCCACGCCGACGTTGACGGCCTTGGCGAGATCGGCGCCGGGCAGGATGACGTTCGCCGACTTGCCGCCCAGTTCGAGGGCCACCTTCTTCACGGCGGCCCCGGCGACCGCGCCGATCCGCCTGCCGACGGCCGTGGACCCGGTGAAGGAGACCAGGTCCACCCCAGGGTGCTCGGCGAGGGCCTGGCCGGCGACCGGCCCGAGGCCGGTGACCAGGTTGAACACACCTGCGGGGAAGCCCGCCTCGGCCACCGTCTCGGCGAACAGCTGGGCGGTGAGCGGGGTGTCCTCGGCGGGTTTGAGCACGACCGTGCAGCCGGCCGCGAGCGCCGGGGCGACCTTGGCGACGATCTGGTGCAGCGGGTAGTTCCAGGGCGTGATCGCGCCGACCACGCCGACCGGCTCCTGGTGGACGGTCGAGTTGCCGACCTTCTCCTCGAAGGGATGGACCGCGGCCAGTTCGGCGTACGAGCCGGCGACGGCGATCGGCAGGGCCGCGTGCACGGCCTGGGAGAACTGCGGCGGCGCGCCCAGTTCCGCGGTGACCGTCGCGGCGATCTCGTCCTTGCGGGCCGCCAGCGCGTCGCGGAGCGCGCCGAGCCGGGCGGCCCGCTCGGCGGGCGGGGTGGCGGCCCAGGCCGGCAGGGCGGCGCGGGCGGCCCGCACGGCGGCGTCGACGTCCGGCGCGCCGCCCGCCGGCACCCGGCCGATGACCTGCTCGTCCACCGGGTTCACGACCTCGATCACGTCCTGGCTCACGGCGGCGCGCCAGGCGCCGTCGATGTACAGGCCGTCGTGTGCCTTCATGCTGCTTCCTCCCGGCGGGGCTGGGTCTCCGGCCTCACAAACTAGCGGCGATAGTTTTTCGGCGCCAGGGACCCGCGGCCGGACGGACCGTCAGAAGTCGACCCGGACCCGTTCGTCCACCCGCCCCACGCTCTCCTGCGCGAAGGCCTTCTCGTAGGCCCGCCGGATCTCCTCGATCTTCCGGTCGCCATCGGCCGTCGCCGACCGCGGGCACAGCAGGACCAGTTCGTAGGACCGCTCCTTCTCGATCGTGCCGTGCGCGTCCCGCCACTGGCCGCGCCCGCTCTGCACGGTCAGCCCGTCGGGGAAGTCCGGGGTGACCACCTTGTCGACGAAGGCCGCGAACTGCCGGTCGGTGACGGCGGGTTCGCCGTCCGGCCGGGCGGTACCGAAGAAGAGCCGGGTCTCCAGGCATGCCTTCCCGCGCACCGGTGAGGCGGCGGGCCGGCTGTCGGCCGGTGCGGTGGGGGCGGTGGGGGCGGTGGGGGCGGCGAGGGCACCGGCGAGCAGGACTCCGGCCGGCAGGAGGGCCGGGCGGTGACGGAGCGAAGGAGTGCGCATGCCCCTTTGTAGGGGGTCCGTTCCCCACGGGTCCCGGCTTCCCGCCCCGATTCACCCGTCCAGGTCGGCGACGGCACTCCACCGGGGCCGTACGGCGAGCGGGCACGCCGGCGGGCGGGTGCGGGCCGCCGCCCGCACCCGCCCGGTCACCGCGTCGAGGTCAGGTGCGCGAAGACCACGACGTTGCTGGTGTAGCCCGTCGTCCGGCTGAAGAGGCCGCCGCAGGTGATGACCCGCAGTTCGGGGCGCCGGGTCGGGCCGTACACCTCCCGGCTCGGGAAGCCCGCCTTGTCGTAGACCTTGACCCGGTCCACGGTGTAGACGGCGGTACGGCCGTCCGCGCGCTCGGCCTCGATCAGTTTGCCGGGCTTGACCTGCGCCAGCGCCGCGAAGACGGCGGGCCCCGTCCTGGTGTCCCGGTGGCCGACGGCGACCGCGAGCCCGGACTCCCCCGGCGTGGCGCCGCCCTCGAACCAGCCGATCAGCTTCGGGTCGTCGACCGGCGGGGTCTCCAACTGCCGTCCCCGGTCGAGCCGGACCCCGGTGACCGGCGCGTCGACGCCGAGGAACGGGATCCGCATCGACGTCGGCCGGGACCGGGACAGCGGCTCGGGCGGGGGCCCTTCGGACCCGTCCCGGCCGGGGCCGGCCGCCGGCAGGGCGTCCGACCCGTCCGGTCCGCCGGGCCCCGAGCACCGGACCACGGTCACCAGCATGAGCGCCAGCAGGGCCGTCCTGGCGAGGCGGAAGCCGCGGGTCCGGTACCAGGGCCTGCGTCTGCGCCTACGCGGCGCCATGGGGCCGACGGCGGATCAGCCGGACGTACACCACACCGCTGGCCGCGACCAGGCCCACGGCCGTCACCGCCGCCAGGGGCGAGAAGGAGGCCGCCGCGTCGGCGAGACCGCCGCCGCCCGCGTGCACACCGCCCTGCGGACCGCCGTGCTCGCCGCCCTGCACCCAGGAGTCGCCCCGCTGGTTGTCCTCGATCTGGCCGCCAGGACCGCCGTGGTCGCCGCCCTGGCCGTTCTCGCCGCCAGGTCCGTTCGGCCCGCCCTGGCCCGGCGCCCCGTCCTGCTTGCCGTCGTGGCAGTTGACCCGGAAGACCTTCTCCTTCAACGCGCCGCCCACGACCCACGCGATCTTGTACTGCCCGTCCGCCAGACCGAGCGGGTCGGTGTGCCCGGCGCCGGCCGCGAGCTGGATGGTGCCGGCGACGGTGGCCGCGGTCGGCAGCGGCGGCTGGGGCGTGATGGTGTAGGCGATGGCGGTGAGAACGTCGAAGTTGACGGCGTCGAGGTAGAATCTGCAGACCGCCGGGTCGTCCTTCGAGACGCCGAAGGGCACACCCACTCGGTGGATCCTGATGTCGCCGTTCTCCCCCTGTGCCGCCGCGATCGGCGCGACCGCCCACGACGCGCCCGCAGCGGCGAGGGCGGTGAGGACGACGGTGGCGCCCGCACGGGTACCGACGGTGCGTGGCAGTGTGAGCGTGGGCATGCAAGCTCCTCCGAGTTAGACGATTTTCATACAAATCGGCCTTCGTCTGGACTGTCACCCATGCACTCCACGGCCCGCGGCATCGACGTCCGACGCGCCGTCAGATATCGCTCGTGCGGCGCAATGCCGGTCCCCTCCGCCCGCTCCGCGACCCCGTCCCGCCTCCGCCCGGACGCCGAGCAGGACGCCGATCACGGCCGGGGCGATGCCCCGGTGCTCGCCGACCACCGGCAGGTGGGCGGTCAGGATGTCGGTCGCGGACAGGACCGACAGGCTGACCAGCATGCCCGCCGGCCCACCCCGCGCCCGCGGGATGCCGCCCACCGGCACCCGGCCGCCCGTCCCCTGACGGGACGTCACCGCCGCCGGGGGCGGCGCGGGGCGAGCGGTCAGTCCAGGACCCGGGCGAGGTAGGCGCGCAGCAGCTGCCGTGTCTCCGCGATGATCGTCTCGTCGCCCTCCGGATCCATCCGGAAGGACAGGTGGACCAGGGTGTCGGCGGCCTCCACGGCCACCAGGAACGTGCGGCGCAGGTCCTCGTCCGGGACACGGCCGATGTAGTCGGAGAGCAGGTCGGTGAGGCGGTCGGCGACCCGGCGGTTGGGTTCGGCGTGGCGGGCGCCGACCGGGATCTGGTTGCCGAAGTCGACCAGCGAGAAGCCGGGAGCCGTGCGCTTCATGGCCAGGTACTCGTCCAGGACCGCGTCCATCGCCGTCCGCCAGTCGCCCTTCGGCGCGTCCTTCAGCCGCTCGGCGACCCGCTCGGTGTAGCGCTCCAGGTTGCGCTGGGCGAGGGCGTCGACCATCTGCCGCTTGTTGCCGAAGAAGCGGTAGACGGACCCGATGGGCACTCCGGCGCGCACCGCGACGGTCCGGGTGCTCAGCTCCTCGTAGCCGACCTCGTCGAGGAGGTCGGCGCAGGCGTCCAGGATCCTGGTCAGCCGTTCCGCGCTGCGGCGCTGGACGGGAGCTTTGCGAAGCGGGGGCGCTGGGGGCACGGGCTTCATGATGCCTTTCCGCGGGGACCGGGTGAACCTCGCCCCCCAGTACGGAGACGAGTGGCCCATGCACTCATCCGCGCGGCGGGCCGGCCGTCGTCACCGGTCACGGTGTCCGGGTGGCCGTCGGCGCGGCCGGTGCCGTCTCCGCACCCGACGCCGTGACGTCGGCCGTGCTCTCCACCGGTCTGCCGTGCACGGCCCACACCGTGCCGTCGTCGGCGTAGAGCCGGGCGGTGACGTGGTGGGTGCCGTGCGGGACGAGCCCGGCGGGCAGGTGGTAGGCGGGTCCGCGCAACCGGGTCACCAGGCCGCCGTCCACGAAGAGGTAGGCGAGGCCCTGCCCGGCGACCGCCCGGGGCGCCGTGCCGGCCCGGGAGAAACGGAAGCGGTGCACGTCGAGCCGTACGTCCCAGCCCCCGGAGGCGTCGGGCGTGACCACCGTGCCCACCTCGGGCGCCCGCTTCCCGGCGACCTCCCGGTAGTGGCGTCCGCCCTCGTCCGTGTCGCCGAGGAGCGTGCCCGCCGGCGCGGACGGACCCGGCTCCCGCCGCCCGTGCGCCTGGCCGCTCCCGCAGCCCGCCGCCGTGGCCCACAGCAGGACACAGACCGCGAGCGCGCCCGGCAGTCCACGCGTCCACGACATGCCCGGGAGGGTAGAACAGCGCGCCGCGGACCGGATCCCCCCGCGCTCGGGTTCTCGCCGTACCCCCGGAATGATCCCGGCCCCCTTGCAACCGCCCCCACTCAATCCTACGGTGATGCATAGGAATCAGGCGGACACCGGTCCAGGGAGCGATCATGGGCGATGGGGGCACCTCCCGCACGAGCGAGTCGCGGCGGGCGGCAGCGCGGAAGACCGCGGAGGGACTGGCGTACCTCTCGGGGTTCGGCAACGAGCACGCCTCGGAGGCGGTGCCGGGCGCGCTGCCCGTGGGCCGCAACTCCCCGCAGCGCGCGCCGCTCGGCCTGTACGCGGAGCAGCTCAGCGGTACCGCCTTCACCGAGCCGCGGGCCTCGGGCCGCCGCTCCTGGCTGTACCGGATCCGCCCCTCGGCCGCCCACCCGGCGTTCACCCGGGCCGCCGTCGACGGCCCGCTGCGCACCGCGCCCTTCACGGACGCCGTCCCGGACCCGAACCGGCTGCGCTGGAACCCGCTTCCGGAGCCGGCGCCCGGCACGGACTTCCTCGCGGGCCTGTGGACGCTCGGCGGCAACGGGGACGCGACCCAGCGCACCGGCATGGCCGTGCACCTCTACCACGCCGACTCCTCGATGGAGCGGGTCTTCTCGGACGCCGACGGCGAGCTGCTGATCGTCCCGGAGCGCGGCGGCCTGCTGCTGCGCACGGAGTTCGGACTGCTGCACGTGGAGCCGGGACACGTGGCGCTGGTCCCCCGTGGGGTCCGCTTCCGCGTGGACCTGCTGGAGGACACGGCCCGGGGCTACGTGTGCGAGAACTACGGCTCGCCCTTCCGCCTCCCCGACCTGGGCCCGATCGGCGCCAACGGCCTCGCCAACGCACGGGACTTCCAGGCGCCCGTCGCCGCCTACGAGGACGTGGAGGGCCCGGTGGAGGTGGTCAACAAGTTCTGCGGCCACCTGTGGACGGCCACCTACGACCACTCCCCGCTGGACGTCGTCGCCTGGCACGGCACCCACGTGCCCTACGTCTACGACCTGCGCCGTTTCAACGTCATCGGCACCATCTCCTACGACCACCCCGATCCGTCCATCTTCACCGTGCTGACCTCCCCGTCGGACACCCCGGGCCTCGCGGGCGTCGACTTCGTGGTCTTCGCGCCCCGCTGGCTGGTCGGCGAGAACACCTTCCGGCCGCCGTACTTCCACCGGAACGTGATGAGCGAGTACATGGGCCTGGTCGAGGGCGCCTACGACGCGAAGGCGGAGGGCTTCGTGCCGGGCGGCGGCTCGCTGCACAACATGATGTCGGCGCACGGCCCCGACCGGGAGACGTTCGACCGGGCGAGCGCGGCCGAGCTGCGGCCGCAGAAGATCGACGACGGCCTCGCCTTCATGTTCGAGACCCGCTGGCCGCTGACGCTCACCCCCCAGGCGGCCACCGCCGAGCACCTCCAGCAGCGCTACGACGACGTGTGGCGGGGCATGGAGCGGCACTTCCGGCCCTTGCACTGAAGATCCCCCCGACGGTACGGATGGCCCGTGACCTCCTTCGCCCCTGACTCGATCGTCCTGAACCGCAAGCTGCCGCTCTGGTACCAGGTCTCGCAGTCGCTGCGCGCCTCGATACTCGGGCGCTCGCCCAGGGACCCGCTCCGGCTGCCCACCGAGGAGCAGCTCGCGGAGCACTACGGCGTCAGCGTGCTGACCATGCGTCAGGCGCTGAAGGAGCTGGAGGACGAGGGCCTGATCAGCCGCCACCGCCGCCGGGGCACCTTCATCGAACCGGACGTCCGGCGGGCCGCCCCGGTACGGCTCCTCGGCTCGGTGGACGCGATCGTGGCCCAGCAGTCCGGCATGACGGCCGAGCTGCTGGAGCACGGCACGGCACCCGTGACCGGCGAACTCGCCGAGTACTTCCCGGATCTCGACGAGGTGGCCACGTACCACCGGCTGCGCAGCGACGAGCAGACGGGCGAGCCCACCAACCACGCCCGCAACCACGTCCGTCCCGAACTGGCCGGCCGCATCGACCCGGAGGACCTGGCCCGGCGGCCCATGACCAAGGTGCTCCGCGACGTGGTCGGCGCGGACATCGGCCGGATCACCGACACGGTCGAGGCCCGGCTGGCCGACCCGGAGACGGCCCGGCTGCTCCGGGTCCCCCTGCTCAGCCCGATCCTGCACTACACGGGCGTCACCTACGACACCGCGGGACGGGTCCTGGACCTGGCCGTCATCCACTACCGGGGCGACCGTTTCTCCTTCACGGTCACCCTCGACGCGACCTGAACTCGTCGTACGATGCCGGGCGTGACGCACGACGACGCTCCGCTGCTGGCGGACCTCATGCCGTGGTCCGTCGCACCACTGCGGCTCGGCCGGGGGTGGCCGACGGCCCCCGATCCGGCGACCCTCAAGGCCCGCTGGGACGCCCTCCTCGCCTCGGAGGGCCCCGGCCGCGAGGCCCTGTTCGAGCCGACGCGGGCCAGGACCGTGCATTCGGCCGTGCCGCAGCTGCCGGGGCAGCCGACCAGCACGGAGCCGCTGGCGCGGGCGTCCGGCCCGTGCGCGGACCCCGTCCGCGTCCTCGCCGCCCCGTTCGACGAGCAGTGGCTGATCCCGGACCACCGCCTGATCGACGCGGCCCGCCCGGAACTGTGGCGGGTGGCCGACGCCCACCAGGTCTTCGCCGTCGAGTCCGCGGAGGGCATGCCCCTGCTCGCGACCTCCCGTCTGCCCACGCTGCGCACCGGCCGTGTCCGCCCGCTGTACCGCAGGCCGGGCGGACGGGAACCCAACCTGGCGCCGGGCCTGCTGGCCCACCTCGCCGGCCGGCTGGGCCACACCCCGGCCCCGCCGGACGTGCTGGCCTGGGCGCTGGCCACGGTCCGACCCGACCACACGGTCCCGCTCACCGGCGACCCCGAACTGTGGTCCCACGGCGTGCGGCTGGGCCGCCGCGCGCTGTGGCTGCTCCGCCGCGACGGTGAACGCCCCAAGCTGCCGGGCGGCCGCCGCCCCTACGTCCGCGCGCCGCTCCCCGCCCGGCCGCTGACCGTCCGCTACGACCCGGACGAGGAGACCCTGCACATCGACGAGGGCCGCGTCTCGCCGGTGCCGCCGCAGGCCTGGGAGTTCGCCCTGGGCGACGTGCGGGTCCTGGAGGCCTGGTTCGCGGCCCGGACGGCGTCGGCCGGACCGGGAACGCTGGCGGCGATCGTCCCGCGGGCCTGGCCCCAGGCGTGGACGTCGGACCTGCTGGAGCTGATCACGGTGCTGGTCCTGCTGGCGGACGTACGGTCCCGGCGGGCCGAGCTGGAGACCGGGACCCCGATCACGGCGACGGACCTGCGGGCGGCGGACGTCCTGCCGCCGCCGGAGACGTCCCGCAGGCCGGCCTCGATCCTCGAGCACACCGAGGAGGGCCCGGCGGGTCAGCTGACCCTGCTGTGACCGGCTCAGGGGCGCTGGGGAAGGAACCGGGCGACCCGCTCCCACCCACCCGCAGACAAGGACGCCGCCCATGGACCCCCTGCCCCTCCACGGCATCACGGTGGTGGCCGTCGAACAGGCCGTCGCCGCCCCGTTCGCCACCCGGCAGCTCGCCGATCTCGGGGCCAGGGTCGTCAAGGTCGAACGGATCGACGGCGGCGACTTCGCGCGCGGCTACGACACCGCCGCGCGGGGGCTGGCGTCGCACTTCGTGTGGTGCAACCGGGGCAAGGAGTCCATCGCGCTGGACCTGAAGGACCCCCGCGGGGTGGACGTCGTGCGTCGGCTCGTCGCGGACGCGGACGTCTTCGTGCAGAACCTCGCGCACGGGGCGGCCGCCCGGCTCGGCCTGGACGCGGCCACGCTCTGCGCCGCCCACCCCCGCCTGGTCGCCGTCGACGTGTCCGGGTACGGCGCGACGGGGCCGTACTCCGGCAAACGCGCGTACGACATGCTCGTGCAGTGCGAGGCGGGGCTGGTGTCGGTCACCGGCACGCCGGAGCAGCCGGTGAAGGCGGGCATCCCGGCGGCGGACATCGCGGCCGGCATGTACGTCTTCTCGGGGGTCCTGGCGGCGCTGGTGCGGCGCGGGACGACCGGCCGCGGCGGGCCGGTAGAGGTGTCCATGCTGGACGCGCTGGCCGAATGGATGGGACACCCGCTGCACCTCGCCCTGCACGGCGGCACCCCGCCGGAGCGCACCGGTCTCGCGCACGCGGTGATCGCGCCGTACGACGCCTATCCGACCGGGGACGGCGGCCGGGTGCTGCTGTCGGTGCAGAACGACCGGGAGTGGCGCCGACTCGCCGAACAGGTGATCGGGCGGCCGGAGTTGGGTTCGGATCCGGCGTTCGCGACGAACGCGGCGCGGGTGGCGAACCGGGCCAGGACCGACGAGCTGGTCGCGGCGGCCCTCGAAGCGGCCGGCACGGACGAGGCGGTGGCACGGCTGGAGGCCGCGGGCATCGCGTGCGCGCGGCTGCGGGACGTGTCCGGGCTGGCGGAGCATCCGCAGCTGGCGGCCCGGGGGCGGTGGCGGGAGGTGGGGTCGCCGGTCGGGCCGCTGCGTGCGCTGCTGCCGCCCATCACGCTGCCGGGCGGGGACGAGGCGCGGATGGGGGACGTGCCCGCGCTCGGACAGCACACCGAGGCGCTGCTGCGTGCCGTGGGGATGACGGACGCCGAGAGAGCAGCGCTGCGCCGGGACGGTGTGGCTGCCTGAGCGCGAGCCGGACGGGTCAGTGCCTGCCGCTGCCGCCGAACAGCGAGCGGCGCAGCCGGCGCAACGGCGCGAAGAGGGAGACGCGGCTGACCCGCGCACCCCGGTCGCTGCGCTGCGCGGGTTCACGCGCGGTCAGCTCACGCATCAGTGACGTCGCCTCGACCGCCTGCTGCTGCGGTATGGCGGGACCCGCCAGTACCGACAGATGGCGGTCGAGGCGCGAACTGGTCGCGCTGCTCCCGCAGGTGATCGCAGGAACCCTCGCCCTGCTGCGTGTTATCTGCTCCATGTCACTCCCCACCCGTACGAGTCCACCCGGCCCGGGCAGGGTAACCCTATCGCCCCGATGGGGCACTCGTGTATCGCGGTCACAGGATTCACCTTCCCCGCAAGGCTGTTGACGACCCCTCTTCGACTACTCTCCGAATCCAACCGATTTCAGGGCGAGTTGGACAATCGGCTGGCTGGTGGGCTGCGGAGAGCCGCCCGCGGGCTCGACGGTCACCGCGAGTGACGTGGCCGATCGGTCCAGACCGGTGGCGACCAAGGGCGTGTCGGCCGCGAAGAGCCCGAGGGAGCGCGGTTGCGCACGGGGGCGCATGAGCCACAGCTGATGCACGCGCCCCTCCGTCGGAGCGCCGTAGCCGCTGAGCGTGACGACGGCCTCTCCGGTCGAGGCGGAGACCACCGCCGCGATGCCCTGGCCATGGGAGTCCCTGCCCGCGGTCGAGCGGGCGTCGGGCGCGGCCAGGACGTGGGCGATCTCACGCGACTGGGCCCGCTCCGCGTCCAGCCGGTCCTGCGTCCGGCCGGCCTGCACCGCGAAGAGCGAGGCGACGACCAGGGCGGCGGCCGCGGTGGCGGTGGCGAACGGCACGAACAGGGGCCGCCGTCCTGCGCGCGAGGGCGGCGGCTGCGCGCCCCAGACGTGCGGCGGCAGGCTGGGAACGTGCTCGCGGGCGGGTGCGGCCGCCTGCGGGGTGGCGCGTACGGCGGCCAGGACCCGCTCACGCATCGCGAGGGGCGGCGGGGCGGCCGTCGACCAGGCCAGCCGCACCGCGTCCTCGGTGAGCGCGCGGACCTCGGCGGCGCACCGGTCGCAGCTCCCCAGGTGCTTCTCGAAGCGGCGGCGTTCGCCGGGCTCCAGGGCGTCCAGGGCGTAGGGCGCGGCCAGCGAGTGCGGGTCCTCGCGGCGCAGCAGACGGCCGACCAGGCTCATGCCGCACCTCCCAGGCAGTCCCGCAGCCGGGTGAGTCCGTCGCGCATCCGCGTCTTGACCGTGCCCAGCGGCAGTTCGAGCCGTTCGGCCACCTCACGGTAGGTGTAGCCGTCGTAGTAGGCCAGGGTCACCGACTGGCGCTGGAGGGCGGTGAGGCGGCTGAGGCAGCGGCGCACCCATTCGCGTTCGAGACCGGCCTCCACCTCCTCGGCGACCTGGTCGAAGGCCGGTTCGCCCGCGCGCAGGGCCTCGCGCTGCTCGCGTTCACCGGCCGCGCGGGCGCTGCGCACCCGGTCCACGGCACGGCGGTGGGCGAGGGTGAGGATCCAGGACAGGGCACTGCCCCGGTCCGGGTCGAACTTGGGTGCGGAGCGCCAGAGTTCGAGGAGCACCTCCTGGGCCACCTCCTCGGACTGGGCGGGGTCGCGGACCACACGCCGTACGAGTCCGAACACCGGACCGGACACCAGTCCGTAGAGGTCCTCGAACGCCTTCTGGTCGCCGGCCGCGACGAGCACCAGCAGTTCGTCCGCCTCCACCCCGCTCCCCCTTCTGTGGCCGCACCCGGCCCGTCCCCCCACACCAGGCATTCGCAACTGACGCACCTCCGGCAGAAGTACGTACGCGAGGACCGAAAACGCGGGTCGAGCAGGAAGAAAAGATTTTTTTCTTCGGACCAATCCGAAAGGCGACCGCGCTCCGTATACCCCTCCGTCAAGCAAGTTGGGATCGAGGGACGGACGGCATGACACCTCTAATCTCCAGGAGCGGCGCGGGGCGCAAGGGCCTTGTCTCGCTCGTCTGTGGGGCACTGGCCACCGGCGGGATCACAGCCGCCAGCGTCGCCGCGCTGGAACCGGGAGCGGCCTCCGCCTCCTCCCACCGAGAAGCCCCGCTCATCTCGGGCACCCCGCAGTACGACAACACCGACCTGTACGCGTTCGTCAGCCCGGACAAGCCGGACACCACGACGATCGTGTCCGACTACATCCCCTTCGAGGAACCGGCGGGCGGCCCGAACTTCTACCAGTTCGCCGACGACGCCCAGTACGACATCCACATCGACAACAATGGTGACGCGAAGGACGATCTGGTCTTCCGTTACACCTTCCGCACACAGATAAAGAACAAGAAGACGTTCCTGTACAACACCGGAGTGGTCGACAACCTGACCGACCCGGACCTGAACGTCACGCAGTCGTACAACCTGGACCTGATCAAGTTCAGCAACGGCAAGCAGCAGCACACGACGCGGCTCGCGAGCGACATCCCGGCGGCCCCGTCGGACGTCGGCAAGGCGTCGATGCCGGACTACGGCAAGCTGCGCGCCCAGGCCGTCTACAAGACGGTCAACGGCGGGGCGACCTTCGCCGGCCAGGCGGACGACCCGTTCTTCGCCGACCTGCGCGTCTTCGATCTGCTGTACGGCGGCAACCTGAGCGAGGTCGGCCGCGACACCCTCAAGGGCTACAACGTCAACACGATCGCCCTCCAGGTGCCGAACTCCTTGATCCGGCAGTCGGCTTCGCGTCCGACCGTCGGCATCTACGCCACGACCCAGCGCAGGAACGCGCAGGGCTACTACACGCAGGTCTCGCGCCTCGGCAACCCGCTGGTCAACGAGGTCGTCAACCCGCAGAAGGACAAGGACAGGTTCAACGCGTCCCAGCCCAAGGACGACGCGCAGTTCCTGCGGAACGTGACCAACCCGGAACTGCCCAAGCTCATCGAGGCGATCTACCACATCAAGGCGCCGAAGGAACCGCGCAACGACCTCGTCGACGTGTTCCTCAAGGGCGTCAAGGGCCTCAACCAGGAGCAGCCGCAGGTGACTCCGTCCGAGATGCTCCGCCTGAACACGTCCATCAAGCCCACCGCGAAGCCCAAGCGGCTCGGGGTCCTGGACGGTGACAACGCGGGCTTCCCGAACGGCCGCCGGCTCACCGACGACGTGATCGACGAGGCGCTGCAGGTCGTCGAGGGCGAACTGGTCGGTTCGAAGAACGACCTGGGCGACGCGGTCGACAAGAACGACAAGAACTTCGAGAAGTACTTCCCGTACGTGGCCGAGCCGACGTCCGGTTCCCGCGGCACGCTCGCCAAGGCGGCCGGGAGCAGCACCAAGAGCGCCCTCGGCGACGCCCTGACCGGCACCGACAGCGGCAGCAACACGACCCTGATCGCCGGGTCCGCGGCCGCCGGCGCGGCGGGCGTGCTGCTGATCGGCGCGGCGCTCGCCTGGTGGCGCCGGCGGATGCAGCGGCCGTACTGAGCGTCACCGCGGCCGGGGCGGCGGGGTGACCGCGGGCCCCGTCGCGACTGACCACGCGGTTCCGCGCGCCCCGTGAGGGCGCTCGGCACCCCCCCTGTACCGGCGCGGCCCGCTTCCCACTCAATCCCCCACGGCAGCGGGCCGCGCCACCCGTGCGACAGCCACTAGGAGAGGGCATGGCCCCGGGTACGAACGACAAACAGCCCGCCGACCCGAAGGACGACGAGCGCGTCATGGCGCTGCGCCGCTTCGCGGCCGCGGGGCGGAAGTGGCGGCGCGCCCGACTCGCCGGGTCGGCGGTGCTGCTGGCCGTCGCGCTGACCGGCGGAGCGATCGCCTTCGGGGCGTCCGGAAAGGGCGGCGCGCCGGTGGCCGCGACCAGCGCCGTGTCACCGGCGATGCTGGCGAGCGGCGACCTGGACACGACGATCGCCTCCCTCCAGGCCCATCTCCGCACCCAGCCCAGGGACTCCGACAGCTGGGCCACCCTCGGCCTCGCCTACGTCGAACAGGCGCGCACCAAGGGCGACCCGTCCCGCTACCCGCAGGCCGAGAAGTCCCTCGCCCGCGCGCTGCGGATCACGCCGGGCAACGACCAGGCGCTGGCCGGACAGGCCGCGCTCGCCGCCGCCCGGCACCAGTTCGCGCAGGCGCTCACCTACGCCGACCGGGCCCTCGGGCAGAATCCGTACAACGCCGGCGCCCTGTCCTCCCGTATCGACGCCCTGGTCGAACTCGGCCGGTACGCCGACGCGTCGAAGGCCGCCGACCTCGCGGACCGGCGCAAGCCGGGCGTACCCGTGTTCACCCGGTACGCGTACGTGCGCGAACTGCGGGGCGACGTGCGCACCGCCGGGCAGGTGCTGCGGCAGGCGCTGTCCACGGCCACCTCGAAGGGCGACATCGCCTACGTGGCCGCGCAGCTCGGCCTCCTGGCCTGGAACCAGGGCGACTACCACGGCGCGCTGGACTACTACGCCCGCGCACTGGCCGCCGACGAGAACTACCTGCCCGCGCTGGAGGGCCGGGCCCGGGCCCAGGCGGCGACCGGCGACCGGGCCGACGCCATCAGGGGCATGGAACTGGTCGTCTCCCGCTACCCTTTGCCCCAGCCCCTGGTCGAACTCGGCGAACTGTACGAGGACCGCGGCGCCGAGGGCGACAGGGCGAAGGCCGAGGACCAGTACGCGCTGGTCGAGGCCTGGATCGCGCTCGCCCGCGCCAACGGCGTCAACGCCGACCTGGACACCGCGCTCGCCGCCGCCGACCACGGCGACAAGGCCGAGGCGCTGAAGGCGGCCCGCGCCGAGTGGGCCCGCCGCCGCACCGTGCACACGGCGGACGCGCTGGCCTGGGCGCTGCACGTCAACGGCAAGGACAAGGAGGCCCTGCCGTACGCCCGCCGGGCCGCCGCCACCGGCTACCGCAACGCCTCCTTCGGCTACCACCTGGGCATGATCGAGCTGGCCGACGGCCACAGGACGGCCGGCCGGGCCGCGCTCACCGGAGCCCTCGCACTCAACCCGGGGTTCTCCCCGCTGGGCGCACGCGCGGCCCGCAAGGCGCTGGAGGCCACGAAGTGAACCTCCGCCGCGCCGCCGCCCTGCTCGTCGCGGCCGGCGGCCTCACGCTGCTGTCCGCCACGGCCGCGAGCGCCCACCCGCTCGGCAACTTCACCGTCAACAAGTACGACGGGCTGGTCGCCGCGCCGGGGCAGCTCCGCGTCGACCACGTCGAGGACCTCGCCGAGATCCCGGCGACCCAGGCCGGGCCGGACCTCGAGCGGCTGGGCACCGCCGGGTGGGCCGAGCAGCGCTGCGCCGCCGCGGCCGACGGCAGCACCCTGACCGTCGACGGCAGGGCGAGCACGCTCACGGTGGCCGCCAGTCACGCCGAACTCCGCCCCGGGCAGGCCGGGTTGCACACCCTGCGCGTCGAGTGCCGGCTGACCGCGCCGCTCGCCGAGGGCGGCACGGCCACCATCTCCTTCCACAGCGCGGGCACCGACACCGGTCCGGGCTGGCGGGAGATCACGGCGCGCGGCGACCGGATGACGCTGACGCGGACGGACGTGCCGAAGACGTCCGTCTCCCACGAACTCACCAGCTACCCCAAGGACCTGCTCTCCTCCCCGGCGGACGTCACGACGGCCGCCGTGCGGGTACGGCCGGGCGGACCGGCCCTCGCCGAGGAACACCAGTCCGCCCCGGGCGCCGCGATCCTGCCGCGGGGCGTCGACCACTGGACCCAGGCCCTGACCGATCTGGTCGCCCGCAACCACCTCACGGCCGGTTTCGCGGCGCTCGCGCTCCTCGTCTCGATCGGCCTCGGCGCGATGCACGCGCTCGCGCCGGGACACGGCAAGACGCTGATGGCGGCGACGGCCGCGGCCCGCGGCGGCCGCGCCCGCCTGCGCGACGTCCTCCCGCTGGCCGCGTCGGTCACGGTCACCCACACCCTGGGCGTGGTGGCCCTGGGCGTCCTGGTCACGGCCGGTTCCGCGGCCACTCCGTCGGTGATCGCCTGGCTGGGCGTCGCGAGCGGCCTCCTGGTCCTGGCCGCGGGCGCGAACCTGACCCGCAGGGCGTGGCGGACCCGCGCGCACCGGCACGACCCCGGCGGACACTCCCCTCACAACCACGACCACGACCACGGACACGGTCACCGTCACGGCCACGGGACGGCGCACGACCACGACCACGACCACGACCACGACCACGACCACGGTCACCGTCACGGCCACGGGACGGCGGAGGAGCCGGAACCGGCCCTGGTCGGCGCCCGGGAGCACACCCACGGCCACGACCACCCGCACGACCACGGTCACGCCCACGACCACCCGCACGCGCACACCCACGACCGGGCCCACGACGACGGCCACGGCCCCGCCCGGGACCACGACCACCGCCACGGCCACGGCCACGAGGCCGAGGCCGGTCTGCCGCACCGTCACGGCGGGTTCACCCACACCCACTCCACGGCCCCCACCGTCCGCGGCACCATCCTGCTCGGCTTCGCGGGCGGACTGGTCCCCAGCCCCTCCGCCGTGGTCGTGCTCGTCGGCGCCGCCGCCCTCGGGCAGGCCTGGTTCGGGCTGCTGCTCGTCGTCGCCTACGGCATCGGTCTCGCGCTGACCCTGACCGCCGCCGGGTTCGCCGTCGTCAGGCTGGGTACGGGAATGACCCGGGTGCTGGACAGACGCCCACGGTGGACCGCCCACCCCCTGGCCGTGCTCGTCCGCGGGACCGCACCGCTCGCCTCGGCGCTCGTGGTCGTGGCCCTGGGTGCGGGACTGGTGCTCAAGGGCGCCGCATCCGCACTGCTCTGAGTTACGTTTGTGATGAATCAGCGCGAGTCGCCGTGGGGGGCACCCGTGACCGAAGAGCCGGGCCGTGAACGCGTGATCGCGGACCGCTACCGACTGTTGTCCCCGCTCGGCGAGGGCGGCATGGGCACCGTGTGGCGGGCCAGGGACGAGGTGCTGGGCCGCGAGGTCGCCGTCAAGGAGGTCCGCGCGCCCGCCGGGCTGCCCGGCCCCGACGTCGAGCGGATGTACGCCCGGCTGGAACGTGAGGCCTGGGCCGCGGCCCGGGTCGCCAACCGCAACGTCGTGACGGTGTACGACGTGGCGATGGAGGGCGGACGGCCCTGGATCGTCATGGAGTTGATCCGCGGGGTGTCCCTCGCCGACGTCCTGGACTCCGAGGGCCCGATGTCCCCGCAGCGGGCCGCGGGCGTCGGCGCCGAGGTGCTGTCCGCGCTGCGGGCCGCGCACGCCGCCGGGGTGCTGCACCGGGACGTGAAGCCGGGCAACGTGCTGCTGTCGAACGACGGGCGGGTGGTGCTCACCGACTTCGGGATCGCCACCGTCGAGGGCAGTTCGGCGCTGACCATGACGGGCGAGGTGATCGGTTCGCCCGAGTACCTCGCTCCGGAACGGGCGCTGGGACGCGCGTTCGGTCCCGAGTCGGACCTCTGGTCGCTCGGTGTGCTGCTGTACGCGGCGGTGGAGGGCACCTCGCCGTTCCGGCTGGACACCCCGCTGAACACGCTCCGGGCCGTGGTGGACGAGGACTTGCCCCCGTCGTACCGGGCGGGAGCCCTGGCGCCGGTCATCGAGGGCCTGCTCCGCAAGGACCCGGCCGCGCGGATCTCCGCCGAACAGGCCGAGCGCGACCTGCGGTTGGTCGCGGCGGGAGGCACCACGGGCACGGCCGCCACCGTCCCGGTCGCGACCCGCCAGGAGGCTCCGACCCTCGTCGCCCTGCCGTACGGATCCGCCGCTCCCACGCCGCCCGCCCCCGTTGCGGCGGACACCCGGCCGTCCGGCTCCGGCCGCGACGGGAACGGCCGGGCGGGCACCCTGCTGCTCGTCGGACTGGTGCTGGTCGTCCTCGCGCTCGGCGGGCTGACGTACGCCCTCCTGAACCAGGGCGGGGGCGGTGACGGCGACGACAACGCGGGTCCGAGCAGTTCGGCGAGCAACCTCAGCTCCCCGGCGCCGAGCCGGAGCGAGGACCGGTCCACGTCGCCGTCGCCGTCGCCGTCCGCGAGCAGCAGCGCGGCCCCGCAGAGCGTGAACGTCTCCGTGACCGGTTCCGGCACCGACTACACGGGGAGCTGCCCGCCGCCGACCGCGCAGGCGCCCTCCTTCACGGCCACGTTCACGGTCGGGAGGGTGCCCGCGCAGGTGCGGTACCGCTGGGTGCTGAAGAAGGGGTCGCTCGACGACCAGGGGTGGAAGACGCTGTCCTTCCCCGACGGCGGCGGGAAGACCCGGCAGACCAGGGTGACCGTGACGACCTGGTCCGGCGACGGGACGCTGGACGACGCGATCTCCGTCGAGGTGCGCGGCCCGGTGACGGCCACGTCCGACTCGGTGCCGTTCTCGGTGACCTGCACCTCGGCGACGGAGACCCCGACCGGCGGGGCCTCCTCCTCGCCTTCGCCTTCCGGTTCGGACTGAGAACGGGCGGGTCCGGCAGGCGTACCGGTCAGGCGTTGCCGGTCAGGACCGGCAGGTAGCCACCGGAGTGGCCGGACGCGGTGGGGTGGTAGGACTCGCCGATGTCGAGCCAGTTGACGCTGTGCAGCCAGGAGCTGCTGGAGCAGATCTCGTGGCCGGTGAACGTGGTGCGGATGTCGCCGAAGACGAACCCGTGGTCGGCGGCGCGCTTGGCGATCGCCGCGTCGATGTAGTCGGCGGCGTTGTTGATGGCGGTGCGCTTGGCCGAGGAGAGGCCGAGGCAGGTGGTGCCCAGTTTGTAGAAGCGGGGATAGCCGAGGACAACGACCCGGGCGTGGGGGGCCCTGGCGGTGATGGCGTCGTACACGGCGTCGAGCTTGCCGGGCAGGGTGGAGTCGACGTAGGCCTCGGCGGTGCCGATCCGGGACAGGCAGGTGCTGTCGGAGCTGAGCACACACGTCGTCATGACGTCGGCGAAGCCCGCGTCGTTGCCGCCGATCGTGATCGAGACCAGGGACGTCGAGGACGTCAGGGTGCCGAGCTGGCCGGACAGGACGTCGTCCGTGGTGGCGCCCGAGCAGGCGAGGAACGAGAACGAGGACGGGCTGTGGGCGGCGTTCCACAGGTAGGGGTAGGCCTTCGTGCTGCGGTCGCAGCTGCCGCTCGAACTGATGTAGCTGCCGGCGCCGACACCGGACGAATACGAGTCGCCGAGCGCCACGTAACCCCCGGTCGCGGCTTGCGCGTCGGTTGCGGCCCCGGTGAGTGCCAGGCCGGTGGCGAGGAGGAGTGAAGTCACGTACGCCGTAATTCGGGAACGTCTCATGGAACCTCCCTTTAGCAGGATCTCTGCCACAACCGTCGTACCAACTACGCGTGTTGACGGGAAGTGTCCATGCCAAAACTTTTCGGGCCTCAACCGGTCCGCGCCGGACCGGTGTTGTAAAGAAATTGGACGACTTGTCCCCAGGAGACATCAGCCGCCCCCGGCGAACGGTCAGGTCCGGAGACCCGCTTGACGCTCCACGTTCGCCTGCGCGACATTGAAGCCCGGCATCCGACGCCTTGGGGGGCAAAGTCGGCCATGCAGACCATACGGCTCAAGACACCGTCACCAGAGGACGAGGAGCGGGCGCGGCCAGGACCGGGGAGGGGCCTGGAACCGCTGCTCGCGGGCGCGGCGACGGCCGTCGCCGGCACGGGCGCACTGCTCGCCCTGACCGACTCGGGCTCGCCGCTGCGCGGCCCGTTCACACTGCTCTTCCTGATCGGCGCGCCGGCCGCGGCGATCGGCCTGGCGCTGCGCGGACTCGATCCGTTCGCGCGGACGCTCACCGCGCTCGCGGGCGCCGTCGCGCTGGACATGCTCGTCGCCCAGGGCATGCTCGCCACCCACCACTGGTCCTGGCGCGGCGGAGTCGTCGCCGTGACCGCGATCAGCGTTCTCCTGCCGCTGCCGCTACGACCGCGCCCGGTGACGCGCATTCTCAAACGAATGTCCCGGCGGACCGGGAATATCCGTTCGAGGTGAAGAGCGGGGCCGGAACGCATCCGCATAACGGCCCGACCAACAAAAAGCAAGCCGCGCTCGGCGGACTTGCCATACTGGTTCAATCATCAATACCGTCGTACAACTCACCCGCAAGGGAACGTCATTCAGCGGCTCCAGGGGAGGGCTCAGGGACCGCGATGTTCCGCTGCGGGGCGCGGTAGGGGGGTGCCGTGCTCGGCGGCCACGAGGGGCATTGTTCTTCGAATGCGCCCCTTGTCGTCTCCGAGTCGTGCCGCGCGACCGGCTGCCGTTTTCCGGCGGCCCGGTTAGCTTTGCCAGCTCACCTGCGGACACGGGGATCCGTTCTCCGTGCCGCGGGTGATAACCCCCCTTTCGAACCGGACACGGAAGCGGGCCGCCCAGGGGCGGGCGGTCCACCGGACGAGAGGGAAAAGACTCGTGAGTTCTGTTCTGCGCCAGCCGGCCTCGGATCAAGATCCGTTAATGGCTGCCGAATACCGACCGATCTCCTCCCACCTGGCGATCACACCGCCGGTGAGCGTGGTGATCCCCGCGATGAACGAGGCGGAGAATCTCCCTTACGTCTTCAAGACGCTTCCCGGCTGGATCCACGAAGTGGTCCTGGTGGACGGGAATTCCACCGACGACACCGTAGAAGTCGCACGGCAGTTGTGGCCCGGCGTGAAAGTCGTCGAACAGAGCGGAAAGGGCAAGGGAGACGCCCTGATCACCGGGTTCGAGGCGTGCACCGGCGACATCATCGTCATGGTGGACGCGGACGGCTCGGCCGACGGCCACGAGATCGTGTCGTACGTCTCCGCCCTGGTCTCCGGTGCCGACTTCGCCAAGGGCTCGCGCTTCGCCAACGGCGGCGGCACGGACGACATGACGTTCATCCGCAAGCTCGGCAACTGGGCGCTGTGCACCATCGTCAACCGCAAGTTCGGCGCCCGCTACACCGACCTCTGCTACGGCTACAACGCCTTCTGGCGGCACTGCCTCGACAAGATCGACCTCGACTGCACCGGCTTCGAGATCGAGACCCTGATCAACGTCCGGGTGGTCAAGGCAGGCCTGAAGGTGCAGGAGATCCCCAGCTACGAGTACCTCAGGATCCACGGCACCAGCAATCTGCGCGCCGTCCGGGACGGCCTGCGGGTCCTGCGGGTGATCCTCGGGGAACGCTCCAACCGGCGTGCGCTGCGCCGCCGGGTCCGGCACTCCCCGATGCTCGGCACCGGCCAGGGAGAGTCGTCTTGAGCGATCCCGACATCTCCGTCGTGATCTGCGTGTACACCGAGGACCGCTGGGAGGACATCCTCGCGGCGGTCTCCTCGGTGCGCGCCCAGTCGTATCCGGCGCTGGAGACCCTGCTGGTCGTCGACCACAACCCGGCGCTCCTGGAACGGCTCACGACGCAGTACGAGCGAGCCGCGCACGTCCGGGTGCTCGCCAACGCGGGCCCCCGCGGCCTGTCCGCCGGCCGCAACACCGGCATCGCCTCCTCCCTCGGCGAGGTGATCGCCTTCCTCGACGACGACGCCGTGGCCGAACGGGACTGGCTGCTGCGCTTCGCCGAGGGGTACGCCGACCCGCTGGTGATGGCCGTGGGCGGCCGGACCCTGCCCGTCTGGGCCTCGGGCCGCCGCCCGCGCTGGTTCCCCGAGGAGTTCGACTGGGTGGTCGGCTGCACCTACCGCGGACTGCCACCGGGCCGGGTCCGGGTCCGCAACGTCCTCGGCGGAAACGCTTCCTTCCGGCGTACCGCCTTCGACGCGGCGGGCGGCTTCGCCACCGGCATCGGCCGGGACGGCGACCGGCGCCCGCTGGGCTGCGAGGAGACCGAGCTGTGCATCCGGCTCACCCGGGCCCGCCCGGACGCCGTGCTGCTCATCGACGACCGTGCGGTGATCCACCACCGGGTGCCGCGGGCCCGCGAGCACTTCGGCTACTTCCGCACCCGCGCCTACGCCGAGGGCCTCTCCAAGGCCCTGGTCGCCCGCAGCGTGGGCGCCGCCGACGGGCTGGAGTCCGAACGCCGCTACGCCGCACGGGTGCTGCCCGCCGGGATCGCCCGCGGCCTGCGGGACGCCCTCCTCGCGCGGCCGGGCGGCGCCGGCCGGGCCGCGGCGATCGTCACCGGGGTGCTGACCGCGGCGGGCGGTTACGTGGTCGGGAGCCTGCGCGCCCGGCGCGGCGAGCCGGCCTTCGCCGTCGCCGGGACCGGCGCGGACCTCGTGCCCCGCACGGACGGGAGGCGTCATGACTGAGGCACCGGTGCCCATCCTCATGTACCACTCGGTCGCGACCGCGCCGAACCGGGCCACCCACGCGCTGTCGGTGGCACCGGAGGCGTTCGCCGCGCAGATGGCGCTCGTCGCGGACCTGGGACTGACCCCCGTCACCACGGCCGAACTGGCCGCGGGCTGGCGATCGGGCGGCCCGCTCCCCGCCCGGCCCGTCCTGATCACCTTCGACGACGGCTACGAGGGCGTGCACCGGCACGCCCTGCCGGTCCTCGCCGACCGCGGTTTCGCCTCCACCCTGTTCGTCTCGACGGGCTGGATCAGGGGCGCGTACGACACCGGAGGCGGCCCGGACGCCATGCTCGACTGGGACCAGGTGCGCGCACTCGCCGACGCGGGCTGCGAGATCGGCGGCCACAGCCACACCCATCCGCAGCTCGACCAACTGGACGACGACCTGCTGCGCGCCGAGCTGGTCTGGTGCCGTGACATCGTCGCCGAACAACTGGGCTCCGCGCCCGCCTCGTTCGCCTACCCGTTCGGCTACTCCAGCCGCCGGGTCAGGCGCGCCGTGCGGGACACCGGACACACCCAGGCACTCGCCGTCGAGAACGGCCTCGCCCACCGCCGCCAGGGTCCCTACGCGCTGCACCGCGTCACCGTGCGCCGCACCACGGACACCGCGGAGTTCGTCCGGCTGCTCCAGGGCCGGGCGATCGCCCGCACCTTCGCCAAGGACCGTGCCCTGACCAAGGGGTACGCCGTCCTCCGCAGAGCCCGCCAGGTCCGCCGGAAGGCCATCCGTTCCCGTGTCTGACACGACGACCACCACGACCGGGGCAACGACCCGCGCGACCGCGGCGCCCGAGCGGCCGGGGCGCCGCCTCCGGCTGCCCGGCAGGGGCAGCCCGCCGGGCGGCAGCCCGCTCTTCCGCAACGCCTACGCGCTGATGCTCAACACCGGCATCTCCGCGGTACTGGGCCTGGGCTTCTGGCTGGCGGCGGCCCGCTACTACTCCGAATCGGCCGTCGGCCAGGGCTCCGCCGCGATCGCCGCCATGAAACTCCTCGCGGGCCTGACCGCGGTGACCCTGACCGGCGCCCTGGCCCGCTTCATCCCGGTGGCGGGCCGGGCCACCGGCAGGCTCATCCTCCGTACCTACGCGGGCAGTTCCCTGATCGTGGCGCTGGCCGCGGGCGTCTTCCTGACGACCCTCGGGTTCTGGGGCCCGTCGTACCGCTTCCTGCACGGGCCGCTGCCCGGTGTCGGGTTCGTCGTCGCGGTCGTCGGCTGGAACCTGCTCACCCTCCAGGACGGCGTGCTGACCGGGCTGCGCAACGCGCCCTGGGTACCGGTGGGCAACACCGTGTTCTCGGCGGTCAAGCTGGGCCTGCTGGTCGCGTTCGCGGTGGCCGTCCCGACGGCCGGGGTGTTCGTGTCCTGGGTCGCGGCGATCGCCACCTCGGTGGTGCCGCTGGGCTGGCTGGTGTTCCGGCGCCTGGTGCCCCGGCACGTCAAGGCGACCGGGGAGCACGCCAGGCCGCCCACCCTGCGGGAGATCGGCAGGTTCCTGGCCGGCGACTACACCGGGTCGCTGTTCTCCCTCGCCGTCGTGTACCTGGTTCCGGTGATCATCGCCTCGCAGGTCAGCGCCGAGGACAACGCGTACTTCTACATCACCACCACCATCGGCGGCACCACCAACCTGCTGGCCATCAACATGGGGGCCTCGCTCACCGTCGAGGGCTCGCACGACCCGGCGCGGCTGGCCGCCGACACCCGGGCCGCGCTGAAGCGGATGGCCCGGATCATGGTGCCGATCTGCTCCCTGCTGTTTTTCGGGGCGCCGTTGATCCTCGGTGTCTTCGGCACGGGCTACGCGGACGCGGCGACCCCGCTGCTGCGCTGGTTCGCGGTCGGCGCCCTGCTCAGGGTCGTGATGGAGACCTACTTCGCGGTGCTGCGCGCCCAGAGCCGCACCGCCGGACTGGCGTGGCTGCAGGGCCTGTTGTGCGTGCTGGTGCTCGGTCTGACCCTGGTGCTGCTGCCCAGGATGGGGCTGACCGGCGCGGGCGTGGCCGAGATCTGCAGCCTCACGGTGATCGTGACGATCGCGGCGCCCAGGCTGTGGCGGACGCTGCGCGCGACCCCGGCCGACGTCCCCGAGGACGCGGCACCCGACGGTGACCTCGCCGATCTCGGGGCGCACGAGGTCCCGCCCGCCGCCGCGCCGCACCGGCGGAGCCCGGCCTGGGCGCTGGACTCCGACACGCTCGCCCTCGGCATCCACGTGGACTTCGACCATGTGGAGCGCCGTCCGGACGTGCGCCCGGGGCCGGGCACCCCGCCCACGGGCACACCCGTCGTCCTCCCGGACGACCGGCCGACCCGGGCGCTGCGGACACCACGGCACCCCGGGCCGCCGGCGGAGGCGAGGGAGCCGGGCGCGGAGGCCTCGGCCGGCCTCGCCGAGGCCGCGCCGCCGAAGGGGACGGAGGCCGCCGCGCCGTCCGTTCCGCTGCGGGAGCGGCTGGTGCCCACCCGCACCGGCGTCCTGCTCGGCTGCCTGCTCGTCGCCGCCCTGCTCCTGTACTGGGTGCCCGCGGCCCGGCTCGACGACGCCGACCTGGAGCGGATGGGCGGGCTCGGGCTGGTCTCGGTGCTGCCGCTGCCCACCCTGGTCGGGGCGGCGCTGCTGGTGACGGTGTTCGCCGCGCTGCTGTGGCCGCGCCGCGAGCACCGGGCGCTGCTCCTGGTCACCCTGCTGGCCACGGTGGTGTCGCTGCACGCGCTGCCCGCCGTGATCGAGACGGAACCCCGGTTCCCGACGGCCTGGCAGCACCTCGGGTTCATCGACTACATCGACCGCACCGGGTCGGCCGTACCCGACCTGGACGCCCGCTGGAGCTGGCCGGGCTTCTTCGCGGCGGCGGCCTTCGTCGGCCGGGCCTGCGGGGTCACGGACCTCACCGAGGTCATCCGCTGGTGGCCGACGTTCGTCCAGCTCGCCTACCTGGCGCCGATGTTCCTGCTCGTACGGTCGATGCGGGCGGGCTGGCGGGCCAAGTGGGCCGGAATCTGGATCTTCGTGCTGTGCGGCTGGGTCGGCCAGGACTACTTCTCCCCGCAGGGCTTCACCTACCTCCTCTACCTGATGTTCGTGGCGATCCTGCTCGTCTGGTTCCGCGCCCCGCACGTCATCTGGACCAGGTTCCGTCCGGGCGAGGCGGAGGTCGAGCCCGTCGACCGCCGCCGGCAGGCGGTCCTGCTCCTGGTGCTCACCGGCCTGTACGCGGCGACCGTGCCGGCGCACCAGCTGACCCCGTTCGTGATGCTGGGCGTCCTGGCGGTCCTGGTCCTGGCCGGCAGGTCCGAACTGCGCGGCCTGCCGCTGCTGTTCGGGGTGGTCGCGGCCGTCTGGCTGGGGTTCCTGGCCGAGCCGTACTGGTCGGGGCACTTCGACGACCTGTTCGGCGGCGTCGGCGGGGTCGGCAGCAACGTCTCGACCTCGGTCTCCGGCCGTATCCAGGGCGGCAGTCCGGCCCACAAGCTGGTGCTGTACGTCCGGGTCCTGCTGGCCGGCGGCATGATGGCGTCCGCCGTGTGGGGCTGGTGGCGGCGGCGCCTCCACCGGTACCGCGAGCGGTCCCTGCCGATCCTGGCCTTCGTCCCGTTCCTCGGCTTCGGCATGCAGTCCTACGGCGGCGAGATGGCCCTGCGGGTCTTCATGTTCGCCCTGCCGGGCGCCGCCCTGCTGGCCGGTCTGGCCCTGTTCCCGCGCACCGGCGCCACGGCGGAGGAGCGCGAGAAGGACCGCACGGTCCTCGCAGCGGTGGCCGCGCTGCTGGCGGGGCTGCTGCTCATGGGCGGTTTCCTGGTGGCCAGGTGGGGCAACGAGTCCTTCGAGCGGGTGCGTCCCGGCGAGGTCGCCGCGATGGACTACGTCTACGCCCACGACAGGCCGACCGTACGGCTGCTGTGGCTGAGCAACGACACGGTCGCCGACGTGACCCCGGCGATCCCGTGGGGCGCCCGGGACATGGAGCGGGTCGACTACGTGCCGACCCTGGCGCCCGCCGACCCGGTGCTGGTGGCGGGCCTGGTCAAGGAGTTGGAGGACGCCGGTCCGAACTCGTACCTGATGGTCAACAGGAGCCAGGCCGTCTACCTGCGGATGGACGCGGGCTACCCGGCCGCCTGGGAGAGCCGGCTGATCCGGAGCCTGGACGGCCGGCGGGACCTGACGAAGGTCCTGGCCGACGACGACGTGGCCCTGTACGCGCTGCGTACGCGGCCCGCCGGTGCGGTGGCGGAGCCGGATCCGGGGCCGATCGGGCCGCGGATCACCTGGACGCCGTGGTCGGTGGTCGGCGCTCTCGCCGCCGTCGTCCTGATCCTGCTGCTGACGGCGCGCGAGGTGGTCCGGGTCGCGGTCCGGCCCGGAGTGCGCCGGGTGCGGTGGCTGCAGGGGAGCTTCTGGTTCTCGCTGCCGCTGCTCGCGGTGGTGCTGGCGTCGCTGGCGCAGCGGTTCCTGACGCTCAAGTAGCGGGCGGCGGATCGTGCCGACGTGGCTCGTCCGGGCTCACCGGGCGAGCCACTTCACCTCGTACCCCTTCAGGTCGACCCGCTTCCCGTCCACCCGCACGCCGACCGTCCGGTCGAGGGTGTTGACGACGAGAACGGTCCGGTCGTCGGCGAGGACGCGCACCCGGGACGCGTCGCTCCCGGCGACGGGGACCGTCGCGTACCGGGTGCCCGGCGGGAACGCCCTGCCGAACCTCGACACCAGGTCGTACATGGGCAGCGCACGGCCGCCGTCCGCGCTGTCGGTCGTGGTCCACAGGCAGCCTGCGCAGCCGCCGCCCTTCTCGTCCTCCGGGTTCCAGTAGAAGCCGGAGGACGCGCCGCCCTTCACCAGGGCGATCAGGCCGGCGGCCTGGACGGCGACCCGGTGCGGTTCGCTCCAGCCGTCGCGTTCGTCCCTGCCGTCGGCGGGCTCCACGTAGTACTCGGCCCACCACAGCGGCAGGCCGTGCGTCCGCGCCCGCACCCACTCGCTCACGTAGGTGAACTTCTCGGTGGCCCCGAACTCGTCGGGCAGCAGCTCGTCGTCGTTGGTGTAGCTGGAGCCGTCCACGACCACGAAGTCGGCGCCCGCCTTGTGGGTGTTCCAGTAGTCGAAGGCGTCGATCACCCGCTGGTCCATGACACCCCAGGGGCCCTTGAGGGTGGGCGAGGCGTTCTCGGTGCCGCGCGGGTCGAAGCTGTCCATGACCAGGTACGGGCCGCCGACCATGATGTCCTTGTCGACGGCCTTCAGCGCCCGGTAGACGAGGTTGTACAGCTCGGTGTAGCCCTCGTAGTCCCAGCGGGCCCGCTCGTCGTTCCAGAAACCCTTGAACTCGTTCCAGACGATGAAGTGCCGTACGTCGGGATAGCGTCTGGCGACGGTCGCGGCGAGGTCTGCGTAGTCCTGGTAGTGGCCGGGGGTGGGCGCCGTCTCCAGGGCGGCCTGGCTCCAGTCGGTGTGGTCGGCGCCGGCCCTGCCGCCCTTCATCCAGTCCGGGGAGCAGCACAGGGTGATCACCGGGGTGCCGCCCGACCTGCGCATGAAGTCGACCCTGCGGTCCAGCGCGCCGAAGTCGTAGTGCCCCTCGACGGGTTCCGGGTTGTCGGCGCCCCAGCCCATGACGGCCTGGTCCTGGGGCAGTCCGGCGTCGCGGGAGAGCAGCTTCTCGACCCGGCCGGTGGCGGCGGCGCTGCCCTCGTCGGCGCTGTACCGGGTGTGCGTGAAGCCCCAGCCCACGTACGGCTCGGCGGGGCCGGGCGGGGTGGCCGGGGTGCCGTGCACCTTGTCGCCGTCACGGGTCGTGCCCGCGGTGCCGCCGCCTCCGGGCAGCGTGCCGAGCAGGGTCACGATCAGGGCGAGAGCGACCGCGCCCACCCCCAGCAGAGCGGTGAGCCGCCACCGCCGAGCCCCCGAATTCCACTCATGACGTCCCATCAAGGACCACAGTAATGGCGGAAATCGCCCCGGGGGCGGGTATCGGGGATCGACCGTCGCGGAACGGGGCCAGGGGTGCACTCCGGATACTCCGGAAGCTCGGCGCACTCCCGACACTCTCCGCCCACTTCGGAAAACGGGTGCGCCGCGGGCCCCGGTGACGGATCATGGCGGCATGTCTGCCAAGCCGCACGAGACGCTGCCGATCCGGCTCAACGTCGACGACTCCGACTCGCCGTCCGACGTCGTAGACGCGCTGTTCCTCGGCCGCTTCGCGACGGGCGAGCAGCCGTACTCGCACGCGGCCAACATCGACCGGGTGCGCGGCGGGGCGACCCTGCTGCCGAAGGAGGCGCGGGTGCTGCGGGTGGCCCGCGACGACGACCGCAGCGCGACGCTCGCGGAGGGCGAGGGCTGGACGCTCCTGGTGTCGCGCTGGAACCGGGGCGCGGACATCACGGTCACCGCGACCACCGCCGAGCTGGCCGCGAAGGTGCTGAAAGAGGCGACGGACGGCGCGGCGGACGAGCCGGAGCCGCAGCCCGACAACGTGACGATGGGGTTCTGGTACGTCTCCCCCCGGCGCGGCCCGCACCGCACCACCCGGCAGATCTCCGCCGGCACCTGGGACGAGGTCCGCGCCAACTACACGGCTCCGGTCGCGGAGGCGATGGACCGCCTGATGAAGACGACGCCCGAGGACATCGCGGGCCGGCTCCTGCTGCTGCACGGCCCGCCGGGCACCGGCAAGACCTCGGCGCTGCGCACCCTCGCCCGGTCCTGGCGGGACTGGTGCCAGGTGGACTGCGTCCTCGACCCCGAGCGGCTCTTCTCCGACGTCGGCTATCTGATGGACATCGCCATCGGCGAGGAGGACGGCGCGGGCAAGGGCCGCTGGCGGCTGCTCCTCCTGGAGGACTGCGACGAGCTGATCCGCGGCGAGGCCAAGCACACCGCGGGGCAGGCGCTGTCGAGGCTGCTGAACCTCACCGACGGGCTGCTCGGCCAGGGCCGCAACGTCCTGGTGGGCGTCACCACCAACGAGGACCTGGAGCGCCTGCACCCGGCCGTGGTCCGGCCCGGCCGCTGCCTCGCCCGGATCGAGGTGGGCGCGCTGACCCGCCCCGAGGCGGTGAACTGGCTCGGCACGGAGGAGGGCGTGAGCCGCGACGGATCGACCCTGGCGGAGCTGTACGCGCTGCGCCGCGGCACGACGCCGGCCTCGGTACCGGGCGCCCGCGAGGAGGCGGACGCGGGGCTGTACCTGTAGTGCTTTGATGGAGGCATGCCCCTGTTCATCGGGACCTCGGGCTGGCAGTACGCGGACTGGCGGAACGTCCTGTACCCGGCCGGGGTTCCCGTGCGCCGGTGGCTGGAGGAGTACGCGGCGCACTTCACGACCGTCGAGCTGAACAACGCGTTCTACCGGCTGCCGAGCCGGGACGGGTTCGCGTCCTGGCGGGACCGGGTCCCGGCCGGTTTCGTGATCGCGGTCAAGGCGAGCCGCTTCCTCACGCACGTCAGGCGCCTGCGGGATCCCGCCGAGCCGGTCGGCCGCCTGATGACCCACGCGGCCGGCCTCGGCGACCGGCTGGGCCCGGTCCTCCTCCAGCTCCCGCCGACGCTGAAAGCCGACCCGGCGCTGCTGGACGCGTGCCTCGCGTGCTTCCCGCCGGGCACGCGGGTGGCGGTGGAACCGCGCCACGACTCCTGGTGGACGCGGGAGACCCGCGAGGTCCTCGTCTCCCGGGGAGCGGCCCTGTGCTGGGCCGACGTCCGGGCCCGCCCCGTGACCCCGCTGTGGCGCACCGCCGGCTGGGCCTACGTCCGCTTCCACGAGGGCCGGGCCGCGCCCTGGCCCCGCTACGGCCGCCGGGCCCTGGAGACCTGGACCGACCGCATCGCCACGGCCTGTCCCGAAGGCGCCGACGTCTACGCGTACTTCAACAACGACCCGGGCGCGGCGGCGGTGCGGGACGCGGCGGCCTTCGGACGGGCGGCGGAGCGGGCCGGGCTGCGGGTGGCGCGGACCCCGGAGCCGAGCACGGCCGGCTGACTCAGCCCTCGCCGCCGTAGGCGGCCCGCAGGGCGTCCCGCACCGCGGCCAGCGCCTCCTTCTCGGCCAGGCCCAGCCGGCGCACCCGCTCCGCGTACGCCTGCGCGGCCGCGGACGCCTCACGTTCCGCGGCCGAGCCGGCGGCGGCCACGAACGTGCCGTTGCGTCCGCGCGTCTCGATCACCCCGTCCGTCTCCAGCGCCCGGTACGCCTTGGCCACCGTGTTCACCGCCAGCCCGAGCGACTCGGCCAGTCCCCGCACCGTGGGCAGCCGGTACCCCACCGGCAGCACCCCGCCCCGTGCCTGCTCGGAGATCTGCGCCCGTACCTGCTCGTACGGCGGCGCGCTGTCATCGATGCGGATCTTCAGAGTCACGGCCCGATTCTCCCGTATCCGCCGGAAAATGAGAGGCACCCCGCATTCGCCTCCGCATAGCGTGCGCCCCATGACCGTGATCGTGCGTGATCTGCGCCCCGATGTCCGCTCGGACGCCGAGGGTTTCGCCCGGGTGCGGCAGCTCGCCCTGCCCTACGTCCTGTTCACCCCGGAGTCCCTGGTCCACGACCTGACGCGCGCCCACCCCGACGCCCGCTTCCGTCAGCTGGTCGCCGAGCAGGACGGCGAGATCATCGGCACGGCGCAGGTCGGCCTCGCCCACGAGAGCACCGAGCCGGGTCAGGGCTTCGCCAACGTGTACGTCCATCCGGAGCGCACCGGCCGGGGCGCCGGCGCCCTCCTCGTCCGTACGGCGGAGGCGCATCTGTCGGAGGCGGGCGCGACCACCTCGTACGCCTGGGTCCTGGACGCCCCGTCCCACCGGGGCTTCGCCGAGCGCCGCGGGTACACCGCGAGCCGTTCCGCGCACTTCCTCCGCCTCGACCTCGCCGACGGCGCCCTTCCCCCGCTGCGGACTCCGCCGCCGGGCGTCGAACTCCGCACGGCCGCCGACTTCGCCGACGACCCGCGGGCGCTCTTCGCGCTGGACGCGGAGACGACGCGGGACGAACCGAGCGACATCGACACGGAGTTCGCCGACTACGAGGCCTGGCTGGAGGGGACCTGGCGGCATCCCCTGTTCAGTCACGAGCTGACCTCGGTCGTCGTGGTGGACGGCCGTCCGGCGGCGTTCAGCGCGGCACGCACCGACGGCGGCACCCGCTACGGCACCGTGATGACCGGCACGGCCCGCGCCTTCCGCGGCCGGGGCCTGGCCAAGCTCGCCAAGAACGACTCCCTGCACCGCGCCCGCGCCGCCGGCTGCACGGAGGCGTTCACCGGCAACGACAGCGTCAACGGGCCGATGCTGGCGATCAACAAGTGGTTCGGGTACGACATCTGCGCGACGGAGGTCAGGTATGTCCGCGAACTCGGCTGAGGCACCGGTCACGGTGGACGTCGTGCTGGTCAAGGCGGGCCGCACGAAGATCCGTTACCCCGCCGGGCTGCTCCACGACGACGGGAACCGGATCGCCGTGCGCGCGCCCTGGGCCGGTGACGCGCCCCGCGACTTCGGCTTCGTCCGTTTCGAACAGGGTGACGTCTTCACCGAGTTCTACTGGCGCGACCGCTGGTACGCGGTCAAGGAGGTCCGCGCCGCCGACGGCACGCCGAAGGGCTGGTACTGCGACGTGACCCGGCCGGCGGTCCTCACCGGCGGTGAACTGGTCGTCGAGGACCTGGACCTGGACCTGTGGCGCTCCGCCGACGGCACGGACGTGCGCCGGCTGGACGAGGACGAGTTCGCCGGGAGCGGGCTGGCCGAGCGGGACCCGGCCGCGGCCGCGCATGCCGTGGCGGCCCTCGACACCCTGGAGCGGCTGGCCCGCGAGGGCGGTTTCGAGGCCCTGCTGTCCTGAGGCCGGCCCGTGCGGGCCGTCACACCGTCGCCACCACCGCGTACCGCTCGTCGTGCACCTCCTTGCCCCACAGGACCGTCTGCGCCGACAGCGGTTCCAGGCGCACGTCGGCGGCGAGCGGCGCCAGCAGCGCGGTGAGTCGCCCGGCGGGTATCCCGACCGGGGTCCGCGTCCCCCACACCCCCTCCACCAGCACGAACCGGCCGCCGGGACGGAGCAGGCCGCGCCAGTGCCGCAGTACGCGCGCGGGGTCGGGCAGCGCCCACAGCACGTGCCGGACGAGCACGGTGTCGAAGAGCCGCTCGCCCACCGGCGGCGCCGCCGCGTCGCCGACCAGGAACACCGCGTCCCGGCCGGCGAGCTTGGCGCGGGCCCGTTCCACCATGGCCGGCGAGCTGTCGACGCCGGTGACGTGGTGGCCCTGCTCGGCGGCGAGGAGGGCCAGGCTGCCGGTACCGCAGCCGAGGTCGAGCAGGTCGGCGGGGTGTCCGGGCAGCCAGGACCGCAGCCGCCCCGCCCAGGCCGCGCGCACCTGGGGCGGCCCCAGCCCGTGGTCCGGCTCGGCGTCGAAGGTGGCGGCCTGCGCGTCCCAGTCGATACGGACCGCGTCCGCGCGGTCACTCTCGTTCGTCATGCACCCCAGCGTGACACCTGCCACTGACACCCGGTCCGTGTGACAGCGGCCACTGACAGAACGGCACAGATGAGGAACTCTCGCCGAAAGCGTCTACCTCCGTGACAACACGGAATCCGGTAGGCACCGAAGGAGGCAGCCATGCGCCGCACAACCGTGCAAAAGCCCCTGAAGAAGACGGAAAGCCGCCGGATCCGCGAGGAGGCGGACCAGCGTCCCTCCGGACGCCCCGAGGTGCGGAAGGACATCGCACGCACCTGGTGGCCGGACGGCTGACCGCGCCCGCCCCGGCCGCGTGGTCCGCCTCCATGGGCCGCGGCACCACCCCGATGCGGTCGATGCGGGGGCGGGATGCGATCGATGCGGGGGCGGTAGGCCGGGTCGGTCACGGCCCGTACGGCCGGCACGTCGGCGGCCGGGGCGAGCCGGATCTCGTCGTTCGTCATGGGGGCGACACCGACTACCTCAGCACAGTCTGAGCACTCCCTTAACGAGTTGGTGCGTGATAGCGGGCGGATTGTGTTTGGCCGGGTCGTGGCCGGTTTTCAGGCGTTGATGGTGCGGTCGGAGACGAGGCCGGCGATGGCGCGGTAAGTGTCAGGCAGGCGGTCGCGGCGGTGGGTCCACCGCATCAGTTGCTTCCAGCGTTTGTGGTCGGCGAGGGCGTGTTCGACGGTGATGCGGTCGGAGGAGTGACCGTGGCGGTCGCGTTCCCACTGCTCGACTCTGCCGGGCAGTGCTCCCGGACGCGGTTTTCTGGGCGGTGTGATCGCTTGCCCGCGGTGGTCGCGGCTCAGGCCGAGATAGCCGTCGTCCAGCAGGACCTCGACCTCGGGGAAGTACTGGAAGCAGATGGCGATGCCTTCGTTGCGAGCGGCCGTGGCATCGTGCATACGACCGGGCCGCAGGGCGTCGGTCCATAACGTGCGGCCACGCCAGTCGGCGATGACGGTGGCCTTCATCGTGTTCTGCTTCTTCTTGCCGGAGACGAACGCGCGCCGGCCTCCACGTCCGGCCGGCGGACGACGAACCTGGATCTCGGTGGCATCCAAGCGCAGGTCGACGCCTTCGGCATGGGCGTAGGCGAACACGTCAGCCAGTGTCCGTAACCGCAGGCCGGGGCGGTCGGGGACCGCGCACCCTCGATCGGCCAGGAGCGGACGTATCTCTGTGATCGCACGGGTGACGGTGGAGCGGTCGACGCCGAACAGCAGCCCCAGCACGGAGTGCGGCAGGTCGTGCCGCAGGTGGATCAGTGTGGCCACCAGCCGGTCGACGAAGACCATCTGGTGACGGGCGCCGGCCCCCGCAGCCCGCTTCCTGGCCCCTCCCCGCGCAGCATGACGGCGGCCCTCCAGACCGGCCTGCCACGACGCGGCCAACTCCTCGACCAGGCAGGCGAGATGACGCCGAGAGATCCCCGTGAACAGCCGATGTGCCAGCACCGTCCGATTGACCATGATCGCCACACCCGGATCATGCCACCAACCTGGCACGACGCCTCACCTGCTATCACGCGCCAACTCGTAAGAAGAACAAGCCGCGCCGTCCACGAGTTGATGCTGAGACATCTGGACCTTCATACGTCTGCGGGGTTGAAGGGGTCGTGATCAGGCAGGCACGCCGTGGCGAGGGACAGCGAATATTAAGCCTGCTTTCGACAATTGACACCGAGTATGACGATCTTGACTACGCGGCACAGCACATTGACGCGGGAACCTATGCCACGTCTGGAGCGGGTCTACGCCGGGCCCTAGTTGCGGAAGCAGAAGGCGATGCCGGGCTTGTCGGCGCACTCCTTGCCTTGCCGCCTGCGAGTCTGTTGCGACGGTTACACATGGCGGGAGTCCCTCGGCATGTGGTCGGGGACGTGGCTCGTTCCATTGCGAAACTCAAAGCCGTCGCCATTGCACCCGAGAGACGGGGCGAGAGAATCGGCGAGGCGCTAGTGAGGGCCTTCGTCGACGAGCACGGCGCCGCTGACTATGAGGTGCTGTACGCCCAAGTAGACATTGACAAACCGGCCCTCGCGCGCTGGTACGGCCGACTTGGGTTCGAGGCTCTCGGTGCCGGCGCGCCGCTCCGACTTGACCCGCAGGGGCAGATCGCCATCTATCCTCTTGGCACTGAACAGCTTGTGGTGCGGGTTTTTGCCTAGGACAGCACCGCGCCAAGGATGCGTTCCCAGGTCCCGCTTATTGGCGATCTTGAACGAACCGAACTCGTCGGGCAGATCCCGCCAGGGTGAGCAGGTTCGGTACTTCCGCGCGAAGGCTTTCAAGGTGCGGCGTGATCGGCCTATCGCCGACCGCGGACCCGGATCGACCAACCTCAGCGCGTCGATCCGGTCTCACAGGGAGCCTTTTCCAACCTGGCCGTCAGCGCTGCTGACCGTAATTGGTCGAGCGCCTGCGGCACCCTGGCCGACTGCGGGTCTGCTGCTCATGGCCTCGCTGCGGAGGGTCCGCTCAGCCGTCAGCGGGTAGCTGACCAGCACGAATACCAGGTTGACAAAGGCTCCCTGTGAATACGTCGAAGCCCTGAGGCTGCGGCGGGTTGGGGTGGTCGTGCTGATCAGTACGTCGCACCGACGCTCGGCGCAGAGCCTGTCGGAGTCACTGACCAGTACATACGTCAGGTTGGAAAAGGCTCAGTGATCACTAGCCGAACGGACACAATCGATGGCACCGCCCCACGCGCAGCGGAGAGCATTTCCGCCAAACTTTAGCTACCCTAGCTTGCGAGCTACACTGTCGTATTTATCTTGAATATGATCCTCTTTTATTTTGCCATTTCGAGCCTGCCGCAAAAACACCAGCAAGTCTTTTTCGTTCAACGGCAGAACAAATTTGTTCTGCATTGCAATGCGTTTTATGTGGCCGTAGTAAGCAGGCTTCATCTCGCCTCGAAATACTACGACAATAAATCCGCCACCGAGTCCGTCGAGATAATAGCTCAATTGATGAAAGTCATCGGCATGCAATTCTGCGTAATTCTTACATTCCCAAATTACTTGAGTCGCCCCATACCTGGTTCGCATCGCTTCCCAGAAGCCGCCACTCGCACGGTTCGAAGCAATCCAGTCGCGCACAACCCGCCCGTCGTGACTTCGCGATTTTGATTCCACATTCCCAAGGGCGCGAAAGAAGCAAAGACGGATAACATCGCCTACTATCTCTTCAAAATCCTGCGCTCCGGCAGTGCCCAGTTCGATTTCCTTGAGATCCTCCATGAGCATCTCAACATGGGCAACGTACTCTGTCCGGTCAACACCTCCGGGCAGGTCTTCAATCTTTCCAATTTTGCCAAACTCGGCATCATCAGGAATGTTTCTAACCAAGGTATCTTGGAGGTCTAGCGCATCCCAATAGCAGCGATGGATGACCACGTCGGTAGTATTGTCCACCGGTGGAGGACTTGTATCGAGAGGCCCCAGGGCGCGGAATTTCGGGCTCTTTCCGGCAGCCCGAATACCAACGAAACCGATGTCATAGAGAAGTCGAATAAATTTCTCAGGTGAGGCATTGGCGGAGAGCCACGGGCCACACAACTGCACAACTTCTGAATCTTTCATCAATTTCCTGATGAGATCCTCAATTGCAGCGAACGTGAAAGCATTGCCTAGCCCGTAGAAGCGAGACAGCACCGTGGCTACCTGCGGGAAATTCTCCGAATACTCATCTCCGAGATCGCGGAATCGATTATCGGAGAACCGTCGGCGCGCTTGCTGAACATCCTCAAGGAGGATCCTGTCATGGCCAGCCCCCTGCGCCGCCTCTACTGCATTACTGGTGTAGATAAGAATATCGCGTGGGCGCCTCTGACAGTACTCTAGGACGTTGCGCCACGCCTCGTCTGGATGCTCGAAGAAAGCTTGCCAGGTGGCGCCGCGCAGCCCGAACTTTGCCGTGAGATTCCGGTTCAAACGCTTCTCAATGACTTCCAGCAGTTGACGCTCGTTCCACTCCATTCCGACTACCGCTGTTTCAAGTCTTGAGGATTCCGTGTCAAGTCCACGCACACGCTCGTAGATATTTTCACGGAGAAAAATAATTGCACGCGCCCAGGGAATTTGAGTTGAGATCTCTTGGCACGCGTGCATGAACGCGGTCAAGTAGACAAGCCCCTCGTCGCTGCCCTCCCAGTAGTCATCGATACTGTCAATCAATACCGTGTGAGTAGCAAGTCCTTCAGCGGATAGGTGCTTCATCTCATCCGCAAGTCGCTTAGCCGTCTTACTTTCGGTCAGCCAACGTTCATCGTCACCGTCGGCAAGTGCACCACTAACTCGCGCAATTAGCCGTAGGCAGCGAAGATCGAAATCCATGGTTGCATACTCGTCCAGTTCGTTCTGGATTTCGCCGGCTAGCCGGTCACGACCAGGACGATCCTGTAGCCACATCGAAAGGATCTCTACTTGCAGCGCCCTGCGAAATGCGAAAACTAGGGACCTGAACGGTTTTCCCTTGACGTTCGTCAAGAGATCAATTTCTTGCAGTGTCGATGAGGGGCTGAAAATCTCGGGGACGAGAACACGAGTGACGCCGCCATTAATCCCGCAATACTTCCTGACAGCCGTCTTCCCAGTACCCCGCCGCCCAACAAAAAAAACCTTTTCACTACTCGGGTCCAGGGCCGCCTCTAGCGCCGCAGTATGAACATAGATACTCGGATCACTCAGCGCGGCGTCATACTCAGCGAATGACTGTCCAATGTTGATGCGCTTAATGGCGTCTTTCGGAAGGCGTGGGGCGGCCGGAGACTGTGGTGGCGCTTCACGCGCGGGAGGAACCGCCGGTTCGGGCGCTACGGAAGAATTGGACTCTCTGACCCTTTTACGACGCACCACGGCGGCCCCCAGATCCACGATGATCACTTCGCACCATAGTGCCCGAGTTGCCGAGTGCATGTTCATGAAACGGCAAAAATCTGGCTCTCCAGGTCGAAGTCTCTGCGGAGAGGTCGTCGCGCGCGGAGCCGTGGGCTTTGGATCTTCCGCCGCGCCGGGATCGGGGGCGCCTGTGGGCCGTCTGACGCCGACCAAAGACGAACAACAACAGCTGTTGATGCCTCCCCCGCAGGTCAGAGCGTCCTCAAGTGAACTCGAACTGCCTCCTGAGCAGCCATCACCGTCACTACGACCGCTGAACAGGTCTGGCCCGTCTTCACGGTGGAATGCAGGTGACAGGCCGGACGGCGACCACGTTATGGCGCCGGCAGTGCGCCGGGACTAGACGCAGCGCCAGCGCAAGCGCCAGGCGAGATGGCGCTGGGCCCGAGGTCACTGGCTCCGGCACTAGCGGGTACGACAGTCGCGGTGGCCACCGCGGTGATGGCGCCAGGAGACCTCGTGGGCCAGAACGTCCGTTGGTGCCCGCACGGGGAGCCATTCCGGGAGCCAACGACAGCGTCCGGCTGCGGACGAACGTGAACTACCGCGGACGGCGGGAGCGCCTAGGCGCAGGTGCGCCAGGGCTCCCCAACCCCTCTTCCTCAGCCCTCAGTTAGCACTCCCTTAAGCCGACCATAAGGATCTCCCTCGTCCGCTCCCGGCAGGCGATTCCGCGGTTTCCCGGGGCTAGCTTTCTGTTCGCCCCCCACGGGATCCAGCCCGGCGGGGCCCTCCCGCCCCGAGGACCGTCCGAGGAGTTCCCGCATGCTCGCAGCACGCCGCAGGGCCGCCGTCGCCGTCGCCTCCGGCGTGGGTGCGGTCGTCCTCGCCGCCGCGCCCGCGTCCGCGCACGGCACCATGGGCGAACCGGTCAGCCGGGTCGCCCAGTGTTACGCGGAGAACCCGGAGAGCCCCAGGTCCGACGCGTGCAGGGCGGCGGTCGCGGCCGGCGGCACCCAGGCCCTCTACGACTGGAACGGCATCCGCATCGGCGACGTGAACGGGCGGCACCAGGCCCGGATCCCGGACGGCAGGCTGTGCAGCGCGGGCGACGACGAGTTCAAGGGCCTCGACCTCGCCCGCGCCGACTGGCCGGCGACGAAGGTCGGCAGTGGTTCGTATACGTTCAAGTACCGGGTGACCGCGCCGCACAAGGGCACCTTCCAGGTCTACCTCACCAAGGCGGGGTACGACCCGGCCGAGCCGTTGGCCTGGGCGGACCTGGATCTCGACCACCCCGTGGCGACGGCCGTCGACCCGGTCGCCGCCGGCGGTTTCTACACGTTCTCCGGGAAGCTCCCGGAGCGCACCGGGCGCCAGCTGCTGTACGCGGTCTGGCAGCGTTCGGACAGTCCGGAGGCCTTCTACTCCTGCTCGGACGTGGACTTCGGCGGCGGCGCCCCCACCGGCAGCGGTACGGCCACCGGCACCACCGGCGCGGTCCCGGCCCCGAGCGCCTCCGCCCCCACCGACGAGCAGATCGCCGCCGGCGCCGGCAGGTCGACGGTCGAGCACCACGGCCACGGCGACGACGACGCCGCCACGTCGGCCGAGCCGGGCACCGGTCCGGCCGCCAACACGCCTGCGGTGGACGGGAGTTCGCGGACGGTCCTCGCGGAGACCGGCGGCAGCGGCAGCACGCCGTACCTCGTGGTCGGCGGAGCGGCCGTCCTGGCGCTGGGCTCCGGCGTGCTCTTCCTGTCCGTACGGCAGCGGGCGCACCGCCGCTGATCCCTCATGGTTCCGGGGCCCGGCCGGCGGCTCAGGCCGGCCGGGCCCCGGCGGCGTTCAGCCGGGCGGGCCGCTCAGCTGAACGCCGACGCGCAGCTGGTGGCGGTGGCGTGGGCCGGGTCGAGGGCGTTGGCCACCTCGTGGAAGGCGATCCGGTCGAAGAGCCCGATCGCGACGTGCTCGGAGAGGTCGAGCGAACACAGGTCCTGGAGCAGGACGTTGTGGACGTCCGAGCCGGTCAGGAACTGGCTCTGCCAGGGGGTGGCCACCTCGTCGTACCTGGTGGAGATCACCGTGTAGTGCACTCCGGGGACGGTGTCGCCGCCCGCGTTGAGCTTGGTGAGGAACGCGGAGCCGGGGATCTGGTCGGCGAGGCCGGGGGTGGTGGCCTTGATCAGGTCCGAGGCGCCGGGGAAGTACGGCAGCAGGTTGGTGAGGCCGCTGATGGTGGCGCCGTGGTTGTCGGGCGCGAGGCCGACGAGGGCGTTCACCTTGGCGGCGCCGCCGAGGAACTTCAGGTAGTAGCGGGGCATCATGCCGCCCTGGGAGTGGCCGACGAGGTCGGCCTTGGCGGCGCCGGTCGCGGAGAGCACCTTGTCGACGTAGGCGGAGAGCTGGTCTGCCGACTTGTCGATGGGGCCGAGGCCATGGAAGACGGGGACGCCGGACAGCTGGCCGTAGTCGAGGGAGAAGACGCAGTAGCCGCGGTCCTCCAGGTACGGGGCGAGGGAGAGCCAGTTGTCGACGGAGTTGCCCAGCGTGCCGTGGACCAGGATCACGGGGCGGGGGTGGGCGGCGGAGGGGCGGCAGGAGTAGTCGTTCCAGCCGGTGCTGGGGGCGCTCGACGCGTGGGCGGTGGCGGCGGGGACGGTGGCGACGGCGGCGGCGAAGAGCAGTGCGGTCAGAGGTCTGAGCACTCGCTTCCAGGGCAGCATCGTGTGATCTCCTTGCGGCTCAAGGGAGGTGCGACGGCCTTACGCCCTGTGATCCGGATCACGAGGATGCTGTTCACTCATCAAGTTACGGACGAGTAGTGCAAGCGTGAAGTTACGCGTCGGTAAAACTTCCGAGTAACTGTCGCGGTGCGCTCGCCTGACGGGATGTCACCAGCTGGGCCTGAGGGGACCATAGGGCGCGATACGCGCCAAAGCGGCCCGCAACACGCGCACTTCACCCTCCCCCAGCGCATCGCTCCAACCCCGCACGACGTCGGCGGCCGCCTCCTCCGCCGCCCGCGTGCACGCCCGTCCCCGCGCGGTGAGCACGATCACCCGGGCCCGCGCGTCCCGGGGGTGCGGCCGCCGTTCGGCATAGCCCTTGCGCACGATGTCGTCGACGAGCCGACTCGCCGCCTGCTTGGTCACCCCGAGGTGCGCGGCGAGTTCGGTGACGGTCGCGCCGTCCGGGGCGAGCCGCGCGAAGGCGAAACCGTGAGCGGGCCTGACCCCCTCGAAGCCGCGGGCGGCCACCCCGCTCCGCCGAGGCCACCACCCACGAGATCCACGGCGCCCGCTTCGTCTCGTACGCCACCCCCCGCACCGGCAGCGAGGAGCTGTGCGCGTGGCGCGGCGAGATCCCCGCCGGGACCAGGGCGCCCGCCCACACCGTCACCCGCGAGGAGATCTTCCACCTGCTCGTCGGCGAGCTCCTGGTCTCGCTCGACGGCCGCACCGACCGCGTCCGGGCGGGCGACACCGTCATCGTCAACGCCGGCTCCCTCTTCGCCGTCGAGAACCCGACCGGCCACACCGCGCTCTCCTGGGTCACCACGTCCGTCGGCCTGGAGGCCGAGCTGCCCGACGGCACCCGACTCAGCCCGCCGTGGGCCAACTGACACCCCGCCCTCCCCGCCCAAAATCGGTTACCTGTTCGATTCCAGTCGCCCACCTGGACTGATGGGGTTAGAGTAATCGAACGAGCGTACGATGAAGATATCGGGCGCATGAGGCAAAAGGGGTGGAGTGATGGAGGTGCGGCATGGCGGGCTTCGCCCACGTGCACGTCGCGTCCGGTTATTCCGCCCGCTACGGCGCCTCCCATCCCGAGCAACTCGTCCGGCGGGCGGCCGAGCGCGGCATGTCCGCGCTCGCGCTCACCGACCGGGACACCGTCACCGGCGCTGTTCGATTCGCACGGGCCTGTGCGAAGGACGGGGTCCGGCCGGTCTTCGGCATCGACCTGGCGGTGGCGGCCCTCGCGCCCGCGCCGCCCGCCCCGCCCGCCCCGCGCCGCCGCACCCCGGCGCGCGGCGGCGCGCACGTGATCGAGCCGCCGCTGCGGTTCGTGCTGCTCGCCCAGGACCGGGCGGGGTGGGGCCGGCTGTGCCGGATCACCTCGGCCGCCCATGTCGGCGCCGTGTCCGGCGTGCCGCCGGTGGTGCCGTGGGAGGCGCTGCGCGAGTACGGCGGCCCCGGCCTGACCGTGCTGCTCGGGCCGCTCTCGGAGCCGGTGCGGGCACTGTCGGCGGGCCGGGAGGACGTGGCCATGAGGCTGCTGATGCCCTGGCGGGAGATCTTCGGGAAGGACGTTCGATTGGAAGCCGTGGCGCAGAATCGTTTCGGCACCGGACCCGGATCCCTGCGCCTGGCCGCCCGCACCCTCGCCCTGGCCGACCGCACCGGCACCACCGCCGTGCTCTCCAACGCCGTCCGCTACGCCGATCCGGACCAGCACCGCCTCGCCGACGTCCTGGACGCGGCCAGGCTGCTGCGACCGATCGACCGGCGCCGCCTGGACGGCGGACAGCGCTGGCTCAAGGACGAGCGCGGCATGGAGACCCTCGCCCGCATGACCGCCGAATGCGCCGGAGGGGACCTCCGCCGGGCCCGCCGGCTGATGGCGGACACCGCCGCCACCGCCGCCCTGTGCACCCTCGACCGGGCGGCCGGCCTCGGACTGGGCACACCGCACTTCCCGGAACCGGCCCTGTTCGGCGCCGAGCCCCGGGCCGACGGTGCCGCGCGGCTGCTGCGGCAGCGGTCCGAGGACGGCCTGGCCCGGCGCGGCCTGGACCGTGACCGCGGGGCCCTCGACCGGCTGGACGAGGAGCTCAAGGTGGTCTCCGAACTGGGCTACGACTCGTACTTCCTGGCCGTCGCCCAGGTGGTGGCCGACATCAGGGCCAAGGGCATCCGGGTCGCCGCCCGCGGCTCGGGCGCCGGTTCCCTGGTCTGCCACGCCCTGGACATCGCCACCGCCAACCCGCTCGACCACCGCCTGTTGTTCGAACGCTTCCTCAGCGTCCGCCGGGCCTCGCTGCCCGACATCGACATCGACGTGGAGTCCGCCCGCCGGCTGGAGTGCTACGACGCGATCTTCGAACGGTTCGGGAAGGAGCGGGCCGCGGTCACCGCGATGCCCGAGACCTACCGGGCGCGCAGGGCCCTCCGGGACACCGGCCTCGCCCTCGGTCTCGCGCCCGACGACGTCGACCGGATCGCCAAGAGCTTCCCGCACCTGCGCGCCTGCGACATCACCGGCGCCCTCGCCGAACTGCCCGAACTGCGGCAACTGGCCGCCGAGGCGCACCGCTACGGCCCGCTGTGGGAGCTGGCCGAAGGGCTCGACTCCCTCGTCCACGGCATGGCGATGCACCCGTGCGGCGTGGTCATCAGCGACGCGACCCTGCGGGACCGGCTGCCCGTGCAGCCCACCCCGCAGGGCGACTACCCCATGGCCATGGCCGCGAAGGAGGAGATCGAGGCGCTGGGCAACATCAAGCTCGACGTCCTGGGCGTGCGGATGCAGTCCGCGATGGCCCACGCCGTCACCGAGATCGAACGGGCCACCGGCAGCCGCATCGACCTGGACGACCCCGGCCAGGTGCCGCTCGACGACGTCTTCTCCTTCAAGCTCATCCAGGCCAGCCAGACCCTCGGCCTGTTCCAGCTGGAGTCGCCCGGCCAGCAGGACCTGCTCTCCCGGCTCCAGCCCCGCGACGTCCAGGACGTCATCGCCGACATCAGCCTCTTCCGCCCGGGCCCGGTCGCCGGCGGCATGCCCGAGCGCTACATCGCCGCCCGCCACGGCGGCACGCCCACGTATGCCCATCCCGACCTGGAGCCGGTGCTCGCCGACACCTACGGCGTGACCATCTGGCACGAGCAGATCATCGAGACCCTGCGCGTGCTGACCGGCTGCGACCGGGCCTTCGGGGAGATCACCCGGCGGGCCCTCGGCGACAAGGAGCAACTGCCCCGGATCAGGGACTGGTTCCACCGCCGGGCGCGGGACCGCGGCTACGGCGCGGCCGTCCGGGACGAGGTATGGAAGACCGTCGAGGCCTTCGGCGCGTACGGCTTCTGCCGGGCCCACGCCGTCGCCTTCGCCGTGCCCGCGCTGCAGAGCGCCTGGCTCAAGGCGCACCACCCGGCCTTCCTGCTGGCGGGCCTGCTCGAACACGACCCCGGCATGTGGCCCAAGCGGGTCCTCGTCTCCGACGCCCGCCGCCGCGGGGTCCCCGTGCTCTCCGTCGACGTCAACCGCTCCCGGACGACGCACACCGTGGAGAAGGCCGACGGGGACCGGTGGGGCGTGCGGCTGGCCCTCTCCGCCGTGCACGGCATCAGCGAGGACGAGTGCGCCAGGATCGAGGAGGGGCAGCCCTACGGGTCGCTCTCCGACTTCTGGCAGCGGGCCCGTCCCAGCAGGCCCCTCGCCGAGCGCCTCGCCGAGATCGGCGCGCTCGACCGCCTCCACGACGGCCGCCTCACCCGCCGCGACCTGCTGCTCCAGATCGCCGAACTGCACCGCCAGTCACGCGGCCGGACCGCGCACGAGGGCCAACTGCCCATCGACGCGGGCGCGGTCGGCGGGGCCGAGCCGAGCGGGCTGCCGGAGATGACCGGACGCGAGGCCCTGAGCGCCGAGCTGAACACGCTCGGCATCGACGTCTCCCGGCACCTCATGGAGCACCACCACCGGCTGCTCCGTGAGATCGGCGCGACCGACGCGGCCCACCTGGCCGGGATGCGGGCCGGTCAGGTGGTGCTGGTCGCCGGGGTGCGGGCCTCCACCCAGACGCCGCCGATCGCGAGCGGCAAGCGGGTCATCTTCGTCTCCCTGGAGGACGGCTCCGGCCTGGTCGACCTGGCGTTCTTCGAGGACTCCCACCCGGCCTGCGCGCACACCGTCTTCCACAGCGGGCTGCTGCTGGTCCGCGGCACGGTCCAGGTGCGCGGCAGCCGTCGTACCGTCGTCGGCACCATGGCCTGGGACCTGGACGAGATCGCCGCCGCCCGCCGTGACGACGGTCCCGAGGCCGCGCTCGCCCTGCTCGGCCGGACCCGCCCGCACCCGACCCCCGCCCAGCCGCGGCGCACGCTGGCCGACGGCACCGCGGGCGCCCGCCTGCACCCGTACGCCGACCTCCAGCCGGCCGGCACCCGCTCCGCCGACCTGAAGAAGTTCGGCCACCGAAGCCCGGGAAGCGCCGGATGAGCGGGACGAGCGGGACGGCCCCGCGCCGGCGGCACATCGCCCACCTCCACCTGCACGCCTCACTGTCCGAGGAGCTGTACGGCCACCTGATCGAACTGATGTCCGGTGTCACGCCGCACGTCCAGGCCGTCCCGCCCGACGCCGTGCAACTGGACCTGACGTCGGCACTCAGGTACTTCGACCTGTCCCCCTACGACATGGTCCAGACGGCGATGATGAGGCTGAAGGCGCTCCACGACATCGACAGCAGCGCCGGACTCGCGGGCAACCGCATGCTGGCGGCCATGGCGGCCGACGCCTCCGCGCCCGGCGAGACCACCTGGGTGCCCGGCGCGGACGCGGCCGACTGGCTGCGCCCGCGCCCGGTCACCGCCCTGCCCGGGGTCGGCCGGGCCACCGCGGAGACGCTCCGCAGGCACGGCCTGCACACCATCGGGCAGATCAACGAGATGCCACCGGCCACCCTCCAGCGGCTGCTCGGAGCCGCTCCGGCCCGGCTGCTGGCCGAGCGCGCCCGCGGCCGCGACCCCCGCCCGGTCACCCCTTCGGCGCCGGCCGAGCACCTGCTCGCCGACCTCGTACTGGAGCGGGACTGTCTCGACCCGGCCCACCACCACCGGGCGGTCCTCGGGCTCGCCGACGAGATCGGGCGGCGTCTGCGCGGCGAGAGCCAGGTGGCGCGGCGGTTCACCCTCACCGTCCGGTACGCCGACCGCAGCTCCACCACCCGCACCCGCACGCTGCCGGAGCCCACCGGCCACTCCCCCGTCGTCGCCGCGGCCGCCCTCGGTCTACTGGCCTCGCTCGGGCTGCAGCGTGCCCGGGTCCGCGCCTACACGCTCCGCGCCGACGACCTGCTTGCCGCGGGCCGGGCCAGTCTCCAGCTGTCCCTGGACCCCGGCGACGCCCGCGCCCGCGCGGCCGAGGCCGCCGCCGACCGGGCGCGCCGTCGCTTCGGACCGAGGGCCGTGCGGCCGGCCGCCCTGGCGACCTGACGAGGGCCCGCGCTTCCCGCGGGGTGTGCCGCAGGTCACCCCGGCGGGGGCGGCGGCGCGGGAACACCGCCGGGCCGCGGGCCGTTCATGTGTACGTGGCTGCGGAGGGGACAGTGTCCCCGGGCCTCACCTACAGCCCATGGGGACGATCGTCCGGCTGAAGCCCCATGGAGCCCTTCGCCGAGAGGCGACCGCCCTCCGCACGCCACCTCGTACCGCCCCGGCTGGTCTCCCCCGTCCAGTCGGGGCTTTTCGCTGCGCGGCTCCCGCCGCCCGGCGCCACGGCGCCACGGCCTACGGCCTGAAGCGGCGGCGGGCGGGGGCCGGCAGGCTCTGTTCGGCCCAGACGGTCTTGCCGTCGGCCGTGTGCCGGACGCCCCAGTTCTGGGCGAGCTGCGCGACGATGAACAGGCCGCGTCCCCCTTCGTCGGCGGTCTTCGCGTGGCGCAGCCGCGGCGCGAGGGTGTTGCCGTCGTGGACCTCGCAGGTGAGCGTGCGGTCCTTGATGAGCTGCAGCCGGGCGGGCGCGGTGCCGTAGCGGACGGCGTTGGTGACCAGCTCGCTGACGATCATCTCGGTGACGTAGGCCGTCTCCTCGTCGATGTTCCACCGGCCCAGCTGGCGGCGGGCGTGGCCGCGGGCCCTGGCGACGGCCTTGGCGTGGTGCTCCAGGTGCCAGGTGGCGGCCTGGTCGGCGGGGAAGGGGTGGGTGCGGGCGAGCAGGAGGATGACGTCGGTGCGGCGGGCGCTCTGCCGCGTCCGGTAGAGCACCTCGTCGCACAGATCCTGCAGGGGCCGTCCGGGCCGGGCCAGCACCCGGGCCAGGGTCTCCGGGAACGGCGCGGCGCGCATCAGGCCCGCGGTGTAGAAGGCGAGGACGCTGCCGTCGGCGACGGAAACCGTGGTGGCGGCGAAGGGCGGGCCCGCGGCGCTGCCCAGCGGAGGTCCGCTCGGCAGGTCCAGGATCTCGGTGCTCCCGTCGGGGTGGGCGACGACGGGCGGGGGATGCCCGGCCAGGGCGATGGTGCAGGTCTGGGCGAACGGGTCGTGGACCGCGTACAGACAGCTTCCCGTCGGGGGCACGGGGTCGCCGGGCGACAGCACCGAGCGTTCCTCGGCGAGGCTGAGCGCGGTGTCGTTGAGGCGGGCGAGGAGTTCGTCGGGCTCCAGGTCGAGGGCGGCCAGGGAGTGCACGGCGGTCCGCATCTGTCCCATCGTGATGGCCGCCTGCACGCCCTCACCGGCGACCTCGCCGACCACCAGCGCGGTGCGGGCGCCGGACAGCGCGAAGGTGTCGAACCCGCCGCCTCCGCCCGCCTCGGACGGCACGTGCAGGTACGCGCTCTCGACGGTGCTCCGCGGCGCGGGCTGGGGTGGCAGCAGGTGCCGCTGGACGGTCAGGGCGATGGTGTGCTCGCGGGTGTAGCGGCGGGCGTTGTCGATGCACAGCGCGGTGTGGGCGGCCGCTTCGAGGGCGAGGGTGACGTCGCCCTCCTCGTAGCCGTCGCCCTGGTCGGTGCGGTACAGGCTCAGCAGTCCCAGCACGGTGCGGCGCAGGGTCAGGGGCACCGTGATGAGGAGGCGGGCGCCGGAGGCGCGGATCGCCTCGGCGCGCGGCGGATCGGCCGCCAGCCAGGGCGTGTCGGGGCCGAGGGCGACGAGACGGGGCTTGAGGTCGGTCAGGGTCTGGGCGTAGGGGGTGGGGAAGGGCAGGGCCCGTACGTCGCCGACCGGATGCGCCTGGGCCTGCTCCCGGCCGCCGGTGTGGCGGTAGGCGGCACGGCGCAGCGGGACCTCCGGCCCCAGCGGGCTCAGCGGGGGCTCCTCGCCGCGTATCACGGCGTCCACCACCTCCACCACGACGATGTCGGCGAGGCCCGGCACCACGGCCTGTGCCAGTTCCTCGCAGGTGGATACCACGTCGAGGGTCCGTCCCACGTGCTCGCGCACGCCGTCGAGGACCCGCATCCGCAGGCTCGCCCGTTCGCACTCGGTGACGTCGACCATCTCCGTGAGCACGCCCCAGGCCTTCCCCCGCGCGTCCTCCAGCCGGGTCGCGGAGACGGAGAACAGGTATTCGGGCCCCGGCGCGTTCTTGCGCCGCACCCCCACGAGCCGTCCCCGCACCGCCTCGCCGCTCTCCAGGACCCCGTGCAGCATCGCCTCCACCTCGCCGGGGTGGGAGAGGGCGTACACGTCGGTGATGTGCCGGCCCAGCATCTGCTCGTAGGGCGTGCCGTGCAGATCCGGCCTGACGAGGTTGATCCGCAGGATGCGCAGCCGTGTGTCCAGGATCAGCCGGCCGGTGGGCGACTGACGGAACAGGGCCTCCAGCACCGCGGCACCCTTGCCCGGCGAGACGGCTTCGTTGTGCGCCACGGCAACCCACCTCCCTAGTCCAGCCTGCACCGAGCCCCGGTGCGCCGCTCTCCCGGGCGGGCTTCGGTGTCGTGGGCACGGCAAGGCGGGCGGCCCGGTGAACGCGGCCGCCCCGCCCCTTCGGGAGGGCGGGGCGGCTGGGCGTGCGGTGCGGGTCAGCCGATCTGGCTGCCGGTGGCCGACAGGGCCTCCGTCACCGGCTGGAAGAACGTCTCCCCGCCGGAGGTGCAGTCGCCGCTGCCGCCGGAGGTCAGGCCGACGGCGTCGCTGCCCGAGAAGAGGGAGCCGCCGCTGTCGCCCGGCTCGGCGCAGACGTCGGTCCGGATGAGCCCGCTCACCGTGCCCTCCGAGTAGTTCACGGTGGCGTTGAGCCCGGTGACCGTGCCGTCGTGGACCTGGGTGGTGGAACCGCTGCGGGTCACCTTCATGCCGACGGTGGCCTCGGCGGCGCCGGTGATCTTCCGGGCGGAGCCGTCGTAGAGGTCGACCTCGCTCGGGTGGTCCACCGTGGAGGTGTACTCGACCAGACCGAAGTCGTTGCCCGGGAAGCTGGACCGGGCGTTGGAGCCGATCACGGCGCCGGAGGAGTCCGACCAGCTGGAGATGGCGTCCGTGCAGTGCCCGGCGGTCAGGAAGTACGGCTCGCCGCCCTTGACCACGTTGAAGCCGAGCGAGCAGCGCCCGCCGGACCCGCTGATCGCGTCGCCGCCGGCGATGAAGGTCTTGAACTCCCCCTTCGAGCGCCGCAGTTCGGCCCTCTCACCGAGCCCGTCGACAACCTTGGCGAGCCGGGCCAGCGCGGTCCCGGCCACCGTCCTGTCGGCGGTGACGACGACCTTGTCGGAGACCGGGTCGGTCGCCCAGGAGGTGCCCGGGATGGTGGCGTCCCGCTTCAGCGTGCCACGCGCGCCGTCGAGTTCGGCCAGGGAGTTGGCGACGAGTCTCGCCCTGGCCCCGGCCGCCTCGACGGTCCGCGCGGCGGCGTCGTCGAGCACGTTGACGACGAGGCTCTTCGCCTTGGCGTCGTAGTACGTGCCGGCCGCGCCGGTGCCGAGGTCGGCGACCAGCGTCGAGGCGAGCTTTCCGGCCGCGGGCGCGGAGAGCGTCCGCGGTGCGGCGGTCTTGGCGGGCTCGCCGGCGTTCGCACTCTGGAAGGTCACTCCGGTGGCGACGAGCGCGGCGACGCCCGCGGCGGCGAGGGCCGCCCGGCGCCCGGGTATGCGTCGGTGCCTCAACTCATGTCCTCCTGTGGGGGGTCGGCCCGTAAGGATGTGGGGACCTCAGGGCCGGAAGGCTGGTTGACGGGCGCCCACTATTCCGACACCCACAGGGAGCACACAAGGTCGACTTCAGGACGCGTGTGCGCAGGCGGTGCGCGCCCCCCGCGCGACGGCCGTTCGCAGTCACCGCCGGGGAATTCGCACTGCAAACACTACGGGCGAGTAACCACGGGCGGAGCGTGACCCTCACCCCTGGCCGGAATGCGCCCCTCCAGGCTCGTCCGACTCCCGCGCGACCCTGTTCACCGCCGACCCGTCGGCCCCGGGCGGCAGTTGCTGCTGGGCCCGCTCCAGGAACCGCAGCAGCTCCACGGGGAAGGGCAGCACCAGCGTCGAGTTCTTCTCCGCGGCCACCGCCACCACCGTCTGCAGCAGCCGCAGTTGGAGCGCGGCGGGCTGCTCGGACATCTCCTTGGCCGCCTCCGCTAGCTTCTTGGAGGCCTGGAGTTCGGCGTCGGCGTTGATGACCCGGGCCCGGCGTTCCCGGTCGGCCTCGGCCTGCCGGGCCATGGACCGCTTCATGGTCTCGGGCAGCGACACGTCCTTGATCTCGACACGGTCGATGGTGACGCCCCACTCCACGGCCGGACTGTCGATCATCAGCTCCAGGCCCTGGTTGAGCTTCTCCCGGTTCGACAGCAGGTCGTCCAGCTCGCTCTTGCCGATGATGGACCGCAGCGAGGTCTGCGCCATCTGCGAGACGGCGAACCGGTAGTCCTCGACCCGGACGACCGCCTCGGCGGGCCCGGTCACCCTGAAGTAGACGACGGCGTCGACGCGGACGGTCACGTTGTCCCGGGTGATGCCCTCCTGCGCCGGCACGGGCATCGTGACGATCTGCATGTTGACCTTCTGGAGCCGGTCCACGAAGGGGACGATCATGGTGAAACCGGGTTCGCGCACCTCCGGTCGCAGCCGGCCGAGGCGGAACACCACGCCTCGCTCGTACTGCCTGACGACCCGTGCCGCGGCCAGTGCGTAGACCGCTCCGACGGACACGAGAGCGGCCGCGGCCGCCACCATCGCCTCGACCATGCCGGCCCCCAGGGGGTGACTCCAGTGGTCCTTCGACGGTAACTCCGCCACCCCGTCAAAAGGGAGCCCCCGCACGCCGGTTGCGTGCGGGGGCCCCCAGGGAGAACCGGTCCGGGAGGATCGTCAGCCGACGCTCACGCCGTAGTAGCTCAGCGCCTCGGTGACCGGCTGGAAGAAGGTCGTTCCGCCGGAGGTGCAGTTGCCGCTGCCGCCCGAGGTCAGACCGTAGGCCACGGAACCGCCGTAGAGCGGGCCGCCGCTGTCGCCGCCCTCGGCGCAGACCGTGGTCTGGATCATGCCGTAGACGACGTCACCGCCGCCGTAGTTGACGGTGGCGTTCAGCGCGGTGACCCGGCCGCTGTGCGTGCCGGTGGTCGAACCGCGGCGGTACACCGTCGTCCCGACGGACGGGGTGGCCGCACTGGTGATGGTCTGGCTGCCGACCGCGCTCGGGTGCGCGATCGAGCTGTTGGTGTACCGGACCAGCGCGAAGTCGTTGTTCGGGAAGCTGTAGCTGACGTTGGTGCCCAGGACCGTGGTGTGGCCGGAGTTGCTGTACCAGGTCGAGGCCACCTCACCGCAGTGCCCGGCGGTCAGGAAGTAGTACGTGCTGCCGCTGTGCACGTTGAAGCCGAGCGAGCAGCGGTAGGAGCCGCCGTAGATGGCGTCGCCACCGGTGATCAGCTTCTTGAAGGTGCCGGGGGTGCGCTTGACGGTGATCGCGCCGGCGTCGGCGCCCGCCTGGTCCTTGATCTTGGCGATCTCGGCGGCGGAGACCGTGGAGTCGGCGGTGACGACGACACGGTTGGTCTTGCTGTCGACGGCCCAGGCGGTGCCGGGGACGTTCGCCTTCAGAACGGAGCTGTTCACGGCCTTCAGTTCGCTCGCGCTGAAGGTGTGGACGGTACTCGCGCTCGCGGTGGGGACGGCGAACGCGGCAGCGGCCAGGAAACCGGTACCCACGGCGATCAGCCGGGTCCGTCTCGTGACACCGCTGCGGGGGGTCGTGCGCTTGATCCTCACTTTTCGTTCCCTCCCAGGGGAATCAGGGGGCCCGCGTGGGGTCGGGGCCCGTGAGGCGCAGCCAGGGAGGACGTCCGGGTTCCGGACACGCATGCCCCTGACAAGCGCTGTGGGGGAGTATTCGGGCGAACGACCGGTACCCGCAAGGGGGCCTTTCGGCCGTGCGACCGTGTTCGAACCCTGCCGACTTTGTGGGAACTCGTCGTGGTCCGTACGGGATGACACCCGGTCACAAATCCCTCGAATCCCTCGGGTCACTGTGCGCTCCCCCGCCCCGGCCGCGAGGTCCGTCCCGTTCCCTCGCGGCGGGAAGGGGCAGATGGCGGGGGCCGCGGCGGCGCACGGCGGCGGTCGCGCCCGGCCGGTGCCGACGGCCGGGGAGTCGCCGGCGCCGGGGAGCGGCCGAATAGATGAACCCGAAACGGCGTGCGTCCCTCTCCCCCGCGTGCCCGTCCCGTCCGCGCCGGCCGGGAGCGCACGGCCGTCTCAGGGCGCCGCGAGCTGCCCGGCTGACCGGGCCAGGCCCAGGTGCTCGCGCAGGGTGCCGCCCGGATAGAAGGTGCGGAACAGCCCGCGGTGCTGGAGCAGCGCCACGGTGCCGTTGACCAGCCGCTCCAGGTCCCGGCGCGGTTCGGCGGGCACCAGGTGGAAGCCGTCGGCGGCGCCCTCGCCGTGCCAGCCGGCGATCAGCTCCGCGAGGTCCACCGGGCCGCCTCGGTACAGCGGCCCGCGCACGGTCTGCCGGGGCCCGCCGCCGCCGTGCCCCGGCGCGGCCGCCCGCTCCCCGTCCCCCAGGTCCACCAGCAGACTCACCAGCACCCGCAGCGCGTCGGGATCCCGCCCCGACTCCCCCGCCCGGCTCCTGAGTTCGTCCCGCACGGCGGCGGCCTGAGCCGCGCTCGCGGCCCGCACCAGGACGACGTCGGCATGGCGTGCCGCGCTCCGCAGGGCGGGACCCTCGGTGGCCTCGGCGACCCGGACCGGATGCCCGTGCGAGGGTCCCGGCGTCCCGCTCCACCAGCCGGCCCGGCCCCGGCTGACCCGGTCGAGGTCGGCCAGTGCGGTCTGCGGGGCGCTCACCAGCGGCACCAGCCCGATGCGCCGGGTGGCGAGCGCGATCCGCGACAGCACGGCGAGCGGGTCGGTCTCCGCCCACCCGGACCGGCCGTCGAGCGTGACGAAGTCCAGGGCGCCGCTCTCGGCGAGCCGCGCCAGCTCCACGTGAAGCTCCGCGTCGGAGCCGTCCGCCCGGTCCACGGCGGCGGCCAGGTGCAGCAGTCCCCGGCCGTACGAGCCGCTCATGACAGACCGTCCTCTCGGCGCATCACAGCGCCTTGGAGAGGAGCGTCCGGGTCCGCTCCTCGCGCGGAGCGTCCAGCACCCGCGCCGGCGGTCCGGCCTCCACGATCCGTCCGTCGGCCATGAAGACGACGGTGTCGGCGACCTCCCGGGCGAACCCGATCCCATGGCTCACGATGATCGTCGTGGTGCGCTGCCGCGCCAGGTCCCTGATGCCGTCCAGGAGTTCACCCACCGGTTCCGGGTCGAGCGCGGAGGTCGGTTCGTCGAACAGCAGCACGGTGGGCGCCGGCGCCGGCGCCCGTGCGATCGCGGCCCGCTGCTGCCGGCCGCCGGCCCGCACCGGGAGGTCGATGCCCTTGAGCACCTCCGGCGTGCCGAAGCTCTTGTGCACGGACCCGATGTCGACCATCACGCTCATGGAGTGGACCCCTCGGGGGAAGTGGAGGCCGGACCGGCGGACCGGGCGGCGGTCCGCCCGTCCGGGTCCCGCAGGAAGGCCAGTGCCGCCCGCGCCGCGCCGTCGTTCTGCCGGAAGGCGGGGCCGCCGGTGCGCGGCCGGGTGAACGCGCCGGGTGTGCGGGCGTCGGTGAACGGCCCGAGCGCGAACCGGCGGGGATGCGGCCGGCCGCTCACGTCCAGGACGCGGCCGTCCGCGGGATCGACTCTGAGCAGCCCCTCGGGCGTCTCGGCGGCCCCGTCGGTCAGGAGTTCGCGCAGCAGCGTCTCCCGGGTCCGTCCCACGGTGGGTTCGGGCAGCCGCGCCTCGACGAGCGCCCGCGCCTCGACCACGAACCCGGGCACGGTCTCCGCGGACGCCGCGAACACGCCGTCCCGCGCCGTCACCTCCGTCCCGGCGCCGAGGAACCTGACCACTCCCGCCCGGGACAGCGCGAGCAGCTGCCGCAGCCGGGGGCCGGGCGGCCCCGAGGCCAGGTAGCTGAAGAACCCGTGCCACCAGGGGCCGATGTCACCGAGCCGCACCAACTGCCCGTAGACGGAAAGCAGTCCGAGGAAGACCGCCAGGTCGGCGCTGTGCCCGGGATCGTGACGGCGGCTCAGGTCCGCCTCGACGTAGGTCCGCAGACCCTCCTGGAACTCCTCGTGGGATCCGAAGCGCACGCCCTCCAGCGGCCGGTCGAGCGCCGCGAGGTCGAGCCGGTCGGCCGGGTCCGGCACGGCGGACGCCACCAGCGCCCGGATCTCCGCCCCGGTCCCGGCGGCGGCGTACTTCTCCTCGAAGTCCCGCCAGGCGACGGCCGTCCGCTCGGGGTGGACGGTGAACAGCCGGTGGTAGTGGGCGAAGCCGAGTTCCTTCTCCACCAGGGGCCACACGTCCCGGCGGAAGTCGAGACGGCCGGGCCTCGCGCGCAGTTCGTCGACCTCGGCGGGGCCGAGGAACCGGGGCAGCGGCGGCCGTTCGCCGGTCCAGTCGTAGCCGATCTTCGCGTGGTACGGCACCCCGCGCCGTGAGCCGACGTACAGCACCGGTTCGCGTCCCGAGGGCACGTAGGTGTCCCCTTCGTACCGTCCGCCACGGCCCTCCGTGAGGAGCACCATCAGGTCGACGAAGGCCAGCCCGAAGCCGCGCACCAGCACCGGTTCGCCGGGCCGTAGCGCGGACAGGTCGCTGTCGGCGGTGAAGTCCGGGGGCAGGTGGACCAGTCCGTGCGTGCGGGCGTACGCGGCCAGGGCCTGCTGTTCGGGGTCGAGGTCGGCGTCGAGGTGGCCGAGGGCGAGGACGACGAGGTCGGCGACGAGCGGGTCCCGGCGGCCCTCGAGCCAGACCTGCTGACGCCCGTCGCGCGGACCGCTCACCCGCAGGGCCCGGTGGGGATGGTGCCGGACGGTGACGCCGTCGGGCAGGCCGGCCACGGCGCGGTCGTACACGTGCCGCAGGTACCGGCCCTGGATCTGCCGGTCGGCGAAGGTACGGCCGTCCAGTCCCGCCCACTCGTGCAGGGTCGGACCCTCGCGCACCGGGCCGGTCATGCGCACCGTCTCGTCGGTGAACATGGTGACGTCCTCGGCGTGCGAGTTCATCCACAGCAGCGGCGACTGCGCGGCCCGCCAGATCCGGCCGGCGCCGGGCGGATGGGGGTCGACCAGGTGGATGTCGAGGCCGTCGCCGGCGTACAGCTCGGGCGCGTTGGCGGCGATGCGCTCCAGGAGTCCGGTCCCCCGCGGACCGGCTCCCACGATCACCAACCGGGACCTCATCGGCCCGTTCCCGTGCCGCGCGCGGAGTGCTTCTCGACGGAGTGCCGGCCGATGCCGAGCACCGAGGTGACGACGGTGTACCACAGGGTGAGCCACAGGCCGAGCAGTACGGAGGCGGTGGTGAAGCAGTCGGCGACGACGTCCCGTGGGAACGCCTTGTTGCGCACCACCGAGGCGGTCGCGAGGCCGAGCAGGACGAGGACGGCGACGGCCGCGGTCCCTTGTCCGTACCGGCGGCGCGGGACGACTCTCAGGTGGTGCGCGCGTTCGGGTATACCGAGCGCGGCAGGGACGGTGGCGAGGGTGTCGGATGACATGCGAAGGCTCCGTGACGGATCATTCGAGCACGCTGGACGCGCGCACGGTGGTGCGGCGGGTGCCTTCACACGGAGCGCCGCCGCTGGGCGGCGCTCGCACGGCCGAGCCCCTCAGCAGGGCCGTCCGTCGACTGTACGGCGCCGTTTCCCCTCCCTGTCAAGGGTGTCCGGACTGTGAGCAGCGCGTCTCAGGTCGGTTGACGGGGAACCGGAGACCTGTTCCACTTGGCCCATGCATCCGCAGCAGTGGCTGGTCACCCGCTCCCACATCGACTTCGGTCGCGTGTGGTCCTCTTCCTGTTGAGCTGACCCACTGCGCGCCCCGCCGACGGCGGGGACTCCTCGCGTTCTGTGCCGCTTTCCCCGTTCCGCCTTCACACGCGCACCCCTCCCCTCGCACTCCCCCTCGCGCCGCGCCTCCAGGTCCGCACGCCTGCTGATCCCAGGAGACCGCCCGACGATCCGTACGCCCGTCCCATACCCGCCACCGGTTCCTGCTCCCCGCTTTCGCGATCACCTCGGTCACGGCCCTGTCCCTCACCGCCTGCGGTTCCGGTTCCGGCGGCCCGTCGGGCTCCGGTTCGGCACGGGGGGGGGCGGCGGCCGGGAGCGGCGCGATCCCCACCACCGACGTGGTCTCCGCGGCCCACGAGGACCTGAAGATCCTCAACGAGTACCACCGGCTCGACGTCGGTTTCGCCCTCAAGAAGGGCACGAAACGGGCGCCCGCGTTCAGGGCGGCCGTGAACAGGCTCATCACCGACGGTGCCTACGAACGGATTCCGCGGAAGCGGGGGACGACCGCGTCGGCGATCGGCACCTCGCGGATCTCCCCGCCCGAGCTGAAGAACTGACAGTACGTCAGGGCCGGTACGACGCTGAGCTGGGCCGTCGTATCGGCCTACTGTCGTTTCATCGACGCCCGTCGATTCACTCGGACGCACCGCTCATCACCCATACGCCCGGAACAATCATATTTCACTCACAGTCAGCAGCCGTGTGAGTCACGACCCTTGGGGTACCTGGGCTCTCGACGTTTGCGCTCTGCACCAGTACCGTCACAAACCCCCCGCGCGGCGTCTATCCACTTGGCGCGCCATCCGCATCATGGACGACCATAGGGATGCGGAAGCATGAAAGACCGCTGTGAGAGGAGGCGTCCATGGGATCGGTACGCAAGGCGAGTGCCTGGCTTGGCCTCGTCGACGACAACGATGACGAGCGCTACTACGACGACGACTACTCCGAAGGGACCGAGCAGCCCGGGGATGCCTGGGTCACCGACCCGCGGGTCAAGGTGGCCACGGACACCGCCGAGGAGAAGGGCCGCCGGATCGGCACGGTCACCCCGGACAGCTTCCGGGACGCCCGCGCGATCGGCGAGCTGTTCCGCGAGGGCGTGCCGGTCATCGTGAACCTCACCGCCATGGAGGCCGGCGACGCCAAGCGGGTCGTCGACTTCGCGGCCGGGCTGATCTTCGGCCTCCGTGGTTCGATCGACCGGGTGTCCAACCGGGTCTTCCTGCTCTCCCCCGCCAACACCGAGATCGTCAACGGCGAGCCGGCCGCGCGCCGGGAGGACGGTTTCTTCAACCAGAGCTGAGGCAGGGCCGCTCGCCGGCCCTGCCCCCGCGCAGGGGTCACCGGAAGGCGTCGAGCCCGGTGAGCGCCTTGCCCAGCACGAGCTGGTGCATCTCGACGGTGCCCTCGTAGGTGAGCACCGACTCCAGGTTGGTCGCGTGCCGCATCACCGGGTACTCCAGCGAGATCCCGTTGGCGCCGAGGACCGTCCGTGCCGTACGGCAGATCTCGATCGCCTCCCGCACGTTGTTGAGTTTGCCGAAGCTGACCTGCTCGGGACGCAGGCGGCCGGCGTCCATCCGCCGCCCGAGGTGATGGGCGAGCAGGATCCCCTTGTGCAGTTCGACCGCCATGTCGGCGATTTTGGCCTGGGTGAGCTGGAAGCCCCCGATGGGCCTGCCGAACTGCTCCCGCGACTTCGCGTAGTCGACGGCCGTCTCGAAACAGGTGCGGGCCGCGCCCATGGCGCCCCAGACGATGCCGTAGCGCGCGTGCGACAGACAGCTGAGCGGCCCCTTGAGCCCCGTGACCTCGGGCAGCACGGCGTCGGCGGGCAGCCGTACGTCGTCCATCACCAGCTCGCTGGTGACGCTCGCCCGCAGCGACCACTTGTGCTTGATCTCCGGCGCGGAGAAGCCGGGCGTGTCGGTGGGCACGACGAACCCGCGGATCCCGTTGTCGCTCTGCGCCCACACGACGGCGACGCCCGCCACCGAGCCGTTGGTGATCCACATCTTCCGGCCGTTGAGCACCCAGTCGCCGCCGGCCTCGCGCTTGGCGTAGGTGCGCATGGCGGCGGGGTCGGAGCCGTGGTCGGGCTCGGTGAGGCCGAAGCACCCGATGACCTCACCGGCGGCCATGGCGGGCAGCCAGCGGGACTTCTGTTCCTCGCTCCCGAACCGGTGGACGGCGTACATCGCGAGCGATCCCTGCACGGACACCAGCGAGCGGATGCCCGAGTCGGCGGCCTCCAGCTCCAGGCAGGCCAGCCCGTACTGCACGGCGGACGCCCCGGCGCAGCCGTAGCCGGTCAGCGACATCCCGAGGGCACCGATCGCGCCCAGTTCCCTGGCCAGCTCCCGGATGCCGGGCAGCTCCCCGCTCTCGTACCAGTCGGCGACGAACGGCAGCACCCGGTCGGCCGCCCAGTTCCGCACGGTCTCCCGGACGGCGAGATCCTCCGGCTCCAGAAGATCGTCGATGCCGAGCGGATCACCGGCATCGAACGGAGGCAACTTCCCGGACGCGGACATGCAGACCCTCCTGAAACTAGCACCGCTAGTCGGACCAGGCTACGCGCAGTCTCCCTGATCGCCCAGCCGCCCCCGACCGGTCAGGCCGAGACGCGGGACCTCTGGGGCTCCCTGGGGGCCGGCACCTCGACCGCGGCCTCCTCGCACTGCATCACCCGGGGCAGCCGCAGCGCCATCACCGCGCCCAGCAGCAGCAGACCCGCGCTCACCAGCAGCGTCACGTGCAGACCGTGCACGAAGGAGTCCCTCGCCGCCCGGCGCAGCGCCGCGCCCGTGGGGCCGCCGAGTCGGCCTGCGACGTCGTAGGCCTCGCCCAGCGAGTGGCCGGCCGCCGCGGACTCCGCTCGCGGCACTCCGGGCACCCGCGCAAGTCCGGGCGCGTAGGCGGCGTTCATCACGCTGCCGAGGAGCGCGATCCCGATGCCCGCGCCCAGTTGGTAGGAGGTCTCGCCGATCGCCGCCGCCCCGCCGGCCTGCGCGGCGGGCGCCTCGCTCAGCATCGACTCGTACGCCCCGAAGAGCGTGGTCTCCAGGCCGAAGCCGAGCAGCACGAAACCGAACAGCAGCAGGCCCGCGTTGTCGGCGCCGCCCATCGCGGTCAGCGTCAGCACCGCCGCGGCGGTCAGGCAGAAACCGAAGCACACCATCCGGCGCGGCCCGACGCGCCGCAGCAGCCGCGCCCCGGCCAGGCCGGCCGCCATCGCGGCGAGCGTCAGCGGCAGCAGGCGCAGCCCGGTCTGCAACGGCGACAGGCCCAGCACCAGTTGCAGGTACTGCGCGGCGATCAGTTCGAGACCCACCAACGCGAGCATCGCGAGGACGATGCAGCCCACCGAGGTGCTGAACGCGGGCCGGGCGAACATCTTCAGGTCCACCAGCGGGTACGTGCGCCGCCGTTGTCGTCGTACGAACAGGAACAGCAGCAGCGCGCCGACCACCAGCGGCGCCACCGTCAGCGCGTCGGCGGCCGGTTCGCCGCTGCCCAGCCGCTTCACGGCGAACACCACGCCGAACAGGCCAAGGGCCGCCATCAGGGCGCCCACGACGTCCCAGGGACCGTCGCGGTCGCCGCGCGACTCGGGGAGCAGCAGCCGTCCCACGGGCAGACTGATCAGCATCAGCGGGATGTTGACCAGGAAGACCGAACCCCACCAGAAGTGTTCGAGCAGGAAGCCGCCCAACAGCGGCCCCACGGCGGCGCCGACCGCCGCCACCGCGCTCCAGACGCCGATGGCCAGGGCGCGTTCGCGGCGGTCGGGGAAGACCTGCCGGAGGATCGACAGCGTCGCCGGCATGATCATGGCGCCGCCGACGCCGAGCAGTGCCCGGGCCCCGATCAGCGCTCCGGCGGTGGGCGCGGCCGCCGCGGCGGCCGAGGCGACCCCGAAGAGGGCGTACCCGAGGAGCAGGACACGGCGCCGGCCCACGCGGTCGCCGAGCGTGCCGAAGAGGATCAGCAGCGAGGCGCAGACCAGTGGGTAGACGTCGACGATCCAGAGCAGTTCCATGGCGCCCGGCTTGAGGTCCTCGGTGACGGCGGGCACCGCGACGTGCAGCACGGTCGCGTCGAGGGCGACCAGCAGCAGGCTGATGCAGAGGACGACGAGGACGACCCAGCGGTTGGCACCGGTACCGGTCGCCCGACGGCGCGGCCGTACGGCTGCCGTGGTCGTACCGGACATGTACGTACCTCCCAGATGATCCCTCGCGTACGGCGGATCGGCGGGCGGGGACTCCCCGTCGTACGGCCGGAGAGGAGCGGGGGTCTCCGGCCCGCGCATACGAACGCGAGTGACACGACAGCGTACGCGAGTTCGTTCCGGGGGTACGTGGCGGACCTCTCACCGGCTGCCGGGAAGTCGTGTGGTGTACGCCACTGACCTCGGGGTCCCGGCGGGCGGGGCCGGCTCCGCGGGATGCGGGCCGCGTCGATAATCGAGCCTGTGACCGATCTTGAGACGCCCGTGGCGGCCTCGCGTGTCCCGGCCCTGCGCCGGGCGGCGCCGGCCCTGCTCGGGTACGCCGCCGTGCGCGCCCTCGGCCTGCTCGCGCTGGCCGTGTGGAGCGGGGCGCGCGGCAAGAGCGCGTACGGCCTGCTGACGGCGCGCTGGGACTCGCTGTGGTACGCCCGTGTCGCCGGGCTCGGGTACGGCTACGAGGTGCGGCTGCCCAACGGTGACGTCCACTCCGACCTGGCCTTCTTCCCGCTGCTGCCGTGGCTGGAGCGGCTGCTGCACGCGCTCACGCCGCTGTCGTACGGGGGCGCGGGCCTCACGGTCTCCCTGCTCGCCTCGCTCGCCGCGGCCTGGGGGGTCTTCGCCGTCGCCGACCTCGTCCACGGCCCGCGGGTCGGCGTCCGCGCGGTCCTGCTGTGGGCGGTGCTGCCGGTCGGGATCGTCCAGTCGATGGCGTACAGCGAGTCCCTGTTCACCGCGCTGGCCGCGTGGTCGCTGTACGCCGTGCTGACCGGCCGCTGGGTGGGCGCCGGGGTGCTGGCCGCGCTGGCGGGGCTGACCCGGCCGGTGGGGCTCGCCGTCGTGGCGGCGGTGTGGGCGGCGGGCGTGGTCTCGTTCGTGCGGGCTCGGAGCGGGGGCGTGCGCGACCGGGGCGCGGGGCACGCGTCGGGCGCGCCGGACGACGGACGCGCCCCGGAGGAGTCCGGCACCGCCCCGCCCCGGCGCGTTCCGCGACCACCCGGCGCGCCACCCGCGGCGCACGCCCCCCATGTCACGGAGGGCGCGCCCGCCTGGCGGCGCCTCCTCGGCATGCTCCTCGCCCCCGTCGGCGCCGCCGCCTACGTGCTGTGGGTCGGCCACCGCACCGGCAAGGGACCGCTCGGCTACCTGGACGTCCAGGCGGGCTGGCGCAACGGCTTCGACGGCGGTTACGCGTTCGCGCGCTTCGTCGCCGACAAGTTCACGTCATTTCCGTCCGCCCTGGCCGGAGCGGGTTTGACCGTGGGTGTCTGTCTGCTGCTGTGGCTCTACGTGATCGGCGTACGACAGCGTCAGCCGCTTCCGCTGCTGGTCTACACGGGCGTCGTCCTCGCGCTCGCGCTGTGCGCGTCGAGTTATTTCGGCTCCAAGCCGCGCCTGCTGATGCCGGCCTTCCCGCTGCTGCTGCCGCCCGCCCGGGCCCTGGCCGCCGCACGCCCGCGCAGATCGGTGCTGGTCACCGCGGCGGTGGCGGTGGCTTCGGCGGTGTATGGCGCGTTCTGGCTGAACGGCTCGGGCCCGCCATGATCATCGGCGCACCGACGGTGAGCGGCCGGGGGACTCCACGCCACGCTTTGGTTAACGAATTCATAAGTGCCATAAAACGGCCGCCCGGCATGATCAAAGGAATTGAAGGCCGGGCACGCCGCGGATTACGGAATCCTTAGAATTCGGAGACCTCCTGAGAGGTTTCCCACATCACATCGTCATCACAAAGCCGCTGTTTCGACCGGGAACAGAGCTCACTCGCTGTAACGTCGATTGGGTGCGTACCGAACGAAACCTCACCCGTCTGGACCGGGTGTTCGCCAGACTGGACCGTGAGCCGGAACGACCGGCCCACATCGATGTGCCGAGGATGAGCCGGCACCGGGTCGTGTTGTTCACCGCGACCCTCGCCTTCTACCTGGCGATCGTGTGGGCCGTCGTGATCACGTCCTGGCTGGTCCGGCTCGACTGGCTGGTCATGTTCTTCCGGCCGTACCAGCAGTGGTCGGAGATCCACTGGTTCGTCGACTACTACGTGGTCCTCGGCCAGCGCGGCCCGACCGCCGTGATGGTCGCGTCCTGGCTGGGCTGGCGCTCCTGGCGCCAGCACACCCTGCGCCCGCTGCTGACCCTCGGTGCCTCGCTGCTGCTGCTCAACATCACGGTCGGCGCCGCCAAGCTCGGCATGGGACGCCTCGGACCGCACTACGCGACCGTGATCGGCTCGAACGAGATGGGCCTGGGCGGCGATATATTTCCCAGCGGACACACCGCCAACGCGGTGGTGACCTGGGGAATTCTGGCATATCTGGCCTCCACCCCCAGGGCCCGCCGCTGGCTCTCCGCCGCTTCCGCGGTCACCTCGCTCGGGGTGGGCATGTCCACCGTCTACCTCGGTACGCACTGGCTGAGCGACGTACTGCTGGGCTGGGCCGCCGGACTGCTGATCCTGCTGGCGCTGCCGTGGTGCGAGCCGTTCATCGCGCGCGCCGAGACTTGGATCTTCGACCTGCGCGACCGCTGGCGCGCCGGCCGCGGCCGCACGGCCCCCGCGCCCGTGCCCGTGCCCGTGCCCGTCTCACCGGTGGTGCTCAAGCCGCGTGCGGCGGCCGCCGAGGACGCGCCCGCTCCGGAGCGCGAGCCGGTCTCCCCGGTCCGCTCGCCCCGGACCCCGATCCATCTGGCGCCGGGCCCGCACACGGCCCGCTCGGAGCGCACCCCGGTCACCCCGGCCGGCAGCCGCCGGCCGCCGCACCCCGAGCGTCAGCCGCGCGGCGGCGCCGCCCAGCCGGCCCGCCCGCTGACGGGCGGCTGACGCCCCGGCCGACCCGCGCGCGGGCACCCGGTACGCACAGCCGGCCCGCACGCACCGAAGGCCCCGGTTCCCCCTGCGGGAACCGGGGCCTTCGCCGTCGCGGGGTCAGCCCTTCCAGGCGCGCGCCACGACGCCGTCGCGCACCTCGAAGTTGAGCCGCCCCGCCCGGTACTCCATGGTGATGATCGCGCCCGGTGGCAGCGCGCGGACCGTAGGCCACCCCCGCTGCCGGGCGAGCCGTTCCGCGTCGCCCGCGTCGAGGCCTACGTATCCCTGCGGGCTGTCCTGGGGCTCCTGCGCCGGAGCCGGATTCGGTGCCATACGGCCACGCTAGGCGGCTTCCGGCGGCGACGGAAGCCGAGAACGGCCGCGACGTCCGACGTCCCTCCCCGGTCACGCTTCTGTCACAGAATCACGACACGCGTTTCGATCGAACTCCGTCACACGTTCGAGCGGTTCAGTACGTCTTCTCGGCTCATTCGCACGCAATTCCCCGGCGCCGGTAAGGTCTTCCGAAAAGCGCGCCGGAAAGAACCGGAAGCCGGGACCCGGTGCGCTCGGCCGGGCGCATTCCATTCCGATTCCCCGGGCCGCCGCGCGAGCTGACACCGCATAAGAGATTCACCGCTTCGGCACAGAACCCCCCCTTGGCGGCCCGGCTCCGGGCCGGTGTGGCGGCGCCGCGAACTCGACGCCGTCCGGGCGCGCGAACCGCCCTCACCACGCGCCGCGCCCCGCCCGGTCGGAGCCGGGCGGGGCGTGGCGGTGCGGGGCGGGAGGTGCGTCAGAGCGCGAGGCGCTGCCCGGGCACGATGAGGTTCGGGTCGCCGCCGATGACGTCCTCATTGGCGGCGTACAGGCGTTGCCAGGTGGTGCCGTGCCGCTCGGCGATCCGGCTCAGGGTGTCGCCCTCGCGGACGGTGTAGTCGCCCCGGGCCGCGTCACGGCCGGTGCGGGTTGCCGGGCGCCGCGCCTCCTTGTGCGCGGGGGCCGACCCGGTGCTCTGCCGGGTGGCCGATCCGCCGGTGGAGCGGGTCGCCGGCTCGGTGCGGCTCCTCGTGGTCGCGGAGGCCCCCTCGGGCGCCGAACCGGTCGCTCCGGCCCGCGCCGAGCAGACCGGCCACGCCCCCCAGCCCTGGGCCTGCTGGACCCTGGTGGCGACGGCTATCTGCGCTTCCCTGGAGGCCTGGTCGGCCGTCGACGCGTAGGCGGAGCCGCCGTACGCGCGCCAGGTGGAGGCGGAGAACTGCAGTCCGCCGAAGTAGCCGTTGTGGGTGTTGATGTGCCAGTTGCCGCCGCTCTCGCACTGGGCGATGCGGTCCCACACCCCGTTGTCCGCCGCCGCGGCGTTGCCGGTCGCGGCCAGCAGGCCCAGCGGGGCGAGCAGCGCCGCTCCGGCCAGGGCCGCCGTCGTACGGCCCCTGCGGGAACCGCTGCGGTCGACGGTCTCACGGGTGGTATCGGCACACTCGGACATGTATATCCCTCTCCACGTACCCGGGATCCCCCAGGCGGGACGCGGTCCCCGCGATGGACGCGGTTCGTCGCGGCCGCCCCGTCCGCCGCGGCCGGCACCGTGACGGTGCTCTTCCTGGTGCCGGCCGGCGGACGTACCCGAGCGGTGCTCGTTGCACACGGCGGAGGAATCTAGAGAGCGGGAACGTCCGGAATCAACCAACTCCCTGTCGAGCCAGGCCAGTTCCACGTTACCGAAGGTAGCGGCGAATTCCGGACACCCACTACATACCCTGATTTCATGATGTGTCGACCATGCGATCGATGGATCTGTGACCCACTTCACCGCCTCAAACTCTCTTGGCGTGCGCCTAGTTGACGGAGCGTGCCGATTTCCGCACGCCGGGTGACCCAGTGCGATGGATGGTTGGATCCCGATCCCCCGGGGGCGTGACCACCACCACAGATCACCCGTTGTCTTCTTCATGAGCCCGCAACCCCCAGGGGCTCACGGACCGGGATCCGCCCGGGCCTTCACGTACCGCATCCCGAGGGAGCCACCGTGCCGCGCATGCTCGACGTCAGCGACGAGGTACGCGCCGAGATCGGCGACGAAGAAGCCGACCGGCTGCTCGCCGGAGACAACGCCCCAGGCAGTTACGACTGCACGTCCTGCCGCACCCCGGGCGACTCCGAACAGGAGCGCACCAGCACCGTCCTGTTCATCGGTGACGAGACCGCCGTCCTCGCCTTCGCCCACGCGGGCTGCCTGCCCTCGCAGGTCGTCCAGGTCACCGAGGAGCAGTTGCAGGGCGCGGTCCGCTCGATCAGCGGCGACAGCGCGCCCGGCGGGCCGCGGAAGTCCGTGCCCGAGCAGGCGGTGCTCGGTGTCACCAGCGGACTGGTACTGATCGCCGGTGAGCTGCACCCCGCGCTCGTCGTCGAGCCGACCTCGCCCATCGTGCGGCCTGGCACGGACGGGGTGGGCGACGACTTCCTGCCGCTCCTCATCGAGCAGGGCTTCATGCCGCTGACGGCGCTGGCCGCGGTGCCGCCGGTGCTGCACGGCTGGTCGGTGCTGCTGGCGGTGGGCCAGCTGCACGCGGTGCTCCAGCCGGGCACCAACGGCGGTCAGCCGGTGGCCTGGTGGCAGGCGCACCAGCCGCTGCAGGTGACCGACGGCTGGCGGGCGGCCGCCAACAAGCACCAGCAGGTGCTGATGTTCGCGGCGCCGGTCGGGTCGATCGGCCGGCAGCCCCGCGAGGACCTGCTGCGCGACGCGCTCGACAAGGCCGCGGCGAACGGCAAGCTGGTGGCGGCGGCGCTGCCCCTCGCGGGGGTCTGAGGACCGCCCCGAGGCCGCCGCCCTTCACCGGACCGGCGGCCGGGGGCGCGTCATGGCTGGTCGCGCGGTCGACCGCCCGCCAACGCGGCGCGGGCGAGCCGCATCCCTTTGGTGACCCGGTCGTTTGGACATACGTGCACGCATACGACCTTCCGCCCCGCCGGCCGTCCTTCTCCGCCGTTCCGTCCGCCCGGACGGGACAGGAGAGCCTGGGCTCCCTCTCGGCCACGCCGATCTACGACTCGCTCTACGCGGAGTGGGTCAAGAGCTTCCGAACGCTGCCGGGCGACCGCAGCGGTGAGGAGGAGATGGGCTTCGTCGCCTTCGGGACGACCCCGTTCAGCACCGGCACCTACGGCCTCGGGATGTACGGAGGAAACTCCTACAGCGCGTACAGCGCGGGCGCCTACAGCGCCCGCAACGGCGGTGACCAGCCGCAGCCGCCGCAGTGGCAGCGGATCGGGCCGCTCGGACGGTCCCAGGAGACCGGGATGCATCCGGTGCCGGCGGCGCTGCCGCCCGGTCCGCGCCGGGGCCAGTGACGCAGATGCCCGAGGGGCGGCCACCGATGACGGTGGCCGCCCCTCATTCGTGCGTCTACTTCTTCTTGCCGCGCTTCTCGCGCACCCGCACGGAGATGTGGATCGGCGTCCCTTCGAAACCGAACTCCTCGCGCAGCCGGCGTTCGATGAAGCGCCGGTAGCCCGCCTCGATGAAGCCGGAGGCGAAGAGGACGAACCGCGGCGGCTTGGTGCCGGCCTGGGTGCCGAACAGGATGCGGGGCTGCTTGCCGCCGCGGACCGGGTGCGGGTGGGCCGCGACCAGCTCGCCGAGGAAGGCGTTCAGGCGGCCGGTGGGGACGCGGGTCTCCCAGCCGGCGAGGGCGGTCTCGATGGCGGGGACCAGCTTCTCCATGTGGCGGCCGGTCTGCGCGGAGACGTTGACCCGGGGTGCCCAGGCGACCTGGCCCAGCTCGGTCTCGATCTCGCGTTCGAGGTAGTAGCGGCGCTCCTCGTCGAGGGTGTCCCACTTGTTGAAGGCGACGACGATCGCGCGGCCCGCCTCGACGGCCATGGTCACGATCCGCTGGTCCTGGACCGAGATGTTCTCGGAGGCGTCGATCAGGATGACCGCCACCTCGGCCTTCTCGACGGCGGCCGCGGTGCGCAGCGAGGCGTAGTAGTCGGCGCCCTGCTGGAGGTGGACCCGCTTGCGGATGCCCGCGGTGTCGACGAACTTCCAGGTGATCCCGCCGAGTTCGATGAGCTCGTCGACCGGGTCGCGGGTGGTGCCGGCGAGTTCGTTGACGACGACCCGCTCCTCGCCCGCCACCTTGTTCAGGAGGGAGGACTTGCCGACGTTCGGCCGTCCGATGAGCGCGATCCGGCGCGGGCCGCCCACCGCGGTGCCGAAGGTCTGCTGGGGCGCCTCCGGCAGCGCCTCCAGGACGGCGTCGAGCATGTCGCCGGTGCCGCGGCCGTGGAGGGCGGAGACCGGGTGCGGTTCGCCGAGGCCGAGGGACCACAGGTAGGACGCGTCGGCCTCGCCGCTGGGCCCGTCGACCTTGTTGGCCGCCAGCACCACCGGCTTGCCGGCCTTGCGCAGCAGTCGTACGACCGCCTCGTCGGTGTCGGTCGCGCCGACCTTGGCGTCCACGACGAAGACGACCGCGTCGGCCGCCTCGATCGCGTACTCGGCCTGCGCCGCCACGGAGGCGTCGATGCCGAGGACGTCCTGCTCCCAGCCGCCGGTGTCGACGACCTTGAAGCGGCGGCCGGCCCACTCGGCCTCGTAGGTGACCCGGTCGCGGGTGACGCCGGGCTTGTCCTCGACGACGGCCTCGCGACGGCCGATGATGCGGTTCACCAGGGTCGACTTGCCGACGTTCGGGCGGCCGACGACGGCGAGCACCGGCAGCGGGCCGTGGCCCGCCGCCTCGATGGCACCCTCGACGTCCTCGGCGGCGAAGCCCTCCTCGGCGGCGAGCTCCATGAACTCCGCGTACTCGGCGTCGCCGAGTGCCCCGTGGTCGTACTCGTGCTCAGCCGAGTCGCCGGGCTGGATCTGGTCGTTCATGAAGTCCGTACCTCGTCGTTCATCGTGGTGATCGGTGGACCTTCCCCTATCGGGCTGATCCACTACTCAAGTGTCGCCTAGCGTCCGATCTGGCGCCTGGCGTTTTCCAGGTGGCTGGTCAGCTGCTTCTGAATGCGCTCGGTGGCCTGGTCCAGGGCGCTGCGGGTGCGCCGGCCGCTGCCGTCGCCCGCTTCGAAGGGCTCGCCGAAGACGACGTCGACCCGGGCCCGCAGCGGCGGCAGGCCCTTGACCAGCCGTCCGCGCCGCTCCGCGCTTCCCAGCACGGCCACGGGCACGATCGGCGCCCCGGAGCGCACCGCGAAGTAGGCGAGGCCCGCGCGCAGCGAGGCGAAGTCGCCCTCGCCCCGGCTGCCCTCGGGGAATATGCCGAGCACTCCCCCGTCCGCCAGCACGCCGAGCGCGCGGGTGACCGCCGTGCGGTCGGTGGACCGCCGGTCCACCTTCAGCTGGCCGATCCGGTTCAGGAACGGGTCCAGCGGGCCGACGAACGCCTCCTTCTTGATCAGGAAGTGCGTCGGCCGGGGCGAGACGCCCATGACCATCGGGCCGTCGATGTTGTGGGAGTGGTTCACGGCGAGGATCACCGGGCCGTGCGCCGGCATCCGCCAGGCGCCCAGCACGCGCGGCTTCCACAGCCCGTACATGAGGCCGACGCCGATGCGCCGGCCCACCTCGGCACCCCGCTGCGAGGGGTTCGACGGACCGCTCACTTCCCCGCCCGCTTCTCCTCGACGAGGGTGACGACGCACTCGATGACCTGGGCCAGCGTCAGCTCGGTGGTGTCCACCTCGACCGCGTCGTCCGCCTTGGCGAGCGGCGAGGTCTTGCGGCTGGAGTCCGCCGCGTCCCGCTTGACCAGGGCCTCGCGGGTGGCGTTGACGTCGGCGCCCTTGAGTTCACCGCTGCGCCGGGCCGCGCGGGCCTCGGGGGACGCGGTGAGGAAGACCTTCAGGTCGGCGTCGGGCAGCACGGTCGTGCCGATGTCGCGGCCCTCGACGACGATCCCGGTCTCGGTGCCGGTGGCCAGCGTCCGCTGCAGCTCACTGATCCGGGTGCGCACCTCCGGGACCGCGCTGACCGCGCTGACCTTGGAGGTGACCTCCTCGGTGCGGATCGGGCCGGCGACGTCCACGCCGTCGACGGTGATCGTCGGGTGGGACGGGTCGGTCCCGGAGACGATCTCCGGCTTGCCGGCGACCGCGGCGATGGCGGTCGGGTCGGTGAGGTCGATGCCGTTGGTCACCATCCACCAGGTGATCGCCCGGTACTGGGCACCGGTGTCCAGGTAGCTGAGGCCGAGCTGGGCGGCCACGGCCCTGGACGTGCTCGACTTGCCGGTGCCCGAGGGGCCGTCGATCGCGACAATCACGGGCTTTACGGCGCCGTTTTCCACGGGGGGACACCTTCCGGGTGCGGGGTGGTGGGTGGTGTGCGGGGCTCCGCGCGCCCCGCACAAGGTTACCGGCCCCCGCGACCGCCTGATTCAGCCTATTGCCGCAGCGCCCAGCCGCGGTCCCGCAGGGCCGCCGTGAGCACCGGCACCGCCTTGGGCTCCACCCAGATCTGGACGTGCCCGGCCTGCTGTCCGGTCGCGTGCTCGATGCGCACGTCCTCGATGTTGACCCCGGCCGCGCCGGCGTCCGCGAAGATCTTGCCGAGCTGGCCGGGCTGGTCGTCGATGAGGACCGCCACGACCTCGTAGGCGCGCGGCGCGGACCCGTGCTTGCCCGGCACCCGGACCTGGCCGGCGTTGCCGCGCCGCAGCAGGTCCTCGATGCCGGTGCCGCCCTCGTGCCGCTTGGCATCGTCCGAGGACTGCAGGGCCCGCAGCGCGCGCACGGTCTCGTCCAGGTCGGCGGAGACGTCGGCGAGCAGGTCGGCGACCGGGCCGGGGTTGGCGGAGAGGATGTCGATCCACATCGCGGGGTCGGAGGCGGCGATCCGGGTCACGTCCCGGATGCCCTGCCCGCACAGCCGCACGGCCGCCTCCTCGGCGTGCTCCAGCCGGGCCGCGACCATGCTGGAGACCAGGTGGGGCATGTGGGAGACGAGGGCGACCGCGCGGTCGTGGGCGTCGGCGTCCATGACGACCGGTACGGCACTGCAGTGCGAGACCAGTTCGAGGGCGAGGTTGAGCACCTCGGTGTCGGTGTCCCGGGTCGGGGTGAGCACCCAGGGGCGGCCTTCGAAGAGGTCGGCGGTGGCCGCCAGCGGCCCGGACTTCTCCCGGCCGGACATGGGGTGCGTCCCGATGTACGACGCCAGGTCCAGGCCCCGTGCCTCCAGCTCGCGGCGCGGTCCGCCCTTGACGCTGGCCACGTCGACGTAGCCGCGGGCCAGACCTCTGCCCATCGCGTCGGCGAGGACGGCGGCCACGTGGGCGGGCGGGGCGGCGACGATCGCCAGGTCGACGGGGCCGGCCGGGGGCTGGTCGGTGCCGGCGCCGAGCGCGGCCGCCGTCCTGGCCTGCTCGGGGTCGTGGTCGGCCAGATGGACGACGACGCCCCGCCGGGAGAGGGCGAGGGCGGCGGACGTACCGATGAGACCGGTACCGATGACGAGCGCGGTCCTCACTGGGCGATGTCCTTGCGCAGGGCGGCCGCGGCGCCGAGGTAGACGTGGTTGATCTCGGTGCGGGGCCGTTCGGACTCGATGTGCGCGAGGATCCGTACGACCCGGGGCATGGCGCCCTCGATGTCGAGTTCCTGCGCGCAGATCAGGGGGACGTCGACGATGCCGAGCTTGCGCGCGGCGGCCGCCGGGAAGTCGCTGTGCAGGTCGGGCGTGGCCGTGAACCAGATGCTGATCAGGTCGTCGGCGCTCAGCCCGTTCCGCTCCAGGACGGCGGTGAGCAACGCTCCGACCTGCTCGTCCATGTGACCGGCCTCGTCCCGCTCCAGCTGGACGGCCCCCCGGACCGCTCGTACCGCCACGGCGCTGCTCCTGTTCTGACGTCGTCTTCCCGTACGTCCAGCCTAGTCAGCCCACCGCCGGGCCGGTGCGCGGAGCCCGCCCGCTGAGACGGCCGCTCACCCGGAGTCCTGGCCGACCAGGCCGTCGGCGCGGGCCCGCGGTGTCCCGTCCTCGTGGCCGGGCCGGGCGGTGGGGCCGGTCCTGGCCAGCCCGTCGAGGAGGGCGCCCAGCGAACCGCCGCCCTGGCCGTGGCTGAGGAACCCGATCAGCGCGCTCAGGAGCCGTGCGTCCCCGCCTTCGCCGCCCAGGAGGCTGCCGAGCATCCTTTCCAGATCGTCGCCTGCCATGACCATGCCTTTCGGAGTCGTCGGGGCGACGTCCGCGGACGTCGGCGGACCCCCAGGTCAATGTCGGCCCATTCGCCGCGTCCCGCTACTCGGGGCCCGTTGGGCTGTCGGGTGTACGGAAAGGGTGTTTTGCGGCACTCCCTACCCGGTTGCTTCGTCCTGGGTGTTTTCAGTGCCAAGATGCTGCTGCTCCGCTCGGAGCGACTCCCTGGCGTCCGCCTCCCGGTTCTTCCGCACGTTCGGAGTGACGACATGACCGACGGATCCACCCGCCGCACGATGCTCACGACGGGCGCGTCGGCGCTCGCGGTGTGCTGCGTGGGATGCGGCAGCAACAACGGCAGTTCCTCCAGCTCCTCCGCGTCGGCCTCCGCCGCCGAGTCGGCCCCGGCGTCGGCGAGCGCGCCCGGCGGGAAGGCGCTGGCGCAGACCAGCCAGATCCCCGAGGGCGGCGGCATGATCTTCAAGGACCAGAAGGTCGTGGTGACGCAGCCGACGAAGGGCGAGTTCAAGGCCTTCTCGGCGATCTGCACCCACGAGGGCTGCACGGTCGCGCAGGTGGCGGACGGCACCATCGACTGCCCCTGCCACGGCAGCAGGTTCCACATCGCCGACGGCTCGGTGGCGCACGGCCCGGCCACCCGGCCGCTGCCCGCCGAGTCCATCACGGTGAGCGGAAATTCGATCACCCTGGCGTGACCGTCCGCGTACGCTCCCCGGCATGCAGCCCGAGGACCTGGTACGCGACCACACCGTCTACACCTGCGTCATGGGGTCGCGCGCCTTCGGACTGGCGACGGAGGGCAGCGACACCGACCGCCGGGGCGTGTTCCTCGCCCCCACGCCCCTGTTCTGGCGCTTCGAGAAACCGCCGACGCACGTGGAGGGGCCGGGCGAGGAGCAGTTCTCCTGGGAGCTGGAGCGGTTCTGCGAGCTGGCGCTGCGGGCCGATCCGAACATCCTGGAGTGCCTGCACTCGCCCCTGGTCGAGCACATCGACGACACCGGCCGCGAACTGCTCGCCCTGCGCGGCGCCTTCCTCTCCCGGCAGGCGTACGCCACCTTCACCCGCTACGCCCTCGGCCAGCGCCGCAAGCTCGACGCGGACGTCCGCGTGCACGGCGCCCCGCGCTGGAAGCACGCGATGCACCTGCTCCGGCTGCTGGCGAGCGCCCGCGACCTGCTGCGCACCGGCGAGCTGACGATCGACGTCGGCGACCGGCGCGAGGAGTTGCTGGCGGTGAAGCGCGGCGAGGTCTCCTGGCCGGAGGTCGAGGCCCGGATGGCCCGGCTCGCCACGGAGACCGAACGGGCACTGGGCGGCAGCCCGCTCCCGGCGGAGCCGGACCACGCCCGCGTGGCAGCCTTCCTCTTCGCCGCCCGCCGCACGTCAGCGACGAGCGGTGACAGAAGCTGCTCCAGCACGTAGCCGTTGCGGCGCGGCATCAGGCGGACGAACCTGCGCGGGTCGTGGGTGACCGGGTCCGTCTCGACGCCGTCGCGCGTCCACGGGTCACGGAGCGGCCCCATCCCGTGCTGTTCGCGACCGTCTCCGGCGCCCACCTGTACGGCTTCCCGTCCCGGGACTCGGACGTCGACCTCCGGGGCGCCCACCTGCTGCCCGTCGCCGACCTAGGTCAGGTCGAGGGCCGGGGACAGGGCGTCGGTCATGGGGTCAGGCGTCCCAGAGCGTGCCGAGGGCCAGCAGCTCCTCCCGGTACTCGATCCGGTCGGCCCAGGCGGCGGGCCAGGCGTCGGCGCCCAGCCAGGCGCCCGCGAAGGCGCCGGTCAGGCAGGCGATGGAGTCCGAGTCGCCGGAGGAGCAGGCGGCCCGGCGCAAGGCCGTCACCGGCTCGTCGGGGAAGAGCAGGAAGCACAGCAGGCCGGTCGCGAGGGCCTCCTCGGCGATCCAGCCGGCGCCGGTGGCCAGGCACGGGTCGGCCTCCGGGGAGGCGGTCCGCACGGCCTCCTGGAGCCGTTCGAGGATGGCCAGGCACTCGTCCCAGCCGCGCGCGACGAACGCCTCGGGCGTCGCGTCGTGGCTGCGGGTCCACAGGTCGCCGAGCCAGGTCTGGTGGTAGTGGGTGCGGTTGTCGAGCGCGTACGACCGCAACCGGCCGATCAGCGCGGCCGGTTCGGTTCCGGTGGCCAGCAGCCGTACGGCGTGCGCGGTGAGGTCGCTGGCGGCCAGCGCGGTGGGGTGGCCGTGGGTGAGGGCGGACTGCAACTGGGCCGCGCCGGCGCGCTGTTCGTCGGTGAGTCCGGGCGCGAGCCCGACCGGTGCGACCCGCATGTTGGCGCCGCACCCCTTGGAGTCGACCTGGCTGGCGTCCTGCCAGGCCCGGCCCTCCTCCTTCAGCAGGCCGCAGGCACGCAGACAGGTCCGGCCGGGCGCCCGGTTGTTCTCGGGCGACTGGTACCAGTCCACGAACTCCTCGCGCAGCGGCCGTTCCAGCCGCTTCGGCGCGAGATACCCTCGGTCCATGGCGGTGCGCAGCCCTCGTCCGACCGCGAGGGTCATCTGCGTGTCGTCGGAGACGAAGGCCCGCGCGGGCAGCTCCATCTCCCGCCACGGACCGCACTTGGCGAGGATCGAGGGCACGTCGTTGAACTCGGTCGGGAAACCGAGCGCGTCCCCGAGGGCGAGACCGGTCAGGGAGCCGACGGCGGCACGCTTGCGGGCGGGGTTCGTGGTCATGCGGGGCGTCCTTCCCGGGAGGGGCGGAGCAGGGGCGGGTGGAGCGCGGCGGCGGTGCCCGCGCGGTACAGCGCGGCGGGCTTGCCCCGGCCGCCGGTGAGCCGGGCGGCACCGGGCACCGGTTCGAGGAACCCGGGCGTGGCGAGCACCTTGCGGCGGAAGTTGGGGCGGTCCAGCGCGACGCCCCACACGGTCTCGTAGACGTTCTGCAGCTCGCCGAGGGTGAACTCGGGCGGGCAGAAGGCGGTGGCCAGCGAGCTGTACTCCAGCTTCGCGCCGAGGCGTTCGTGGCCGTCGGCCAGGATCCGCTCGTGGTCGAAGGCGAGCGGTCTCGCCGGGTCGTACGGCAGCCAGCGGGCCTGGGCCGCGTCCCCGCCGCCGCGCGGTTCGGGCGCGTCGGGCAGCAGCGCGGTGAAGGCGACGGAGACGACCCGCATCCTCGGGTCGCGGTCCGGCGCGCTGTAGGTGCGCAGTTGCTCCAGGTGCAGCCCCGACACGTCCGAAAGACCGGTCTCCTCGGCGAGTTCGCGCCGGGCCGCCGTCTCGGCCGACTCCCTGGGCAGCACGAAGCCGCCCGGCAGCGCCCACTGTCCGGCGTACGGTTCCTGCCCGCGCTCGACCAGCAGCACGTGCAGGGCCCCCGCGCGGAGGGTGAGGACGGCGAGGTCGACGGTGACGGCGAAGGGTTCGTAGGCGTGCTTGTCGTAGTCCTGCACGGACCCGTCCACCCCCCTTCTCTTCTGGCCACTCCCACTAATAGTCTCCACGACTATAAATAGGCGCGGCCGGACACGCAAGGCCCTCAGCGGCCGCTGAGGGCCCGTTCACGGGAACGACGACGGCCGGTCCCGTCGCACACGGAACCGGCCGTCAGGGAATCGCTCAGGGCCTTCTAGAGGTCGACTTCCTTCATGAGCATCCCGACCTCGGTGTTGGACAGGCGGCGCAGCCAGCCCGACTTCTGGTCGCCGAGGGTGATCGGTCCGAAGGACACCCGCACCAGCTTGTCGACCGGGAACCCGGCCTCGGCCAGCATGCGCCGCACGATGTGCTTGCGGCCCTCGTGCAGGGTGACCTCGACCAGGTAGTTCTTGCCGGTCTGCTCGACGACCCGGAAGTGGTCCGCGCGCGCGTACCCGTCCTCCAGCTGGATGCCGTCCTTGAGCCGCTTGCCCAGGTCGCGCGGGATGGGACCCACGATGTGCGCGAGGTAGGTCTTCTTCACGCCGTACCTGGGGTGGGTCAGCCGGTGCGCCAGCTCGCCGTGGTTGGTGAGCAGGATGACGCCCTCGGTCTCGGTGTCCAGACGCCCCACGTGGAAGAGCCGGGTCTCCCGGTTGGTGACGTAGTCGCCCAGGCACTGCCGCCCGTCCGGGTCCTCCATGGTGGAGACCACACCGGCCGGCTTGTTCAGCGAGAAGAACTGGTACGACTGCGTGGCCACGGTCAGGCCGTCGACGCGGACCTCGTCGTTCTCCGGGTCGACCCGCTTGCCCTGCTCCAGGACGATCTCGCCGTTCACCTCGACCCGGGCCTGCTCGATCAGCTCCTCGCAGGCGCGCCGGGAGCCGTAGCCCGCGCGGGCCAGCACCTTCTGCAGCCGCTCGCCCTCCTGCTCGGCGCCCGGAAAGGTCTTGGGGAGCTTCACGTCCGGCTTGCCGGCGTACCGCTCCCGGTTGCGCTCCTCGGCCCGGGCGTCGTACTCGCGGGAACTCGCCGGGGCCGTACGGCCCCGGCCGGTGCCCTGACCCTGCCGGGGGCCGCCCTTGGCGCCGCCGCGCGCCGAGGCGCCGCGGCCCGACTTGGGGCCGTCCTGGGTGGCGCCGGGGCCCACGTCGTAGCGCCGCTCCTCCGGGCGCGGCTTCTTCGGACGCCCGCCCTGCTTGTCGTCGCGGGCGTTGCCGGCGCCGCGGTAGTCACCGCGGCCACCGCTGCTCCCGCCGCGGCCGCCGCTGTTGCCACCACGGCTCCCGCCGTTGTTTCCGCTGCTGTTCCTGCCGCTGCTGCTTCGCATCAAAGTTCCGTCTTGTCGTCTGCGTCCTCGGAATCCGGAGCGTCCGGATCGAACGACGGCACACCCTCCTGGGTCTCGGCCTCGATCGCCTCCGCCTCCGGGAGGAAGGGCGCGAGTTCCGGGAGCTCGTCCAGGCCGCGCAGGCCCATCCGCTCCAGGAAGTAGTTCGTCGTCCTGTACAGGATCGCACCTGTTTCGGGTTCCGCGCCCGCCTCCTCGACCAGACCGCGCTGGAGCAGGGTGCGCATGACGCCGTCGCAGTTGACTCCGCGGACGGCCGAGACGCGGCTGCGGCTCACCGGCTGGCGGTAGGCGACGACCGCCAGGGTCTCCAGCGCGGCCTGCGTCAGCCGGGCCGTCTGGCCCTCCAGGACCAGCCGTTCCACGGCGGGCGCGAACTCGCCCCGGGTGTAGAAACGCCAGCCGCCCGCGACGAACCGCAGCTCGAAGCCCCGGCCCTGCGCGGTGTACTCCTCGGCCAGGGCCCGCAGCGCCTTGGTGATCGTCTGCCGCGGCCGCTCCAGGATCTTCGCCAGGTGCTCGGCGGTGGCGGGCTCGTCCACCACCATCAGGACGGCCTCCAGGGCCGGCTTGAGGTCGAGTTCGGCGACCGGGCGCAGCCCGGCCGGCAGCTCTGAGGTGTCCTCGCTCACGCCTTGTCCTCCTTGGGCGGCTCCGGCGGCCGGTCGAACTCGTCGGTCACCATCGGCCGGGACCCCGCGTCCCCGCCCGTCCACCGCACGATCAGGTCGCCCAGCGCGGTCTCCTGGTCCAGGGCGACGGCCTTCTCCCGGTACAGCTCCAGCAGGGCCAGGAACCGGGCCACGACGGTGAGGGTGTCGTCGGTGTCCGCGACGAGGGACCGGAAGTCCGCCTCGCCCAGTTCCCGCAGCCGGGCCACCACGATCTGGGCCTGCTCCTGCACGCTGACCAGCGGTGCGTGGATGTGGTCGACGTACACCTGCGGCTTGGGCCGGGGCTGCATCGCCTTGACCGCGAGCCTGGCGAACCCCTCCGGGCCGATGCTGATGACGACCTCGGGCAACAGCTCGGCCAGGTGCGGCTCCAGGCCGACGGTGCGGGGCCAGCGGCGCGCCTCCTCGTCCAGGCGGCTATTGAGGATGTCGGCGATCTGCTTGTACGCGCGGTACTGCAACAGCCGCGCGAAGAGCAGGTCGCGGGCTTCGAGGAGCGCGAGGTCGGCCTCGTCCTCGACCTCGGCGGCGGGCAGCAGCCGGGCGGCCTTGAGGTCGAGGAGGGTGGCGGCGACGACGAGGAACTCGGTCGTCTGGTCGAGGTCCCAGTCCGGCCCCATGGCCCGGATGTGCGTCATGAACTCGTCGGTGACCTTGGAGAGCGCGACCTCGGTGACGTCCATCTTGTGCTTGGAGATCAGCTGGAGGAGGAGGTCGAAGGGGCCCTCGAAGTTGGCCAGCCGGACCTTGAAGACACCGTCCGCCACGGGGTCCGGCCCGGACCCCGGCTCCGCCGCGGCCGGCTCGGACAGGGCCACCGCGGCTTCCGGCTCCGCCGGACCGGTCGCCGGCTCCGCCACCTCGGCCTCCGGGACGGCCCTGGCGGGCACCGGCACCGGCTCCGCCGCCACGGACTCGGGCGCGGCCTGAACGGACTCCGGATCCGCCGCGACGGGCTCCGGCCCGGCCGCCGCGGGCCCTGGTGCCGACCGCGGTTCGGCGGTCTCGGAAGCGGTCGGGGGCGCCGTGCCCGGTCCCCGTCCCAGCGCACGCCGACGGCCACCGGAGTGGCCGGGAACGGGAGCGTCGGTCGAGGTCATGGCCCCCGCAGGCTACCTCTACCGGCCGCGCAGCCGTCGTACGAGAATGCTCGCGTCCCCGCGGGACTCCAGGTCGGCCAGGACCACGGCGACCGCCTCGCGGACGATCCGGCCGCGGTCCACGGCCAGTCCGTGCTCGCCGCGGAGCACCAGACGCGCGTGCTCCAGGTCCATCAGTTCCTCGGCGGAGACGTAGACGGTGATCTTCTCGTCGTGCCGTTCCCGGCCGCTCGGCCGCCGCGCGGGGGCCCGGCCGCCGCGCTTGCGGGGCTGGGCCTGCTCGGCGGCGGCGCCAGAACCTTCCTGCGCCGCCTGCCGCCGCCCGGTCCGGTCGGCGGACGGCGTGACCGTCACCGCGGGCCCGGCGGGCGACGGGGCGTGGTTGCGGGACTCCCTGGCATCGGCCGGCTCGGCGTCCGCCGCCACGTGCTCCGCGCCCTCGCCGTCACCACCCTGCACCGGCACCGCGTGCGGCGCGTCAGCGGCACCCTCGGTGGCCGCGTCCTCGCTCTCCGCGGGACCCCCTGGGGCCGGCACCCGGGCCTCGCCGTTGGCCGGGCGCCTGGGGGTGGACGGCTGCAGCGCCATGCCCCCGGTCGTACGGAACAGTTCGTCGGCCCCCGGCAGACTCACTCGGCGTGACACCGGGCGAGCACCTCCCTGGCGAGCTGACGGTAGGCGGCCGCACCGACGGAGTTGGAGGCGTACGTGGTGATCGGCTCACCGGCGACCGTGGTCTCCGGGAAGCGGACCGTGCGGCCGATGACCGTGTGGTAGACGTGGTCGTCGAAGGCCTCGACGACCCGCGCGAGCACCTCACGGCTGTGCACGGTGCGGGAGTCGTACATGGTGGCGAGGATGCCGTCGAGCTCCAGCTCCGGGTTGAGCCGCTCCTGGACCTTCTCGATGGTCTCGGTCAGCAGCGCGACACCGCGCAGGGCGAAGAACTCGCACTCCAGCGGCACGATCACCTTGTGAGCGGCCGTCAGCGCGTTGACCGTGAGCAGGCCGAGCGAGGGCTGACAGTCGATCACGATGTAGTCGTAGTCGGGCAGCAGCGGCTTCAGGGCGCGCTGGAGCGTCGACTCCCGCGCGACCTCGGAGACCAGCTGGACCTCGGCGGCCGACAGGTCGATGTTGGAGGGCAGCAGGTCCATGTTGGGGACCGCCGTCTTCAGGAGCACCTCGTCCGCCGCCATGCCCCGCTCCATGAGCAGGTTGTAGACGGTGAGGTCGAGCTCCATCGGGTTGACGCCCAGGCCGACCGAGAGCGCGCCCTGCGGGTCGAAGTCGACGAGCAGGACCCGCCGGCCGTACTCCGCGAGCGCGGCACCCAGGTTGATGGTCGACGTGGTCTTGCCGACGCCGCCCTTCTGGTTGCACATCGCGATGATCTTCGCGGGGCCGTGATCGGTCAGCGGACCCGGGATCGGGAAGTAGGGCAGCGGGCGGCCGGTCGGGCCGATGCGCTCACGACGCTGGCGGGCGGCGTCGGGCGCGAGCGTGGCCGCGTACTCGGGATCGGGCTCGTACTCGGCGTCGGGGTCGTAGAAGTGCCCCTCGGGCAGTTCGTCGTAGTCGGCGAACCGGCTGTGGGGCGCGCCACTTCCGTCGCCGGCCATGGCGTTCACGTGATGGCCATCCATGCTCTGGTGTGCTGTCCGCGTGGTCAGCGAACTCTGATGGGCTGCGAAGGTGCGCACCGCGACGGAGCCGACAGCCTCGAACCCCGCGGGACCCTGGTCCCTCACCGGCATTCCTGGTTGACCACCCCCGGGAGAAAATGTCGACTCATTCACAAGTCGTCTTACCTCCTTGGTGACCAGGAAACTTCTAGACAGGTCAGCGTGGCACCATGCCGACAGTCGGCGACTCTATGGCGTGTCGGGCGTCCGCAGCAACACAATCCGCCGGACCCGGCAGGATGTGTCGGCAATGAAACATCTCGCTGTCAAGGGCGTACGGCCGTCGCACAGCAGGTTTCACCGGTGCGCGAATCGGTCGAAGGGTTACGTTCGAGGCGAGTTGACCGAGCGTCGCAAAGTGACCATACACACATCCGGCCGGACCTTGTCCGCAAGGTCCGGCCGGATGGGCGCGGTTGACGCCGCTTGTTGACGTATCGCCTTTACGAAAAGGTGACTTGGTCACCGCCTCGGTGCGACGGCTCAGTCCAGCAGCGTGTCGAGCTCGACGTGGTCCAGGCCGTGGGCCTCGGCGACCTCGCGGTAGACGACCTTGCCGTCGTGCGTGTTGAGGCCCTTGGCGAGCGCGGCGTCGCGGCGCAGCGCCTCGACCCAGCCGTTGTCCGCGAGCGACACGATGTAGGGCAGCGTGGCGTTCGTGAGCGCGTAGGTCGAGGTGTTGGGCACCGCGCCGGGCATGTTGGCGACGCAGTAGAAGACCGACTCGTGGATCCGGAAGGTCGGGTCGGCGTGCGTGGTGGGCCGGGAGTCCTCGAAGCAGCCGCCCTGGTCGATCGCGATGTCGACAAGGACACTTCCCGGCTTCATGCGGGAGACCAGCTCGTTGGTGACCAGCTTCGGGGCCTTGGCGCCCGGGATGAGCACCGCGCCGATCACCAGGTCGGCCTCCAGGCAGGCCTTCTCCAGCTCGAAGGAGTTGGACATGACGGCCTTGACCTTGGTGCCGAAGATCTTGTCGGCCTCGCGCAGCTTGTTGATGTCGCGGTCGAGCAGGGTCACGTCGAAGCCCATGCCGATGGCGATCTGCACGGCGTTCCAGCCGGAGACACCGCCGCCGATGACGACGGCCTTGGCGGGCAGCACGCCCGGGACACCGCCGGGCAGGACGCCGCGGCCGCCGGCCGCGCGCATCAGGTGGTAGGCGCCGACCTGCGGCGCGAGCCGGCCCGCGACCTCGGACATCGGGGCGAGCAGCGGCAGGGCGCGGCTCGGCAGCTCGACGGTCTCGTAGGCGATGGCGGTGGTGCCGGACTCCAGGAGGGCGTCGGTGCACTCCCTGGACGCGGCCAGGTGCAGGTAGGTGAAGAGCGTCTGGTCCTTGCGGAGGCGGTGGTACTCCTCCGCGATCGGCTCCTTGACCTTCAGCAGCAGGTCGGCGGTGGCCCACACCTCGTCCGCCGTGTCCAGGATCCGTCCGCCGGCGGCGACGTACTCGTCGTCCGGGATCGACGAGCCGACACCGGCGCCGCGCTCGATGACGACCTGGTGGCCGTGGCGCACCAGCTCGTGCACACCGGCGGGGGTGATGGCCACCCGGAACTCGTTGTTCTTGACCTCGCGGGGGATGCCGACCTTCACGTCGATCACGGTCCTTGGCTCAGAGGGTGTGGGGGCACAACAGCACATACCCGGCATGGAGGAACACACCAGGAGACACCGCAGGAGAACCGGCGGCAGAGCCAGTTTAATGAAGGCGTTCCGGCTGTCTAGCCTTTCATTGCATCAATCTTCGCCGGACCCGCTACGGATTTCGCAGGCGTTATCTCCCTGTTCCGGGCTGGAGTCCTGGCCGAGGGGCTCCTCACCCAGCATGCGCTCGGCGGCCGAGCGGTGCAGGCTCGCGGCGGTGGAGTCGCCGAGGCGCTCCAGCGTGTCCGCCAGCCGCAGCTGGAGCGCCGCCTGGAGCCGGGTGTCCTCGGCGCGGCGCGCCCACTCGACCGCCTCCTGACAGGTGCGCAGCGACTCCGCGGGCCGGCCGGCGTACTCCTGGACGCGGGCCAGCTCGCTCAACGCCCTTGCCTGGGCGGCCACATCGCCGTTCTTGCGGTGTCCGGAGACGGCGGCCCGCCAGGCCCGCAGCGCCTCGCCGTAGCGGCCCGCGTAGGTGTGCGCGCCGGCGATGCGGCCGTAGAGCCGGGCGGCCTCGGCGCGCTCGTCGCGGGCCAGGCGCTCGGCGAGGGCGCGGCCGAACCAGTCGGCGGCCCGGTCGTAGTCGCCCAGCTCCTGATACGCGCCACCTACGGATTCCATTGCGCGACCGGTTGCGTACGGGTCATTTGCACTGCGTCCGGCGGTCAAAGCCGACCGATATCGCACCAGCGCGTCCTTGGTGCGCCCGGTCTGCGCGTCCAGGTCGGCCAGGTTCAGCAGCGCGGCGGCCTGCTCGCGGGGCAGGTGCCGGCGCTCCGCCACGTCGAGCACCAGCCGGTGGATGCCGTACAGGTCGGGCGCGGCGGCCTGGGTGCCGAAGTGCGCCGCCATGGCCTTGACCAGCTGGGACATCAGCCGGCGGGCCAGGGTGTCCAGCTCGCCGTCGGCGACCGCCGCGCGGGCCGCGGCGAGCAGGGCGGGGCGCCGGATCCGCAGCCAGTCGGCGGCGGCCCGCGGGGTGGGGAAGCGCAGCTCGCGGTGCAGGCCCTGGAGCTTCTCGCGGGCCTGCGGGTTGTCCGTCTCGGTGATCGCCCGGCAGGACTGGAGCAGCCGTACCGTCCGCTCCAGCATCCGGGCCCGGGCCAGCTGGAGTTCTCCGGCACGCTCCTGGGTCTCGGCCAGGCCGCGGAGCAGCGGGTGCAGACAGCCGGGGACCTCGTACTGGGGCAGCGAGGTGAGCAGCGGGCGGAGCATGCCGAGGCGGACCAGCTCGTCCAGGGCGGCGCGGGCGGTGTCCACCGAGCAGCCCGCCAGGGCCGAGGCGGTGTGCGGGTCCACCAGACCGGCCGGGGCCAGCGAGAGGAGTCGCAGTGTCCGGGCGGTCTGGGCGGGCAGGTCGCCGTGGACGAAGCGGAAGACGCGGGCGAGCGCGGTGACGTCCTCCGGGTCGGCGTGCAGCCGTTTGGCGAGATCGGAGACGGTCACCTGGGGATGGGCCGCCAGCCAGCCGCCGGCCAGGGTGAGCGCGGCGGGCTGTCCCTGGCACACCTCGGCCAGCGCCTCGGCGGACCGCGGGTCGACGGTGACCCGGACCGAGCCGGTGTACCGGGCCAGGAGTTCCACGCCCGACTTGGTGTCCAGGCCGCCGAGGGTGCACGGGCGGACGTCGGAGATCCCGGTGAGCGGGCCGCCGGAGACGGCGACGGCCAGGCAGTCGGAGTTGTCCGGGAGCAGCGCGTCGACGTGGTCGGCGCCGGGCGCGTCGTCGAGGAGGAGGAGCATCCGGCGCCCGGCGAGGGCGGTGCGCAGGGCGTGCGTGAGGTCGTCCTCGGCGGCGCCGGCCGGGGTGGGCAGGCGCAGCGCGGTGAGGAGTTCGCGGGCGGTGCGTTCCACGGGGACCGCGGTGCCGTCGGGTTCGGTGAGGCGGGCGCGCAGCACGCCGTCGGGGTAGTCGGCGGCGACCTGGCGGACGAGTTCCGCGGCGAGGGCGGTGCGGCCGGATCCGGGTCTGCCCGCGATGAGCAGGACCCGGGCACGCGGGGCCTTGCGGCCGGCGATGGTGTCCAGGCCCGCGCGCTCGATGTCGGCGCGCAGTTCCTTCAACTCCCTTGTACGGCCCAGGAATTCGTCTTCCGTGGCCGTCGGCGCCGGCACCCGCGCGCCGCCTGTGTCCACCACCTGATCCGTCACGGGCCACACTCCCGTCCCACCGCACACGCAATGCCCGCCGGGACTCCGGTTCGGGCCTCTCGGCTCAATCGCGTCGAGCCTAGTTCACGTGCACGGACGTTCCGGGCGGAGCGCGGCGGGGACGTCGCCCGATCGGATCAGGCGATGGTCACATCAGCACACCCGCGGTGGGGGTTCAGGCGGCGAAGGGGCGGGCCGGCCAGGGCGCGTCGGCCGGGCGCAGCGCGTCCAGTCCGTCGCCGGTGCGCGCGGCGACCAGCGAGAGGACGCCCGTCACCAGGCAGTTGTTGTGCACGTCGCCGGCGAGCACCAGGCGCACCAGCTCGTCGACCGGCACGCGCGCGTACTCCAGGTCGATCTCCTCGTGCTCGGTCGCGAAACGCTCGCCCTCGGCCTCGGACAGGTCACGGGCGAGGAAGATCCGCACCGCCTCGTCGCAGCCGCCCGGGGTGGTGTAGAGGTCGGTCAGCACCCGCCAGTCCTCGGCCTTGACGTGCGCCTCCTCGTACAGCTCGCGCTGGGCCGCGTGCAGCGGGTTCTCGCCGGGGACGTCGAGCAGACCGGCCGGGATCTCCCAGAGCTTGTGCCGCACCGGGTGCCGGTACTGGCGGATGAGCAGCACCCGGTCCTCCTCGTCGAGGGCGAGGACGGCGACCGAGCCGGGGTGGACCTGGTAGTCACGGCGGACGACCGAACCGTCGGGCATGACCACCTCGTCCGTGCGGACGGAGGTCTTGTTGCCCACGAAGGGGGTCTCCGTCGCCCGGATCTCCCACTCCTCGGGAGTGTCCTTGATGGTCATGCCGTGCCGCCTTCCGCGTGCGGAGAAGAAAACCGGGGTGCATGCCGTTGAGGGGATGCGCCCCGGCCACCGTACAACCGGTGTGTTACTTCGCATTCTCCTGCCCGGCGGGGTCCTGCTGACGCGCGACCGCGGCCTTCACCAGGCCCGCGAACAGCGGGTGCGGGCGGGTCGGGCGGGACCGCAGCTCCGGGTGCGCCTGGGTGGCGACCAGGTACGGGTGGACGTCGCGCGGGTACTCGACGTACTCGACGAGCTTGCCGTCCGGGGAGGTGCCGGAGAACTGGATGCCGGCCTTCTTCTCCAGCTCCGCGCGGTAGGCGTTGTTCACCTCGTAGCGGTGCCGGTGGCGCTCCTCGACGTACTCCTTGCCGTCGTACACCTCGCGCACGATCGAGCCCTCGGCCAGCTTGGCCGGGTACATGCCCAGCCGCATGGTGCCGCCCATGTCGCCCTCGCCGGCCACGATGTCCAGCTGCTCGGCCATGGTGGAGATCACCGGGTGGCCGGTGGCGGAGTCGAACTCGGTCGAGTTGGCGTCCGGGATGTCGGCCAGGTTGCGCGCGGCCTCGATCACGATGCACTGCAGGCCGAGGCAGAGGCCGAGCAGCGGGATCCGGTTCTCGCGGGCGTACTTGATGGCGCCGACCTTGCCGAGCACACCGCGGTCGCCGAAGCCGCCGGGGATGCAGATGCCGTCGACGTCACCGAGCTGCGCGGCCGCGCCGGCCGGGGTCCTGCAGTCGTCCGACGTGACCCACTTGATCGTGACGCGGGCCTTGTTGGCGAACCCGCCGGCGCGCAGCGCCTCGGTGACCGAGAGGTAGGCGTCGGGCAGGTCGATGTACTTGCCGACCAGCGCGAGGGTGATCTCGTGGTCGGGGTTGTGGACGCGGTCCAGCAGGTCGTCCCAGGTCCGCCAGTCCACGTCCCGGAACGGCAGGTCCAGCTTGCGGACGACGTAGGCGTCCAGGCCCTCGCCGTGCACGGTCTTCGGGATGTCGTAGATCGAGCGGGCGTCCGGACAGGCGACCACGGCCGCCTCGTCGACGTCGCACATCAGCGAGATCTTGCGCTTGATGGCGGTGGGCACCTCGCGGTCGCAGCGCAGCACGATCGCGTCCGGCTGGATGCCGATGTTGCGCAGCGCGGCCACCGAGTGCTGGGTGGGCTTGGTCTTCAGCTCGCCCGACGGGCCGATGTACGGAAGGAGCGAGATGTGCACCACGAACACGTTGTCGCGGCCGACCTCGTGACGGACCTGGCGGACCGTCTCCAGGAACGGCAGGGACTCGATGTCGCCGACCGTGCCGCCGACCTCGGTGATGACGACGTCCACCTCGTCGGTGGCCATCCGGCGGATGCGGTGCTTGATCTCGTTGGTGATGTGCGGGATGACCTGGACGGTGTCGCCCAGGTACTCGCCACGCCGTTCTTTGGCGATCACCGTCGAATAGACCTGACCTGTGGTGACGTTGGCGGAGCCGTCCAGGTCGCGGTCGAGGAAACGCTCGTAGTGGCCGATGTCCAGGTCGGTCTCGGCACCGTCGTTGGTGACGAACACCTCACCGTGCTGGAAGGGGTTCATCGTGCCCGGGTCGACGTTCAGGTACGGGTCGAGCTTCTGCATCACCACACGCAGGCCGCGGGCCTTGAGCAGCATGCCCAGGCTGGAGGCGGTGAGGCCCTTGCCGAGCGAGGAGGCGACACCCCCGGTGACGAAGATGTGCTTGGTCGTCGTAGATTTCGGCGGCATGGCCAAGAGGGTGCTCCCGTGGTCGCGGTCTGTCATGCGGTACGGCCGGCCTCCGGGTTTCCGGGGGTGCCGTCGCTGCGGTTCGGGGGTTTCGTACCCACCGGTCCACGGGCTACCAGGGTATCAGCGCCGCGGAGAGATGGCTTCCGGCCACGTTCCGTACACACATCGGCACAGACGTGGTGCCTGGCTTACCGGGTTTTCACTCAGGGCTCACCCGTTCGGCGCACACGGGTTGCCCGGAGCGGCACGCAGATCATCTACGTGCGTCGTATCCTGCTCGGACACTCGCTGCCGAGCCGACCGGAAAACACGGCACACCCCCGCCCGTCACCCCCGGAACACGAGAGCTCGGCAGTTCGTTGAGCTATGACTGTCGTTTTGCCTCAGGGCGCGGCGGGCTGCTTTGCTTCACCGCTTAACGACGCACAACAACAACCCCCCTTGACCGCACTAGCGACAGCCCCCTTTTGCCTGGGGGGTGACGTGGCCGTTCGACTGGAGTTGCACGTGGCCGGGCGCATCGAAGACTACGCACTCATCGGAGACATGCAGACCGCGGCATTGGTCTGCCGGGACGGCACTGTGGACTGGCTGTGCCTGCCCCGCTTCGACTCGCATGCCATCTTCGCCGGTCTGCTCGGCACCGAGGAACACGGCTTCTGGCGGCTCGGCCCGGCCCACGCGGCCGACTCCGAGCCGCCGACCGCGGCCCGCCGCACCTACCGCGGCGACTCGCTGATCCTGGAGTCCGAGTGGGACACCCCGCGCGGGACGGTCCGGGTCACCGACTTCATGCCGCCGCGTGACGGCGCGCCCCAGCTGATCCGGATCGTCGAGGGCGTCACCGGCCGGGTGCCGATGCGCTCGGTGCTGCGGATGCGCTTCTCCTACGGCCGGGTCGTCCCCTGGGTGCACAAGCACGAGGGCCGTACGGTCGCCGTCGCGGGCCCCGACTCGGTGTGGTTCGACACGTCGGCGGAGACCTACGGGAAGTCGCTGACCACCTACGCCGACTTCACGGTGGCCCCCGGCGACCGGATCGCGTTCACCATCTCGTGGGAGCCCTCGCACAAGGAGCCGCCGCCGCTGCCGGAGCCCGAGCAGTCGCTGGAGGCGACCGAGGAGTTCTGGCGGGAGTGGGTCGAGCACTGTACGTACCACGGCCCGTACCGCGAGGCGGTGGTCCGCTCCCTGATCACCCTGAAGGCCCTGACGTACGCCCCCACCGGCGGCATCGTCGCCGCGCCCACCACCTCCCTGCCGGAGGACGTCGGCGGCGTCCGCAACTGGGACTACCGCTACACCTGGCTGCGCGACGCCGCGATCACCCTGTCCTCCCTGCTGCGCACCGGCTACCGCGAGGAGGCCCGCGCCTGGCGCGAGTGGCTGCTGCGCGCGGTCGCGGGCGACCCGGAGAACCTCCAGATCATGTACGGCATCGCGGGCGAGCGCGAGCTGGGCGAGGCCGAGCTGGACTGGCTGCCCGGCTACGAGCACTCGGCGCCGGTCCGGGTCGGCAACGGCGCGGCGCACCAGCTCCAGCTGGACGTCTACGGCGAGGTCACCGAGGCCCTGCACCTGGCCCACATGACCGGCCTCGCCCGCAACGACTACGCCTCGCTGCTCCAGCTGAAGCTCATCCGCTACCTGGAGGACCACTGGGACGAGCCGGACGAGGGCATCTGGGAGGTCCGCGGCCCGCGCCGGCACTTCGTGCACTCCAAGGTGATGGCCTGGGTCGCGGTGGACCGCACCATCAAGCTGATCGAGTCCGGGGACGCGGACGGGCCGCTGGAGCGCTGGAAGGAACTGCGCGACGACATCCACCGGGACGTCTGCGAGAAGGGCTACGACAAGGAACGGAACACCTTCACGCAGTCCTACGGCTCCCAGGAGCTGGACGCGTCGCTGCTGCTGATCCCGCAGATGGGCTTCCTGCCGCCGGACGACAAGCGGGTCATCGGCACCATCGAGGCGATCCAGCGCGAACTGTCCACCTCGGACGGCTTCATCCTGCGCTACCCGACCTCGGGCGGCGACGAGGGCGTCGACGGGCTCCCCGGCGACGAGGGGGCGTTCCTGGCCTGCTCGTTCTGGATGGCCGACGACCTCGCGATGATCGGCCGCGTCGACGAGGCCCGCAAGCTGTTCGAGAAGCTCCTCGCGCTGCGCAACGACCTCGGGCTGCTGGCCGAGGAGTGGGATCCGCGGCTGCAGCGGCAGGTGGGGAACTTCCCGCAGGCGTTCAGCCACGTGCCGCTGATCGACACGGCGCTGCGGCTCACGGCGTCGGGGGCGTACGGGGGATAGCCGGCCGTCGGCGCTTCCCCGCGCTCCCTGCGGGCCGCTCGTGCTTAGGTGGATCCAGGACCAATCCCCTCTTCGCGAAAGGGGGGCGGCCATGGCTTCCCCCTCCAAGGCGCACACGGCGCTCGCCGCCCTGCGCGAGGATCTCGCCGGTGCGGTGTTCGCGCCGGGCGACGCCGGGTACGACGACGCCCGTACCGTCTTCAACGCCATGATCGACCGGCGGCCCGCCGTCATCGCCCAGTGCGCCGACGACGCCGACGTGGTCCGCGCGGTGCGGTTCGGCCGCGAGCTGGACCTGGCGATCGCGGTGCGCGGCGGCGGCCACAGCGTGGCCGGGTCGGCGAGCGGCGACGCCGCGCTCGTGGTGGACCTGCGCCGGATGCACGAGGTCACCGTCGACCCCGCGGCGCGGACGGCCCGTGTGCGGGGCGGCGCCACGATGAGCGATCTGGACCGGACGACCGAACCGTACGGCCTGGCCACCACCGGCGGCCGGGCCTCCACGACCGGCGTCGGAGGCTTCGTGCTCGGCGGCGGTACCGGCTGGCTCGACCGCGCCTTCGGCCTGGCCGTCGACAACCTGCTCGGCGTCGAACTGGTCACCGCGGACGGCGAACGGGTGCACGCCGGTGCCGAGGACAACCCGGAGCTGTTCTGGGCCCTGCACGGGGGCGGCGGGAACTTCGGCGTCGCCACCGCCCTCACCCTCGCCCTGCACGAGCTGCCGGCGTTCTCCGTCGCGGTGCTGCTCTACTCGCCGCGGTCGGGACCGGACGTGGTGCGCACCTTCCGGGAGATGATCCGCACCGGGCCCGACGAGGCGGCCGGCGCGGTGCAGTACCTCACCGGCCCGCCGCTGCCGTTCGTACCGGAGCACCTGGTGGGCACGCTGGTGTGCGCGGCCCTGGTGACGTACGCGGGCGGCGAGGAGGACCTGCGCAAGGTCGTCGAGCCCTTGCTGGCGCTGCCGCACGAGGCGGAGACGGTCGGCCGGATGCCGTATCCCGCGGCGCAGTCCATGCTCGACTTCCCGCCCGGCCTGCGGAACTACTGGTCGGCCGAGTACCTGGACGCGCTGCCCGACGCGGCGGTGGACGCGTTCTGCGGCTGCGCGGACGGCGTCCTGGTGCCCAGCGGCACCCAGCACGTGCTCTTCCCGCAGGGCGGGGCGATCGCGGCGGGCCCCGCCGAGTACCCGGTGCCCTACCGGTCCGCGTCCTGGGCCGTGCACCCCTTCGGCATGTGGGCGGAGCCCGCCGACGACGACCGGGCCGTGGCCTGGGTGCGGGACGTCCGGGCCGCCGTGCGCCCCTGGTCCAACGGCGCGGTCTACCTCAACTTCATCGGCGACGAGGGCGGCGACCGGGTGCGGGCCGGGCTGGGAGCGGGGAACGCGCTGCGGCTCGGCAAGGTGAAGCGGGCGTGGGACCCCGACAACGTCTTCCGCTTCAACCACAACATCGAACCTGTCTGACGGAAGGTGCCGGGAAGGCGTTCGCCCAGGTAGCGTCCGCTCCATGGACGGTACGGGCGGCGGGTTCGACACCCAGGGCGGGATCACGGTGCAGCGGGCGCTGGAGCTGCCCGGGCTGCGCAGCGGGCTCCCGGAGATCCTGGCGGGCGCCGACCGGCTGGGCCGGACCGTGCGCTGGGTGCACGCCGGCGAGGTGCCGAACATCGCCTCGCTGCTCAAGGGCGGCGAGCTGCTCCTCACCACCGGGTACGGACTCGGCACCCGGCCGGGCGACCAGCGGGCGTTCGTGCGCACCCTCGCCGAGCGGGGCATCGCCGCCCTGGTGGTGGAGCTGGGCCCGCGGTTCGCACGGCTGCCCGCCACCCTCGTCGACACCGCCCGCGCGACCGGGCTGCCGCTGGTCGTGCTGCACCGCGAGGTGCCCTTCGTGACGGTGACGGAGGAGATCCACACCGAGATCGTCAACCACCACTACACGCTCCTCCAGCGCGCCGAGGAGGTGCACCGCCGCTGCACCGAGGCCCTGCTGGGCGGTGGCGGGGTCCCGCAGGTCCTGGCGATCCTCGCCGACTTCTGCGGCAACCCGGTCTTCCTGGAGACCACCGACGGCCAGTTGCTGTACGCCGCCGGGTCGGGGCCCGAGGGCGCGGATCCGCTGCAGGTGTGGGAGGGGCTGCGCGGCCAGCACCGGCAGGCGCCGCCGCCCGCCGGGACGGTCCTGGTGGACGTGCCGGGCGGCGGTCCCGGGTCCGGTTCGGTGCGCGCCCGGCTGGTGCTGCTCCCGGTGCGCGGGCCGCTCGCCCCGGTGCACCGCAACGCCGCGGAGCGGGCCGCCGGCATCCTGGCCGTCGTCCTGATGCAGGCCCGCCAGGAGGAGGAACTGGCGGCGCGCGGCCGTGGCGACTTCCTGACCGACCTCGCCGAGGGCCGCGTCAGCGCGGCGGACGCCCCGGCCCAGGCCCGCGTCCTCGGCTTCAAGCCCGGCGGCAGCCCGCTGCTGCCGGTGGTCATGCGGGTCGGCGACTCGCTGTCGCCGGGCGGCGGCTGGGCGGTGCTGGCCCGGGCCGTGGGCGAGGAGCTGGCCGCCGTGGGGGTGCCCGTGCTGCTCGGGGTGCGGCCGGTGGAGGGCCGGGTGCCGCTCCTGCTGGGCCTGCGCTCGGAGGCGGAGCGCGCGAGCGTCGCGGACCGGGTCGCGGCGGCGCTGCGGGCGGGCGTGGAGCGGGCCGGGATGCGGCGTCCGGGGGCCGCACCGCCGATCGTGGTGGTCGGGGTGGCGGGCGGCTGGGCGGCGGCCTCGGCGGGGCTGCGGCACGCGGCCGAGACGGCGACGGCGGCCCAGGGCCTCTCCGACCGCCCCTGGTACGACGCCCGCCGCCTCGACATCGACCTCCTGCTGTGGCGGCTGCGCGACCATCCGGACCTGGCGGCCTTCGTCGACCGGGCGATCGGCCCGCTCCGGGACCACGACGACCGGTCCAAGCCGCCCCTGCTGCCCACCCTGGAGACCTATCTCGCGCACGCCGGCCGCAAGGCGGAGACGGCCCGCGAGCTGCATCTGAACCGGCAGACCCTCTACAACCGGCTGGCCCGCATCGGCGAGTTGCTCGGCACCGACCTCGACGACCCGCAGGCGGTCCTGGCGTTGAGCCTCGCCCTGCGGGCCCGCCGGCACGTGCCCTGACCGCTACAGCGGCAGGGGCTGGGTCAACTCGTCGTACACGCTGAGCACTTGGGTGACCGTCTCGTCCTCGGTCGGCCAGCTCGCGGCCTGCCGGGCGCCCTTCTCGCGCAGTTCCTCGCGGCGCTCGGGGTCGCCGAGGAGGCGCAGCACGGTGTCGGCGAGGGCGACCGCGTCGCCGTAGGGGACGAGCGCGGCGGCGTCGCCGACCAGGTCGGGGACACCGCCGACGGCGGTCGCGACGAGCGGCACCCCCGCGTGCAGCGCCTCCTGGGCGAGCACCGAGCGCGACTCCCAGCTGCTGGTCAGCAGGGCCAGGTCGGCGGCCGCGAGCAGATGCGGGACGTCGTCGCGGTGGCCGAGGAGCCGGACGGGCAGTTCCTCGTCCTCGATCCGCCGCTGCAGCACCCCGCGCAGCGGTCCCTCGCCCGCGACGACCAGCAGCGGTACCGGGTCGAGCCGGCACCAGGCCCGTGCCGCGTCCAGCAGGACGTCATAGCCGCGGTGCCGGTCGAGGGAGCCCACCGCGACGAGCAACGGCCGTCCCATGGCGCCGAGTTCGGCCCGCAGCTTGGGCCGCTGCCGGTCCGTCTCGTCCCCTTCCGGAGGCCGCCGCAGTCCCGGCAGCGTCACGGCGGCGAGCCGCGCGTCCCGCGCGCCGGTACGGCGGGCCCGGTCCACCAGGTCGGAAGTGGTGCCCAGCACCACGGCCGCGGTGCGCACCACCCGCCGCTCCAGCATCCGCAGCAGGTGCGCCCGCGCCCCTTCGGCCTCCGGCCGGCTGTGCCAGGTGACGACGAGCGGGGTGTCGCGGCCGCTGAGCGCCAGCACGGCGCGGAAGGAGGCGTGCAGACCATGCGCGTGCACGAGGTCGGCGCCGGTGCAGGCGGCACGCAGGGCGGCCACCGATCCCGGGTCGCTGCTCCGCGGCACGTGGACGTGGTCGGCGCCGACACCCGAGAAGTCATAGGCGCGATCGGCCTCGGCGGGGGCGCACACCGTGACCCGCACGCCCCGCGCGACCAGACCGGCGGCGAGCGAACGCACGTGCGCACTGCTGCCGGCGTTGCCGCCGCCCAGCACCTGCACGGTGCGCAGCGGCGACTGACCGTGCGATGCGTTGCTGCTCACGGGGCTCACGCAGCCGGGCTCCTGTGTTCGGCGACGGGGCGGTCACGAGGGTACGTACAGACGGTATCGGGCCGAGGGGGGCACCGCAGGGGTCCGGGGTGGGGCATACCGGGGCGGGGCGGGGCACGCGCCGGAGTGAGTCACCCGTGAGAGTGACAGTACGGCACGCCGAGCGGGCGTGGGCGCCGGCTCGCACGCGGCGGGGCGGACGCGTCCTCGCGTCCGCCCCGGACGCACGCTCCCGCGCCCCCGACAGCCCTGTCAGGCGTCGGCCCGCGCGGCGGCGAGCAGTTCCTCCGCGTGCGCCCGTGCCGTCTCCGAGTCCTCCTGGCCGGCCAGCATCCGGGACAGCTCCCTGACCCGCTCCTCGCCCTCCAGGACCTTCACGCCCGAGCGGGTGACCGATCCGTCGTTCGTCTTCTCGACCAGCAGCTGCCGGTCGGCGAAGGCGGCGACCTGCGGGAGGTGCGTGACCACGACCACCTGCGCCGACTTGGCGAGCTTCGCCAGACGGCGCCCGATCTCGACCGCGGCCTTGCCGCCGACGCCCGCGTCGACCTCGTCGAAGAGGTACGTCGGGACCGGGTCGGTGCCCGCGAAGACGACCTCGACCGCGAGCATCACCCGGGACAACTCACCGCCGGAGGCGCCCTTGGCGATCGGGCGGGGCGGTGCGCCGGGGTGCGGGGCGAGGAGCAGTTCGACCTCGTCGGCGCCCGAGGGCCCGTAGGCGACCGTGCGGCCGCCGACCTCCACGCCCTCGGGGTCCTCGGTCTGGCGGATGTCGAAGGACACGCGCGCGTGCGGCATCGCCAGCGAGCCCAGCTCGGCGGTGACGGCGGCCGCGAAACGCTCGGCGGCCTCCGTGCGCGCGTCGGTCAACGCCTGCGCGAGTCCGCCCAGTTCCCCGCGCAGGGCGTCCCGTTCGGCGGTCAGCTCGCCGATCCGGTCGTCGTCGCCGTCCAGTTCGGTCAGCCGCGCGGCGCCCTGCTCGGCCCACGCCAGCACCGCGTCGGCGCTCTCGCCGTACTTGCGGATGAGCGCGGTCAGCGCGGCCCGGCGCTCCTCCACGGCGGCGAGCCGCAGCGGGTCGGCGTCCAGGTCGTCGGCGTACCCGGCCAGCTCGCCCGCCACGTCGCCGAGCAGGATGCCGACCTCGCCGATCCGGTCGGCGAGCGCGGCCAGCTCCGGGTCGTGCGACCGTACGGCCTCCAGGGCGCGGTGGGCGCCCGCGACGAGGGTGGCCGCGTCGATGCCCTCGGGGTCCTCGGGGTTGCCCGCGAGCGCGGAGTGCGCGGCGGTCGCGGCCGACGACAGCGCCTCGGCGTGTCCGAGCCGCTCGGCCTCCTCGGCGAGTTCGACGTCCTCGCCGGCCCGCGGCTCCACCGCGGCGATCTCGTCCAGGCCGTAGCGCAGCATGTCGGCCTCCTGGGCCCGCTCGCGCGCCCGGGTGACGATCTCGTCCAGTTCCACCGCGACGGCCCGCAGCCGCCGGTAGGCCTCGCCGTACTTGGCGAGCGGCACGGCGACCCCGTCGCCCGCGTACCGGTCCAGGGCCTGCCGCTGCCGGGACAGCTTCAGCAGGCCCTGCTGGTCGGTCTGCCCGTGCACGGCCACCAGGTCGTCGGCGAGTTCCGCGAGCAGGCCCACGGGCACGCTGCGGCCCCCGAGGTGCGCCCGGGAGCGGCCCTCGGCGGAAACGGTACGGCTGATCAGCAGCGCCCCGTCGTCCAGCTCGGCGCCCGCCTCCTCGGCCCGTAGGACCGCGGAGGCGCCCGGTGGCACGGTGAGCCGTCCCTCGACGACCGCCTTGTCGGAGCCGATCCGCACGAGCGCGGGATCGGCCCGCCCGCCGAGCAGCAGCCCCAGGCTGGTGACCACCATGGTCTTGCCCGCACCGGTCTCGCCGGTGACGGCGGTGAATCCCGGCGACAGCTCGACCACAGCGTCGTCGATGACCCCGAGCGACCGTATCCGCATTTCTTCCAGCACGGAGAAGACCTTACGAGGTCCGGCCGACGAAGTGCGAGGCCCCCTGTCACCCGGGCGGGTGGAGGTGCCCGCCGAAGGGGCACGGCGCCGTGTCGGCGCTCGGGCCGGCGGAGAGACCGAGGGGCGCGCGGAACCGCGCGACAGGCCACGGATCAGCCGCGCACGCCCATGCTCCCTCGGAACCCCTACTGCGGCGCCCCCCGCCACCCCGACACCGGCAGCGCGAACTTCGCCACGAGCCGGTCCGTGAAGGACGCGTGATGCAGCCGCGCCAGCCGCACCGGCACCGCGCCCCGGCGCACCTCCACCCGCGCCCCCGGCGGCAGCTCCACCGTCCGCCGCCCGTCGCACCACAGCACGCCCGGCTGGATGTGCGGCAGCACCTCCACCGCCAGCACCGAGTCCGGCGAGGTCACCAGCGGCTTCGCGAACAGGGCGTGCGCGGAGATCGGCACCATCAGCAGCGCCTCCACCTCCGGCCACACCACCGGACCGCCCGCGGAGAACGCGTACGCCGTGGACCCGGTCGGCGTCGACAGCACGATCCCGTCGCACCCGAACCCGGTCACCGGCCGGCCGTCGATCTCCAGGACCACTTCGAGGAGCTTCTCGGCGCCCGCCTTCTGCACGGCCGCCTCGTTCAGCGCCCAGTCGGTGTGCACGATGTCGCCGTTGCGGTGCACGACGACGTCGACGGTCATCCGCTCCTCGACCTCGTACGCCCGGCTCACCACCCGGTCCACGACCTTGTCGAGGTCGTCCCGTTCGGCCTCCGCGAGGAAGCCGACGCTGCCGAGGTTGACGCCGAGCATCGGCACCCCGGAGGCGCGGGCGAACTCGGCGCCGCGCAGCAGCGTCCCGTCACCGCCGAGCACGATCAGCAGCTCGCAGCCGTCGAGGCTGTGCGGGGAGGCCTCCTCGACGAGTTCGACCTCGTCCGGCAGCGGCAGGTCCGCGGCCTCGAAGTCCAGTACCCGTACGCCCACTCCGGCCGCCAGCAGCCCCTTGACCACCAGTTCGGCGCTCCGGATGGCCGCGGGCCGCCCGGTGTGGGCCAGCAGGAAAACAGTACGAGCTCGGTTCTGTGTCAACGCGGCCCCTCCGCCACTGCACGGTCAACGTCGGCCGGGTCCAGTCGGGGTGCCCCGGCCCGCAGCCACAGAAAGTACTCGACATTGCCGGACGGGCCGGGCAGCGGACTGGCGGTGACACCGTTCACCCCGAGTCCCAGCTCCCACGCCTTCTCGGCCACCCCCCGCACGGCCTCCGCGCGCAGCTCCGGACTCCGTACCACTCCCCCGCTGCCCAGCCGTTCCCTGCCCACCTCGAACTGCGGCTTGACCATCATCACCAGGTCGGCGTCCGGCTTCACACATCGCGCCAGGGCCGGCAGCACCAGCCCCAGCGGGATGAAGGACAGATCACCCACGACAAGATCCACAGGCTCCCCATCGATCGCTTCAAGCGTCAACTCGCGTACGTTCGTACGGTCCTTGACGGTGACGCGTTCATCGCTCTGCAGAGACCAGGCGAGTTGGCCGTACCCGACGTCGACGGCGACGACGTGCGCGGCGCCCGCGCGCAGCAGCACATCGGTGAAGCCTCCGGTGGACGCGCCGGCGTCCAGCCCCCGCCGTCCTTCGACCGCGAGCCCGAGCGGCACGAACGCCGCCAGCGCCCCCGCCAGCTTGTGGCCGCCCCGGGACACGTACTCCGGGTCGCTGTCGTCGGACTGCACGACGATGGCCGCGGCGGTCTCCACCTGGGTGGCCGGCTTGGTCGCGAGGGTCTTGCCGACGGTGACCCGCCCGGCGGCGATCAGCTGGCTGGCGTGCTCGCGCGAGCGCGCCAGCTTCCGGCGGACCAGCTCCGCGTCCAGACGGCGGCGTGCGACTCCTGCCACGTTCGGTTCAGCTCCTGCTCTGGTGGTACGAGGGTGTGGGCGCCCGCTCGCCGTGCGGTGCGGGCGCCGGAGGTCCGGGGCGGGTGTCGAGCGCGGTGAGCGCGTCGCGCAGTCCCCGGTGTACATCCTCGTACACCTCCAGATGGCCGTCCGTGGCGAGGTGGTCGGCGTCGGCCAGCCGCTCCAGCCGCTCGTCGACCTCGGCGTTGCCGGTGGGGGTGCGGGGGACGTCCAGCGGGGCGGGGGCCGCGGGGTCGTACTCGGGCTCGGCCGGTAGCGCTTCCGCGGGCTCCGCCACCCTGCCCTCGGGCACAGAGTCGGTCATGCCCCGACGCTACCCCGAACCGCTGGGGTACCGTCGATCGCGATGGCCACGATCGAGGAGTGCCGCGCCGCACTCGACAAGCTCTCCCACACCATGGGCGGCGCCGAGGGCGACGTCCGCGCGGCCGCCGCCATGGACCGCACCGTCAGCTGCCACATCACCGACCTGGACGTCACCTTCGCCGGCCGGCTCACCGGCGGCCGGATCGAGGTGGAGGACACGTTTCCCGGCCCGCCGCGCGACAGGGCGCAGATCAGGCTGGCCATGGCGGGCGACGACCTGGTCGCCCTGGTCGACGGCGAGCTGAACTTCGCCGGCGCCTGGGGCTCGGGACGGGTGAAACTGGACGCGCACCTGCTGGACCTGTTCCGGCTCAGGAAGCTGCTGTGAGCCGCGCCTTGCGGGCCGCGGGCACCACCAGCGGGGTGCCCGTCTCCGGGTCGTCGATGATCTGACAGCGCAGCCCGAAGACCTCCTCGACCAGCTCGGCGGTGACGATGTCGTTCGGGGCGCCCTCGGCGATCACCTCGCCGCCGCGCAGCGCGATGAGGTGGGTGGCGTACCGGGCCGCGTGGTTGAGGTCGTGCAGCACGGCGACCAGCGTCCGGCCCTGCTCCTCGTGCAGCTCCGCGCAGAGGTCGAGGACGTCGATCTGGTGCTGGATGTCCAGGTAGGTGGTCGGCTCGTCGAGGAGCAGCAGCGGGGTCTGCTGGGCGAGCGCCATGGCGATCCACACGCGCTGGCGCTGGCCGCCGGACAGTTCGTCGACGTAGCGGTCGGCGAGTTCGGCGACACCGGTCCTGGCCATCGACTCCTGGACGACGTGCTCGTCCTCGGCGGACCACTGGCGCAGCAGCCCCTGGTGCGGGTAGCGGCCGCGGCCGACCAGGTCGCCGACGGTGATGCCGTCGGGCGCGACGGACGACTGGGGCAGCAGACCGAGGGTGCGGGCGACCTTCTTCGCCGGCATCGACTGGATGACCTGCCCGTCCAGCAGCACCCGGCCCTGGCTGGGCCTGAGCATCCGGGACAGCGCCCGCAGGAGCGTCGACTTGCCGCAGGCGTTGGGGCCCACGATCACCGTGAAGGAGTTGTCGGGGATCTCCACCGACAACTGCTCGGCGATGACACGCTGGTCGTAGGCGAGGGTGACGTTCTCGGCGGACAGGCGGTTCACAGGGGTCCTCTTCTGGTTCGTGCTCTCCGGCTCGCGGTGCGTGCTCATATCCGGCCCGCCCGGCGTTCGGTGACGAGCAGCCACAGCAGGTAGACCCCGCCGAGGACGCCGGTGACCACGCCCACGGGCAGCTGGTCGGAGCCGAACGCGCGCTGGGACGCCCAGTCGGCGGTGACCAGCAGGGCGGCGCCCATGCAGAGGGAGGGCAGCAGGTTGGGGCCCGGCGAGCGGGTCAGGCGGCGGGCGAGCTGCGGGGCGGTGAGCGCCACGAAGCTGACCGGGCCCGCGGCGGCGGTGGCGGCCGCGGTCAGCAGGACCGCCGACACCATCAGCAGCAGCCGCACCCGCTCCACGCGCACCCCGAGGGCGTGCGCCACGTCGTCGCCCATCTCCATCATCCGCAGGCCGCGCGCGTTGCCGAGGACCAGCGGGACGAGGACCGCGCACAGCGCGAGCAGCGGCCGGACCTGGCTCCAGTCCCGGCCGTTCAGGGAGCCGGTCATCCAGACGACCGCGCGGGTCGCGTCGACGAAATCGGCCTTGGTGAGCAGGTAGCCGTTGACCGCGGTGACGACCGCGGAGACACCGATGCCGACCAGGACCAGCCGGTAACCGTGCACGCCCTGCTTCCAGGCGAGCAGATAGATGGCCAGACCGGTCAGCAGACCGCCGGCCAGCGCCCCGACCGTGACCTGGGCGGCGCTCCCGGACATCAGCACGATGACGACGAGCGCGCCGGTCGTCGCGCCCTGGGAGAGACCGAGGACGTCCGGACTGCCGAGCGGGTTGCGGGAGACGGCCTGGAACAGCGCGCCGCCGAGGCCGAGCGAGGCGCCGACCAGCAGACCCACCAGGACGCGCGGCAGCCGCAGTTCGTTGACGACGAAGTCCTGGCCCGCGGTGCCGTTGCCGGCCAGCGTCTTCACCACGTCGCCGAAGGAGATCGGGAAGTCGCCGGTACCGATCAGCACGACACTCGCGACGCACGCGGCCAGCACCAGCGCGGTCACCACGACGAGCGAGCGCGGGTCCGTCCGCAGCGAGAGCCCGCCGGGCGTGCGCAGGGTCCGCGTGGTCCGTGCGGCGGTCGTCTTCACAGCGGTGTTCCTCACAGCTGGGCCGTCCTCCGCCGTCGTACGAGAAGAATGAAGACCGGCCCGCCGATGATCGCGGTGACGATGCCGACCTGGAGTTCCGAGGGCCGGGCGACGATCCGGCCGAGGACGTCGGCGCCGAGCAGCAGCACGGGAGACAGGACCGTCGCGTACGGCAGGATCCACCGCAGGTCGGGGCCGGTGAAGGAGCGCACCGCGTGCGGCACCATCAGGCCGACGAAGGCGATCGGGCCGCAGGCCGCGGTGGCCGCGCCGCACAGCACGACGGCGGCGAGCATGGAGAGGGCGCGGGTGCGGCCCAGGTTCGCGCCGAGGGCGCGGGCGGTGTCGTCGCCCATCGCGACCGCGTTCAGCGGCCGGGCGAGGCCGAGCGCGAGCAACGTGCCGACCGCGATGAACGGCAGCACCTGCGTGATCGTCGAGTCGTTCGCGGAGGCCAGCGAACCGACCGTCCAGAACCGCCACTTGTTGAGCGCCGCGCCGTCCGTGATCATAACGGCCTGGAGGTAGCCGTAGAGCGCGGCGCTGATCGCGGTGCCCGCGAGCGCCAGCCGGACCGGGGTGGCGCCGCGGCTGCCGCCCAGGAACCACACCAGCGCGCCCACCACGGCCGCCCCGAGGAAGGCGAACCACACGTAGCCGTCGAGCGTGCTGACACCGAAGTAGGTGATGGCGGTGACGACCGCGGCCGACGCGCCCGCGTTGATGCCGAGCAGTCCGGGGTCGGCGAGCGGGTTGCGGGTGAGCGCCTGGAGCACCGCCCCCGACAGGCCGAGGGCGGCACCGGCGAGCAGGCCGAGGACGGTCCGGGACAGCCGCTCGTCGACGACCACGTCGCCGTAGGTCCCCGTGTCGTGGAACAGGCCGTGCCAGACCTGGTCCAGCGGCAGTTCCTTCGCTCCGATCGCGATGCTCGCCAGGGCGACGAGCATCAGGATCAGGGCGGAGGCGAGGAGCCCGAGGGTCCGGATCGCCCGGCGGCTCGGGGGCGCGGGGGCGGTCTCCGCGCGCTGTTCGGGGGGACTGTCGACCAACACCCGGTTAGGTTAGCCTACCCTCCCCTCGGCTCTCGATCCCGGTTCCGCGAGCGGCACCGGTTCACAGCCCGAGCCGCGCCAGCGCCTGGCCCCCGTCCAGCTCGCAGGAGCCGTCACCCGCCGCCGTCCAGGCCGCGGCGCACAGCGCCCGCAGCCCGTCCAGCGCCTCGCCCTCACCCTCCAGCGCCAGCCGGTCGGCGCCCGCCGCGGCCGTCCACCCCCCGCACCGGAACCCGTCGCCCGCCGCCGTCACCTCCGGCTGCCCGGTCAGCAGCCCGCGCAGATCGGCGTCCACGTACGTCGGCCGGTGGTGCGGCGGCGCGGCGAGCAGCTGCCGCCCGTCGGTGACACCGGTCAGCACCAGCAGCGAGTCCACCCCGCCGTTGAACGCCCCCTCGATGTCGGTGTCCAGCCGGTCCCCGACCACCAACGGCCGCTCCGCGCCCGTTCGCAGGACCGTCTCGCGATGCATCGGCGGCAGCGGCTTGCCCGCCACCTGCGGCTCGGCGCCCGTCGCGATCCTGACGACCTCCACCGCCGCGCCGTTGCCCGGCGCGATCCCGCGTCCGCTGGGAATCGTCAGATCGGTGTTGGACGCGAACCACGGCACCCCGCGCGCGACCGCGTACGACGCCTCCGCGAACCGCCCCCACGCCAGGTCCGGGCCGCCGTAGCCCTGCGCCACGGCCGCCGGGTCGTCGTCGGCGGACTCCACCGGTTCGAGCCCCCGCTCCCGCAGGGCGACCCGCAGCCCCTCCCCGCCGATCACCAGCACCCGGGCTCCGGCCGGCACCTGCTCGCTGATCAGCCGCGCGACCGCCTGCGCCGAGGTGATGACGTCGGCGGCACCGGTCGGGATGCCCAGCTCGGTGAGGTGCCCGGCCACCGCGTCCGGGGTGCGCAGCGCGTTGTTGGTGACGTACGCCAGATGCATCCCTCCCTGCCGCGCCTTCTCCAGCGACTCCACCGCGTGCGCGATCGCGCTGCCGCCCGCGTACACCACCCCGTCCAGATCGAGCAGCGCCGTGTCATACGCCGTGCTCAGAGCCTGTTCGGCGGCTTCCGGAGCCGTCCTGACGCCCTGGCTCATCCCCATCGCTCCTCGTCACTGTTCGTCACTCTTTGTTGTCCCGCCTTTCCCTGTCGATCATCCCGCACGCCACTGACACACGTACGATGCCGGGATGAACACTGCAGGTCACTCGGAAGCAACGGAGCGCCGAGGCCTGGAACTCAACCCGTTCCGAGGCCTTCGCTACGACCCCGGCCGGGTCGGCAGCCTCGCCGCCGTCACTTCCCCGCCGTACGACGTCGTCGTACGCCCCGACGGCGTAACCCACCTCCAGTCCGCCGACCCGCACAACATCGTCCGCCTGATCCTGCCCCAGGCAGGTACCCCGAGCGCCGGGACCGAACAGGCGGCCGACACGCTGAAGCGCTGGCAGGCCGAGGGAATCCTCGCCGTGGACCCGGAACCCGGCCTGTACGTCTACGAGCAGCACGACGGCGACGGCATGGTCCAGCGCGGCGTCATCGGCGCCCTGCGGATCTCCGAACCCTCGGAGGGCGTCGTGCTGCCGCACGAGGAGGTCATGCCCCCGGTGGTCGCCGACCGGGCGGCCCTGATGCGCGCGACCTCCGCCAACCTCGAACCCCTGCTCCTGACCTACCGGGGCGACGGCGCGGCCGCCGAGGTCGTCGAAGCGGCGGCCGAGCGCCCCCCGCTCCTCGCCACCACCACGGAGGACGGCTTCCACCACCGCCTGTGGTCGATCACCGACCCCGACGAGGTGGCACGCGTCCAGTCCGACCTGTCCCAGCACCAGGCCCTGATCGCCGACGGCCATCACCGCTGGGCCACGTACTTGCGTCTACGCGCGGAGCACTCCTCCCCGAGCCCCTGGGACTACGGCCTGGTGCTCCTGGTGGACACCGCCCGCTATCCGCTGCGTGTACGGGCCATCCACCGTCTGCTGCACGGCCTGCCGGTGGCGGACGCCCTGACGGCCGTACAGGACCATTTCCGGGTACGGCGGCTCGACGTTCCGCTCGCGCGGGCCCAGGAGGCGCTCGCCGACGCGGCCCGCACCGGCAACGCGTTCCTGCTGGCGGGCGACGGCGCCTTCCATCTCATCGACCGCCCGGACCCGGATCTCCTGGCCCGCACGGTCCCCGCCGACCGCCCGGCCGCCTGGCGAGGCCTCGACGCCACCGTCCTGCACGCCACCCTGCTCGAACACGTCTGGCGCATCCCCGAGGACTCGAACGCGCACATCGCCTACATCCACGACACGGCGGCGACGGTCGCCAAGGCCGAACGGGCGGGCAGCACCGCCGTCCTCCTGCACCCGGTGCGCGAGGAGGTCGTCCGTGACCTGGCCCGCCAGGGCGTGACGATGCCCCGCAAGTCGACCTCCTTCGGCCCCAAGCCGGCCTCCGGGCTGGTCCTGCGGGCACTCGACTTCTGAGTGCGGGTCGTCTCCGGCCGGCGGCGCGTACGACGAAGGGCAGGCCCCGGTCGGGGCCTGCCCTTCGTCGTACGCCGTGATCAGTCCTTGTCGGCCTCGGCCTCGGCCTCAGACCGGGCCTCGGACCCGGCCTCGTCCTCGGCCCCGGCCGCGACGTCGGTCGCGGTCCCGGACTCGGACTCGGACTCGGACTCGGCGGGAGAGTCCTCGGACTCGGGCGCGTCGTCGGCGAGGTCTACGTCCGACTCCTCGTCCTGGTCCTGGTCCTCGTCGTTCAGGGCGTCGACGAACTCGACGCCGTCCAGCTCCGCCAGCCGGTCGGAGGCGTCCGTGCTGCCGTCCCGGTCGGCCTCGACGGCCTTGGCGAACCACTCGCGCGCCTCGTCGACCCGGCCGGCCGCGAGCAGGGCGTCGGCGTAGGCGTACCGCAGGCGCGCCGTCCAGGGCTGTACGGAGCTCGACGCCAGCTCGGGGCTCTGCAGGGTCACGATCGCCGCGTCCAGCTGCCCCATGTCACGCCGGGCACCGGCGGCGACGAGCCGCATCTCCACCTGGCCGGCCTTGTCGAGCTTGTGGACCTCGGGGGCACCGGCCATGTCCAGCGCCTTCTCCGGACGCCCGAGCCCACGCTCGCAGTCGGCCATGACGGGCCACAGCTCGACGTTGCCGGTCATCCGACGCGCGGCCCGGAACTCGGCCAGCGCCTCGCTGTACTTCTGGTTCGCGTACGCGGCGAAGCCGGCGGCCTCACGGACGGCGGCGACACGGGACGCGAGGCGCAGCGCCACCCTGGAGTAGCCGTACGCGCCCTCGGGGTCCTCGTCGATGAGCCGTGCGACCATCACCAGGTTCCTGGCGACGTCCTCGGCGAGCGTCTTGGGCAGGCTCTGCAGCTCCTGCCGTACGTCCTTGTCGATCTCGTCGCCGGTGACGTCCTCCGGGATGGGCAGCCGCTTGATCGGCTCACGGTCCCGGTCGCGCTCCCGGTCGTCACGCCGTCCGTAACCACCGCCGCGGCGGTCGTCGCCACGCCGGTCGTCACGGCGGTCGTCACGCCGGTCGTCGCGGCCTCGGTAGCCGCCGCCACCAGCGCGGTTGTCGTCACGCCGGAAGCCGCCACGGTCGTCACGGCGGTCGTCGGTACGGGGGGCCCGGAAGCCGCCACGGTTGTCGTCGCGACGGTCGTCCCTGCGATCGTCGCGCCGGTCGTCGCGGCCTCGGTAGCCGCCGCCACCGGCACGGTTGTCGTCACGCCGGAAGTCGCTGCGGCCGCCTCGGTCGTCGCGGTCGTCACGACGGAACGCCGGACGGTCGCCACGGTTGTCGTCGCGACGGTCGTCACGCCGGTCGTCACGGCGGTCGTCGCGGCCTCGGTAACCGCCGCCACCGCCGCGGTTGTCGTCGCGGCGGAAACCACCGCGGTCGCCGCGGTCGTCCCGCTGGAACGCGGGGCGCGAGCCGCGGCTGTCGTCACGCCGGCCGTACCCGCCACCACGGTTGTCGCCACCGCGGTTGTCATCACGGCGGTCGTCCCGCCGGTCGTCACGGCGGGGGTAACCGCCACCGCCACGGTTGTCGTCACGGCGGCCGCCGTAGCCACCGCTGTAGCCGCCGCCACGGTTGTCGTCGCGGCCTCGGTAGCCGCCGCCACCGCCGCGGTTGTCGTCACGCCGGAAGTCGCTGCGGCCGCCTCGGTCGTCGCGGTCGTCACGACGGAACGCCGGACGGTCGCCACGGTTGTCGTCGCGACGGTCGTCACGCCGGTCGTCACGGCGGTCGTCGCGGCCTCGGTAACCGCCGCCACCGCCGCGGTTGTCGTCGCGGCGGAAACCACCGCGGTCGCCGCGGTCGTCCCGCTGGAACGCGGGGCGCGAGCCGCGGTTGTCGTCCCGCCGGCCGTACCCGCCACCGCGGTTGTCGCCACCGCGGTTGTCGCCACCGCGGTTGTCACCACCACGGTTGTCACCACCACGGTTGTCGCCACCACGGTTGTCGTCGCGACGGCCATAGCCGCCACGGTCTCCGCGGTCGTCACGGCGATCGTCACCACGGCGGTCGTCACGACGGCCGTATCCACCACCGCGGTTGTCGTCACGGCGGCCGTAGCCGCCGCCAGCGCCACCGCGGTTGTCGTCGCGGCGGCCGTAACTGCCACGGTCTCCGCGGTCGTTGCCACGGTCGGGACGGTCTCCGCGGTACCCGCCACGGTCACCGCGGTCACCACTGTCCCGTCGCCGCTGGTCGCGCTCCGGTCGCTCGTCGGGAGAGTTGGTGGACATGGTGACTCCTGTCTTCGGTACCGCAAGCATTGTAAAAACAAAAGGACCCCTGGTCCCAGCTGAACGCTGGTGACCAGGGGTCCTCAAAAATTGTTCGGCGGTGTCCTACTCTCCCACAGGGTCCCCCCTGCAGTACCATCGGCGCTGTAAGGCTTAGCTTCCGGGTTCGGAATGTAACCGGGCG
>NZ_JBIWNY010000018.1:0-198030 GCF_044767465.1 Streptomyces sp. NPDC101237 | reverse complement strand
CATCCATTGCATGCGGTTGGTCCAGCCGGCGTGGGTGGAGGCGACGCCCTTGGGTGTGCCGGTCGACCCGGAGGTGTAGTACACCGAGATCAGGTTGTCCCCCGTGACACCGTTGTCCACGGCCGTCGGCGAGGAGCCGGTGAGCGTGCCCGGCCCGCAGTCCAGGACCGTGAGCGACCCGGCCGCACCGGCCGCCAGCGACTCGGCGCGCTGCCCGTCCACACAGATCAGCGGGGCGCCCGCGTCCTTGAGCAGGGTCACCACCCGGCCCACCGGCAGGTCGGGGTCGAGCGGCAGGAACGCGCCGCCCGCCTTCACGATGGCCAGGAGGGTGACGGCCATCTCGGCGGAGCGGTCCATCCAGAGGCCGACGGGGGTGTCGGCGACGACTCCGGCCTCACGGAGGCGGGTGGCCAGGTGGTTGGCGCGGCCGGTGAGTTCGGCGTAGGAGAGGGTGCTCTCGGAGTCGGTGACCGCCGGCGCGTGCGGGGTCGCCGCCGCCACCGCGTCCACCAGATCCGTCAGCAGACCGCCGGGGTACTCGACACGTTCGCCCAGCCCGCCGCCGAGCGCCGGCAGGTCGCGCTCCGCGGCGCCGGACTCCAGCCCGATGCGGTCCATCGGCCGCTCCGGGTCGGCGACCGCCGACCGCAGCAGGGTGATGTAGTGGTCCACCATCCGCCGGATGGTGTCCTCGTCGAACAGCGACGAGGCGTACTCCCAGATCAGGGTGATCCGGTCGCGGTCCGGGTGGTCATCACGGCCGGCCCGCTGCTGGGCCCGCGGCACCACCACGATGTTCATGTCCATCTTGGACGAGCCGTTGTGCCGCTCCAGGACGGTGCCCCGCACGCCCCCGAACTCCAGGTCCGGGACGATGGCGTTGTGGAAGCTGAACATCACCTGGAACAGCGGGTTGATGGACGGCACCCGCGGCGGGGCCACGGCCTCCACCAGCCGGTCCAGCGGCACGTCCTGCCAGTCCGAGGTCTCCACCAGAACGCCGTTGACCCGGCGCCGCAGGTCCTCGAAGCCCGGGGAGCCCGAGGTGTCCAGCCGCAGCGGCAGGGTGTTCACCACCATGCCCAGCATGCGCTCGGTCTCCGCGAGCCTGCGGTTCGCGGCACCCGTGCCGACCACCAGGTCGCTCTGGCCCGAGTAGCGGCTCAGCAGGGCCGCGAAGCCCGACAGCATCGAGGCGAACAGGGTCACCCCGGAGCGCTCGCTGGACTCCCGCAGCGCACGGCTGAGTTCGGCCGGCAGCTCGATCCGCAGAGCCGCGCCGTGGAAGGACGGGACACGGGGACGCGGCCGGTCCGTCGGCAGATCCAGGACGAGCGGGGCGTCCTCCAAGTGCCCCTTCCAGTACTCCAGATGACGGTCCAGCACGTCGTCGCGCATCCAGGCGCGCTGCCAGGCGGCGAAGTCGGCGTACTGGATGGGCGGTTCGGGCAGCGGTGACGGACGGCCGGCCGCCAGCTCGGGATAGATCGCCCGGATCTCGTCGAGGAGCACGCCGAACGACCAGCCGTCGTGCACGAAGTGGTGCTCCACCTGGACGAGGGTGTGGTCGTCGGGCGCGTGCCGGATCAGCAGCCAGCGGGCCAGCGGCGGGTCGGTGAGCTCGAAGGGACGGCGGATGGTGTCCCGTACGACCTCCTCGGTACGGCGCTCCCGGTCCTCCTCCGGCACGTCCTGGAGGTCGACCACGGGCAGCCGGACCGCCATCGGCGGACGGACCTCCTGCATCGGCGCGCCGTCGACCGTGGAGAAGGCCGTACGGAAGATCTCGTGGCGGCGGACCACCTCGGTGATCGTGGCGCCCAGCGCCTCGGCGTCGAGCGGGCCGCGCAGCCTGATGGTGGCCTGGGCGTTGTAGGCGAGGTTGCCGGGGGAGAGCTGCTCCAGGAACCAGATCCGCTCCTGGGGGAAGGACAGGGGCAGCGGACGGTCCCGGGGCACCCGGACCACCGGCGGCAGCGGCGGCGCGCTGCGGCCCAGCCGGTCCAGCGAGGCGGCCATCCGGGCCACCGTGCGCTCCTGGTAGATGCTCGATATCGGCAGCTCGGTGCCGAACTCCGAACGGACCCGCGCCGCGAGGCGCCCCGCGAGCAGCGAGTGGCCGCCCAGCAGGAAGAAGTCGTCGTCGACTCCGACCCCGTCGATGCCGAGGAACTCGGCGGCGATCTCGGCCAGTCGGCGCTCGGTCTCGGTGCGGGCCTCGGCCCCGCCGCCGCCCAGCCCCAGCGACGCGCGGTCCAGGGCCGGCAGGGCGGCCCGGTCCAGCTTGCCGTTGGGCAGCAGCGGCAGCCGGTCGATCAGCGCGACCGACGGCACCATGAAGTAGGGCAGCCGGCCGGCGGCGAACTCGCGAAGCTCCAGCGGCTCCGCCGACGGCGCCACGGCGTAGGCCACGAGCCGGTCCTCGTCGCCGACCCGGCCGACGACCACCGCGACATCCTGGACGGCGGGGTGTTCGCGCAGCACGGCGGCGATCTCGTCGGGCTCGATGCGGAAGCCGTTCAGCTTGACCTGCTGGTCGATGCGGCCGATGAAGTCCAGTTCGCCGTCGGGCGTCATCCGTACCAGGTCGCCGGTGCGGTAGGCCCGCTCGCCGGGGGCCTCCGGGTCCGGCACGAAACGGTCGGTGGTCAGATCCGACCGGCCGATGTAGCCGCGGGCCACCCCCTCGCCGCCGACGACCAGTTCACCGGGCTCGCCGGGCGCCACCGGGCGCAGCGACTCGTCCAGGACGTAGAGGCGCACGCCGTCGATGGCCCGGCCGATGACCGGCTTGCCGCCGCCCGGCACGGTCCGGGACACCGAGGCCCACACGGTGGTCTCGGTCGGGCCGTACGCGTTGAACATGGCACGGCCCGGCGCCCACCGGTCGACCAGCTGCTGGGGGAGCGCCTCACCGGCGCACACGATCGTCTCCAGGTGCGGCAGTTCCCGCTCCGGCACCATCGCGAGCACGCTCGGCGGCAGGGTGATGTGGGTGATCCGGGCGTCGGCGAGGAAGTCGCCGAGGCCGGGCCCGTACAGGACGTCGCGGCGCGGCGGCAGGACCAGGGTGGCGCCCGAGCACAGCGCCATGGTCAGCTCGAAGACGGACGCGTCGAAACTGGGCGAGGCGAACTGGAGCACCCGGTGGCCCGGACCGACGGTGAACGTGGAGCGCTGGGCGTCGGCCAGGTTGGCGAGCCCGCGCTGGGTGAGCGTCACGCCCTTGGGGCGGCCGGTGGAGCCGGAGGTGTAGATGACGTAGGCCGCGGAATCCGGGCGCAGCCGGGGCAGCGGGAGCGGGCCGGCGGGCGCGGTGTCGTCGGCGGGGTCCGCGAGCGGCACGCCGAGGGAGCGCAGCCACTCGGGCGCGTCCGCGTCGGCGATCACCAGCGCGGCGCCCGAGTCGCTGATCATGTACGACAGCCGGTCGGCCGGGTAGGAGGGGTCCAGCGGCAGCCAGGCGGCGCCGGCGTGGGCGACGGCGAGGACCGAGGTCACGAGGTCGAGGGACGGCTCAAGGAACACGCCGGCCGTCGCCCCCGGGCCCACGCCGAGGGAGCGCAGCCGGGCGGCCAGGGTGCGGGCGCGGGCGTCGAGTTCGGCGTACGTCAGGTGCCGGTCGCCGAGCTCTGCCGCGGGGCGGTCGGGGGTTGCTGCTGCTTGCCGGAGGAACTTGTCGAGGAAGTGTCCGGAATCTGCTGGTGTCACGGAAGTCTCCATGAGGGGCGGTGACGGACGGGCGAGGACCGGGGGACGGGGCGTTCCGCGGGCGGCCCGGGGGCCTGCCGCGGAACGCCCCCGTCCCGGTCGCCCTGCTTCGGCGGTTGCGGGCAGACGCGGGCGGACGTCCGGGGAAAGGGAGGGTGCGTGCGAGCTGCGTGAGCGGTGCTGCGACGGCGATCATCGATCGGTACAAGAACGCTAACCGCGCCACGACGGCCGGAACGGCACTGTCAGAGGCAGTCTGGGCGGCACTTCCGGCTGCCGGTTGTGCCGCTCAGGTCTCCTGGACGGCCTCGGGCGGGGTCCTGCGGGACAGCGGCGAGGGCAGGATCCACAGGCAGGCGGTGAGGGCCCCGGCCGCGGCGATCCACAGCGTCGTCCGCAGCCCCAGCGGCCCGGCGACGGCACCGGCGAGCAGCGCGGCGAGCGGCCGCATGCCGAGGTTCACCCCCTGGTAGGCCCCGAACACGCTGGACCGCATGGCGTCCGGGACCTGCGAGGTCAGCAGGGTCGCGGCGGTGATGTCGATCCAGATGACGCCCATCGCCGAGCCGAACTGGGCGCCGACCAGCATCGGCAGCACCGTGCCCTCCGACCCGTGGGCCGCCGGGATCAGCAGCAGCGGGGCGGGGGTCGCCAGGCAGCCGAGCAGGAACGTCCGCCCCACCCCCAGACGTCGTGTGAGCGGGGTCGCGGAGACGGCGCCCACCACCGCGCCGACGGCTCCGGCACCCAGCACCGTGCCCAGCAGGCCCGCGCCGAGGCCGAGCGTGGTGGTGGCGTACAGCACGAAGAGGGTGGTGGTCACGAAGCAGAAGAAGTTGACGGTGGCGGTGGCGGCCAGCGCCGCCCGGATGGTCCGGGAGCGGACGATGAACCGGCCGGCCGCCCGCAGCCGGGCACGCTCCTTCGAGGGCGTGGCCTCCTGGGGCGATATCCGCGCCAGCTGCACGGCCGAGACGAGGTAGGACACCGCGTCCACCAGCAGGGCGACGGGCGCGGAGAACAGCTGCACCAGGAAGCCGCCGGCGCTGGGGCCGACGACCTTCGCCATGGCCCGGCTGCCGCTGCCCAGCGAGTTCCCGGCGACGTACTGCTCGGGCGGCACCAGCGCCTTGAACACCGGGGGGTTGCACACCTCGAAGAGGACGGACAGCAGCCCGACGCCGAACGCCACCGTGAACAGGACGGTGAACGTCAGCGTGCCGAAGGCGTACACGAGAGGAAGGGCGAGCAGCAGCGCGAAGCGCCCCAGGTCGGCGGTGATCATGACACGGCGGCGGTGCCTGCGGCGGTCCGCCCACAGTCCGGCGTACGGCCCGAACAGCAGGTGCGGCAGCCAGACCGCGGCGCCGAGGTAGCCCATCTGGGCCGCGCCCGCGTGCACCACGGTGACGGCGATGAGGGGGATGGCGAGGGCGGACACCTGGTCGCCGAGGTACGAGACGGTCTGCGCGGTCCAGTAGCGGCGGAACGCGGTGTCGCGCAGCAGGGCGGGGATCCAGGACAGGGCACGGGGGACAGCGGCCGGTCGGGTCGTGGGGGCGGCGGTCTCCTCGGGGGCGGACACGTGCACGGGAAGGCCTTCCTGTGGTCGTCGGGCATGACGTGCGGCGGGATGCCCGTGGACGCACGGCATGCCGGGACCTGGGAGGACCGCCCGGCGCGGGGCGCGGGCCTGTCGGGGGCACGGCATGGCACACGGCCACGACCGTTCGACGACCCGGCAGCCCGGGAGCGCGTGACCCGGCCGGGGTGAGGTGTGGACCGCCCGTCCCACCCTTCGCACCCACCGGCCGAACCCCCACGATAGCGCGCCACCCCCCCCCGCGCCGACTCCCCCCGTCCGCCCGAACCCCCGCTACCCGCAACGGACTTCGACCGGCGCGGGCCGACGCCCGCCCCGGCCCGGTCACCTCACCGGGCGGTGCCGGCCTCCTGCGCCGCCCGGTCATGGCGGGCGTCCGTCCCGTACGCGACCGGCACGACACCGCGCCCGCCGTGCGCTTTTCCCTGTGCCGACCAGGTGCGGGAGGGGAGTCGCTTCACCGCGTGCTCCGGAACTCGCGGCCGCCGTGGGGGAGTCGGTGATGGAACCGGACGCGCGCGGCCAAAAACGTGGGCAGGCGCCGGAGTCCGGCCCTGAAAGGGCCGAGGGCCCTTCCTCTCACGCGCCGTCGGACGCGCCGGGTGCCCGCCAGCCACGGGCGAGGATGTCGAAGACCTCCTCGACGGCCGCCCTGTGGTCCCGCTGCCGCTGGGCCAGGGCGGGCACCTCCAGGACGAAACGGGCCAGGGTGGCGCAGGCGAGGTGGTCGTGGGACACGCCGTACTCGTCGGCGATGGCCGCGGCGAGCGTGTCGGTGTGCCGTGTCCACATGCGTTCGGCGTAGGCGCGCAGCGCCGGCGTGGTGTTGACCAGGCGGGTGAACTCCGTCCGTTGGGGATGCGCGGCGATCGGCAGCCAGGTGGCTAGCACGTGCTCGCGCAGGGCGTCGAGGACGCTCAGGCCCGCGGGCCGCTCCCGCACGGCCGCGGCCAGACGCGCGTCCGTGCTCTCCTCCTGGTCGAAGACGAGTGCCTCCTTGCCGGTGAAGTGCTTGAACACCGTGGCCGTCGACACGTCCGCGGTCTCGGCGATCTCCTTGATGCTCACGTGGTCGTAGCCGCGCTCCAGGAAGAGTCGGAGTGCGGCGTCGGCGATCGCCTGCCGGGTGGCGGCCTTCTTGCGTTCCCGGCGGCTGACAACGGGCTCGGTCATGCCGTGAGCCTATCCGAACGTGCCACCCGAACAAGAGTTGTCACATTCTACTTTTCTCTCTACTCTACTTTTAGAAGCTGACGAGCAGATGTCGTCCGCGGCCCCTCCGGACGTACGGACGTGACACCGCGGCCCGACCCCCGCGACGCCTTCCGGCCACCGCGCCCCCGCCTCACCCACCGCCATGGAGACACCCATGACCTCACCGCACCCCGCTCACGCCCGGATCAGCGTCGTCGGAGCCGGCCCCGGCGGACTGACCTGCGCCCGCATCCTCCAGCAGCACGGCATCGAGGTCACCGTCCACGACCGCGACACCGGCCCCGACGCCCGCGACCAGGGCGGCACCCTGGACCTGCACGCCGACAACGGCCAGATCGCCCTGCGCGAGGCGGGCCTGCTCGCCGAGTTCTTCGCCCTGGCCCGTCCCGAGGGACAGGAGATGCGCCAACTGGACCCGACCGGCGCGATCACCTCCCACCGCGTCCCCGGACCCGACGACATGTTCAAACCGGAGATCGACCGGGGCCGCCTGCGCGACCTGCTGCTCGACTCCCTGCGACCCGACACGGTGCGTTGGGGCCGACGCCTCGACCACGTCGGCGGACCCGCCCGCGGGCCGCGCCTGCTGCACTTCACCGACGGCACCACCGTCGAGGCCGACCTGGTCATCGGCGCCGACGGCGCCTACTCCCGGGTACGCCCGGCCGTCTCGGCGGCCGTCCCGCGGTACAGCGGGGTCAGCTTCCTGGAGGCGTGGTTCTCCGACGTCGAGGCCCGGCACCCCGACATCGCCGACCTGGTCGGCCAGGGCGGCGCGCACGCCGCCGACGGCGAGCGCGCCGTCTTCGCCCAGCGCAACGGCGGCGACCACATCCGCGTCTACCTGATCCAGCGCGTACCGGCCGACTGGATCACCGCGAGCGGCCTGGCGCCCGGGGACACCGACGCCGTCCGCGCCCTGCTCCTGGAGCGCTACGCCTACTGGTCGCCCCGCCTGCGCCGGCTGATCACCGACAACGACGGCCCCTACGTGGACCGTCCGATCCTCGCCCTGCCCGTGCCGCACACCTGGCCGCACGACCCGACCGTGACCCTGCTCGGCGACGCCGCCCACCTCATGCCGCCGCTCGGCGTCGGCGTCAACCTCGCCATGCTCGACGCGAGCGACCTCGCCCTGTCCCTGGCGAACGCGGCGACCGTCGAGGACGCCGTCCGCGCCTACGAGGAGATCATGCTGCCCCGCTCCACCGAGACCGCCCGGACCCTCGAAGGCGGCGCCGAGCACCTGTTGACGACCGAGACCCCCGACCTCGGCGACGACACACCCGGCCCCGGCCCCGCCGCCGATGAGTTTCGCGCGGACGTACGGTCCTAGAGGCGTATCCCGCGCCGACCACGAGAGGCCGAGTCCGATGAGCCAGCTGACCGCGCTGTTGGAGAAGTACGTCGCCGAGGGGGCCTTTCCCGGGGCGGTGGCCGTGGTCGACCGCGCCGGGGACGTGGAGACCGTGGCCGTGGGATCGGCCGGCCCCGCGGACCCGGCCCCGCTGCGGGCCGACGCCCTGTTCCGGCTCTCCTCGGTCACCAAGCCGGTGACCGCCGCCGCCGTGCTGGCGCTGGTCGACGACGGCGTCCTCACCCTGGACGCGCCGATCGCGCGCTGGCTGCCCGAGCTGGCGTCCCCGGTCGTCGTCCGTACTCCCGCGAGCGGACCGGACGACCTGGTGCCGGCCGCCCGTCCCGTCACCGTCGAGGACGTCCTGTCGTCGCGTTCGGGCTGGGGCTTCGGGGCGGACTTCGCCGCGCCTGCCGTGCAGCCGCTGTTCGCGGACGTCGCCGTGTACAACGGCGGTCCGCGGCCCACGGCGACGCCGGACGAGTGGGTCGCCGGGCTCGCCGGCGTCCCGCTGCTGCGCCAGCCCGGTGCCGCGTTCCTCTACAACGCCAGTTCCGACCTGCAAGGCGTCCTCGTCGCCCGGGCGGCGGGGCGCTCGCTGCCGGAGTTCCTGGCCGAGCGGATCTTCGAGCCGCTCGGGATGGCCGACACCGGGTTCGCCGTACCGGCAGCGGACCGGCACCGTCTCACCCCGTACCACCGGGCGGACGCCGACGGCACCCTTACCGTCGCCGACGCCCCGGACGGCGCCTGGTCCACCGAACCCGTCTTTCCCTCGGGCGCGGGCGGTCTGGTCTCCACCGCCGCGGACTGCCTCGCCTTCGGCCGCATGCTGCTGGCCGGCGGCGGCACCGTGCTCTCCCCGGAGTCCGTCCGCCTGATGACGACCAATCACCTCACCGCGGCCCAGCGCGAGGAGGGCTCCGTCTTCCTTCAGGGCCAGGGCTGGGGGTACGGCGGCGCGGTCGACGTCGACACCACGCAACCCTGGAACGTCCCGGGCCGCTACGGGTGGGTGGGCGGCACCGGCACCGCCGCCCACATCGTCCCGGCCACCGGCACGGTGACCGTCCTCCTGACCGCCCGCGGCCTGCCGGGACCCGCCTTCCCCTCCTGGATGCGCGACTTCTGGACCTGCGCCGCGACCGCCTGACCCTCCCGTGCCGCGGTCCATGTCCGCCGGTCGGCACGACGGCGCCGGGCGACCACGCCGAGACGCAGCACCGGATGGCGGCCGATTCCGACGAGCGCCGTCGCCGACAGGTACACCGTCCGCCGCACCGGTCCCAGGCCGTCCATGGAGCCCGGCGGGCCCCCCGCTCAGCGCGGCTTCAGGGCGCTTTCAGGCAGGTCGACGACGGTGAAACCGCCCCTCGGGCCGGGCAGGTTCGGGCCGGGCCGGTCACGCGCGGTGCGGTGCGGGGCCCGGATCCCGTGTGAAGCGTCCCGTGTCGCCGCCGAACGGGGCGGTCATGGCCGCACCGGCTGCGACGCGATCCGGTAGGAGCCGGTCCTCGTACGGGACCGGGGCGGCCCGGTCTTCGGCGGACGGGTGCGGGAGCGGGGCGGACCTGTCCTCGTAGGACACGGCGTGCGGGACCGGGGCGGACGGGTGCGGGAGCGGGGCGGGCTGAGGCGCGGCCGGTGCCGGAGAGCCCTGCCCGGAGGTGCGCACGGCCAGCAGGATCGCGGAGCCCGCGCCCCACAGGACGAGCGTCGCCAGCGGGGCGAGGACGTGGGAGCCCTGGAAGTAGGAGATGTCGGCGATGGCGCGGACGGCGGCGCCCGGAGGCATCACCTCCGACAGGGTCCGCGCACCACGGGGCAGCAGGTCGGTGCCGATGGTGGCACCGCTCGTGGAGTTCCCGACGGTCAGCAGGAGCAGGGTGGCCACGGGGATGCCGAGCGGACCGAAGCACGCGGCCAGCATCTTCGTCGTGAAGGCCGCGGCGGCGGCCAGCAGCGCCAGGACGAACGCGAGCGGAAGGTAGGGCGCGGGGACGGCGCCGAGCACGGGCCCTGCTATGGCGGCGGCGACGAGGCCGGACGCCGCGGAGAACGCGGCCATCAGGGTGAAGCGGTGCCGCAGGTGCAGGAGGTTGGCGATCCCCACCACGCTCTGCGCGAGCGCGAAACCGGAGAGGGTCACTCCGAACGACAGGTAGAACCCGGCCAGGCCCCGTGCGTCGTACCGGTCGAGCGGCACGGTGTCGGAGACCGTCAGATGCCGGCCCGCACCGTGTGCGTATCCGGTGGCGAGACGGGTGATCGCGGCGGTCGTGGACAGACCGTTCGCGCCGGCGGTGTCGAGCGCCAGATCCTTGGCGTGCGGACCGCTGCGGAGCACGGCCACGACGTCGCGGTGGAGGAGCGCGTCGTGGGCGGCGCTCGCGGACGCGGCGCGGTGGACGTCGACGGAGTCCCCGAGGGCCTGCTGGACCTGGCCCGCCAGCCGGGTGCCCGTGACCGCCACCGGGATCCGGTGCGGCTGGGGATCGCGCATCAGGCCGACGTAGCAGCTGACGAATGCCGAGACGATGATCAGACCGATCACGAACGGTTGCAGCCAGACACGGACGGGCGGACGGTGCCGGCGGTGAGGGGGGTGAGGGGGGTGGGACGGGGCATGCACTCCGGGTCTCCATGACTGAGGGGGCGATCGACATAGGCGTAAGGCGATTGCTTATGTCGATATTCCTGAACCGCCTCCGCATGTGTCCGGAGTGCCGGGCGGCTCCTTCAGGCCTGGTCGCCTCCGGCCCGCTTGCGGGCCCGGTAGGTGCGCAGGTTGGCCGCGTTGCCGCAGACGTGGACGTCGTGCCAGACGCCGCTGTTGTTGCGGGAGCGGTCGTAGAAGGCGACCTGGCAGCGGGTGTTCCTGCACGCCTTGAGGCGGCGCAGGGTGTCGGCGCGCTGCGCGTCGTACGCCTCGATCAGCGCGAGCGAGGCCGCCCGCCGCCAGCCGGTGCCGCGTGGCTCGACGCGGATGACCCCGTGTTCGTCGAGCCGCAGCGCGGTGGGCAGGGTCACCAGGGAGGCCGCCGTGCCGGGCTCCGCCGCCGGGTCGCCGTGCCGGGCGGGCAGGCTCTCCAGGAGGTCGTGCCGGAAGTCGCGCAGGCTCCGCGCGTCCTCGGCCGTCAGGTCGACGGCGGGCGCCGGCCGCCCGGTCGCGGCACTCCAGCCCGCCAGCGCCTGGTCGAGCCAGGAACGTGCGTCCTCGACGGTCTCCAGGAGATCGGGCTTGCGCGGCTTGCCCGCGGACCGGGTGTTGAGCAGGTCGTGCAGGAAGGCCAGCCCGCCCGGGGCCGGCTCCAGGCCGTAACGGGTGGTCGCGGACCAGGGCATGCGGGGAACCCCCTCGATGGCGTCGCCATGACAACATGACCGTTGCCCGTTCACTTGTTACATCTGCGAGTCTATCTCTCCGGCGTTCCGGTCACAGGGCCCGGACCTCGGACGGGGTGACCGGCTCACCGGCCTCCACCCCGTGCAGGACCCGCGCCAGCACCTCCGCGCCCCGCACCACGCGGGGCCCCGGCCGGCTGAAGTACGACGGCCCGTCGAGGACCCGCACCCGCCCGGCCCGCACGGCCGGCAGCTCCGCCCACCCCCGGCAGGCCGGTCGGCGACGCGGCCTCCCGCAGGGTCCGTTCGGGGGCGAACCCGCACGGCAGGACCAGCACCGCGTCCGGCCGCGCGGCCCGGACCGCTTCCCAGGTCGCCGGTTTCGTGTGCTCGCCGGGCGCCGCCAGGAGCGGGATGCCGCCGGCCGCCGTGATCTGCTCGGGCACCCAGTGCCCGGCCGGCCACAACGGGTCGAGCCACTCGATCGCCCCCACCCGGGGCCGGTCCCGCCCGGCGACCGCCGCGCGGACGCGGTCGAGACGGGCCCGCAGCTCGGCCCGGCGCCGCTCGGCCCGCTCCCGCACGCCGAGCAGCTCACCCACCGTGACCAGGCAGTCAGGACGTCGTCCAGGGTCCGCGGCTCCAGGCTCAGCACCCGGGTGTCCGCGTCGAGCAGCCGTGCCGTCTCGGAGGTCGGCGACGATGTAGGTCGCGGCGGGCAGCAGGGAGACGATGCGCACACCGCGACCCCACGACGGCTCCCGTCCGGCTGCGCGCCCCGGCGCACCGCGATCGTACGCCGACTCCCACGGCCGCCCCGGACGGCGAGGCACCGCCGGCACGGTGCCGGAGCCCGGTCGGTCGCGGCTCCGGCACCGGCCGGTCCCGTCAGGTGGCGGGCAGTTCGTCGCGGACCGTGCGGGCCGCGGCGACCAGGTTCTCCAGGGAGGCGCGGGTCTCGGGCCAGCCGCGCGTCTTGAGGCCGCAGTCGGGGTTGACCCAGAGCCGGTCGGCGGGGATCGCCTTCAGGCCGGTGCGGAGCAGGCCGGCCGCCTCCTCGGGGCTCGGGACGCGCGGGGAGTGGATGTCGTAGACACCGGGGCCGGCCTCGCGCGGGTAGCCGTGCGCGGCGAGTTCCCGGGCCACCTGCATGTGCGAGCGGGCCGCCTCCAGGCTGATGACGTCCGCGTCGAGGTCGTCGATGGCCTGGACGATGTCACCGAACTCGGCGTAGCACATGTGGGTGTGGATCTGGGTGGCCGGACGAACCCCGGAGGTGGTGAGCCGGAACGCCTCCGTGGCCCAGGCGAGGTAGGCGGGGCGGTCGGCGGCGCGCAGCGGAAGGGTTTCGCGCAGCGCGGGTTCATCCACCTGGATGACCGAGGTGCCCGCCGTCTCCAGGTCGTTCACCTCGTCGCGCAGGGCGAGGGCGACCTGGCGGGCGGTGTCCCCGAGCGGCTGGTCGTCGCGGACGAAGGACCAGGCGAGCATGGTGACCGGGCCGGTGAGCATGCCCTTGACCGGGCGGTCGGTGAGGGACTGCGCGTAGGTCGTCCAGCGCACGGTCATGGGCTCGGGGCGTGAGATGTCGCCGGCCAGAATTGGCGGCCGCACGTAGCGGGTGCCGTACGACTGGACCCAGCCGTGCTGGGTGGCCAGGTATCCGGTGAGCTGCTCGGCGAAGTACTGGACCATGTCGTTGCGTTCGGCCTCGCCGTGCACCAGGACGTCGATGCCGGTCTTCTCCTGGAAGGAGATGACCTCCTGGATCTCGGCCTTGACGCGCTCCTCGTAGCCCGCGGTGTCGATGCGTCCGGTGCGCAGGCCGGCGCGCGCGACCCGGAGTTCGGCGGTCTGCGGGAAGGAGCCGATGGTGGTCGTCGGCAGCAGCGGCAGTCCCAGGTGGGCGCGCTGGGCGGCGGCCCGTTCGGCGTACGGCTGGGAACGGCGGGCGTCCGCCTCCGTGGCCGCGGCGGCGCGGGCGCGGACGGCCGGGTCGTTGGTGAGGGGCGATCCGGCGCGGGAGGCGAGGTCGGCACGGTTGGCGGACAGTTCGCCGGTGACGGCGTCCGTGCCCTCGGCGAGTCCCTTGGCGAGGGTCACGATCTCGCCGGTCTTCTGCTTCGCGAAGGCGAGCCAGCGCAGGATCCGCGGGTCGATGTCCCGTTCGGCGGCCGCGTCGAGCGGCACGTGGAGCAGGGAGCAGGACGCGGCCACGTCGACCCGGTCGGCGAGGCCCAGCAGGGTGCCGAGCGTGGACAGCGACTTCTGCAGGTCGTTGATCCAGATGTTGCGGCCGTCGACGACGCCTGCGACCAGCCGCTTGCCGGGCAGTCCGCCGACGGCGGCCAGCGCCTCCAGGTTGCCCGCGGCGGCCTGGGTGAAGTCCAGCGCGAGCCCTTCGACCGGTGCCTCGGCCAGGACGGGGAGGGCGTCGCCGAGGCGGTCGAAGTAGGAGGCGACCAGCAGCTTCGGCCGGTCGGTCAGCGCGCCGAGGTCGCGGTAGGCGCGCTCGGCCGAGTGCAGTTCGGCCGGGGTGCGGTCCTGGACCAGGGCGGGCTCGTCCAGCTGCGCCCACCCGGCGCCGGCCGCCCGCAGGTCGGCGAGGACTTCGGCGTACACCGGCAGGAGCCGGTCCAGCAGGGTGAGCGGTGCGAAGCCGGCGGGGGCGCCGGGTGCGGGCTTGGCGAGGAGGAGGTAGGTGACAGGACCGACCAGGACCGGGCGGGCGGCCAGGCCGAGGGCAAGAGCCTCCGTCAGCTCGGTGACCTGCTGGGCGGTGTTCGCGGTGAAGACGGTGTCCGGGCCCAGCTCGGGCACCAGGTAGTGGTAGTTCGTGTCGAACCACTTGGTCATTTCGAGCGGTGCGACGTCCTGGGTGCCGCGGGCCATGGCGAAGTAGCCGTCGAGCGCGTCGGCGGCCACGGCCTCCCGGTGGCGTTCCGGGACGGCGCCGACCATGACGGTGGTGTCCAGGACGTGGTCGTACAGCGAGAAGTCGGCGGTGGGCACCTCGTGGACGCCGGCGTCGGCGAGCTGCGTCCAGTTGGTGGCGCGCAGTTCGGCGGCGGTGGCGCGCAGGGCGTCGGCGCTGACGCGGCCCTTCCAGTAGCCCTCGATCGCCTTCTTCAGTTCACGATGAGGGCCCTGGCGGGGGTAGCCGTACACGGTGGCCCGTGCTGCCGCGGCTGCGGACTTCGATGTCACGGAGATCTCCTTCGCGAGATGAATCCCTGAGATCCCGGGGACCGGGGGAGCGCGAAGGGTGTGACGCACCGGACGGCGGCGACCTCGCGCGCCAAGGGCGCGGTCGTCCCGTCTGGTATGCACGCCGACCCGCCCACGAGGTCACCGGGGTATCCGCGCACGGAACGGTCCGCGCGCGGGCAGTCGGCAGGTCTTCGGACTCGCGGGCACGCCCTCCGGTCTCCCGGCGGGCACCTACTGGCCGTCGCTTCCCAGGTCCGGTACGTCGGACCCAGTGCGTATGACGGCGTTCGTTCCCACTCACCGCTGCGGGGCAGTCCCGGATTCCCACCGGGTTCCCTCTTACGACGCCCTCTCCGGCTGACAGGGCGAACCAGCTGCTGGGACCAGCCTAGGGGGTATCGCCCGGCGGGGAGGTGCGGCGTCCACGATGCGGAGGGTGACTCAGGACACGAGTGGAATGCCGGGGGGCGGCAGACGCCATCCTCGCGCTTTCCGTCCCTTTTCCCGCATCTCGACAGCCCGGAGAACAGCATGGCCGAGGCGGAACGCCGGGCCGCCACGACCGGAGGCCCGGCGTACGCCATCGATGCCCAGACCGCCCTGAAGGTGACCGATGACGGGGGCGAGGTCGTCTCCGAGGGGCGCTGGAGGCTGTTCGGGGTGCAGCGGACCGCGGGCGTGTGCCGGTCAGTTGGGCTGAGGCAGCCACAGAGGGGCGCTGCTGCCGCGGGGGAGGAGGACGTCGCGGAAGTGGCCGGGGGTGCGGGACATGACGATCTGGTCGGTGACGCCCTGGTAGTGGCCGCAGGGAGTGTCGGCGGTGAAGGTGTCAGGGTCCAGGTAGGCGTGCGGGGAAACCGGGTCCGGGTCGAGCGCGGTCGCGTGCGCGTAGTCGCGGTCGAAGACGCCGAGGCTGAGGATCCAGGTGGCGATGCGGGTGAGGTTGAGGGTGACCCGGTAGCTGCCGCCCTCGGTGGCGCGGCGCATCAGCGCGGCGAGCGCACCGGTCGTCGCCAGCCAGGACAGGACGTAGTCGTTGACGACGCTGATGTACGGCAGGGCCGGTGTACTGGTCGGCCCGGCGCCGACCCCGTCCTCGCCCTCCATGAGCATGATGCCGCTGAGCGCGCCCGCGGTCTGGTCGAAGCCGACGCGGTGGGCCCAGGGGCCGGTCTCGCCGGCGAGGTGGATGCTGATGTGGATGATGCCGGGCCGGACGGCGGCCGCCTCCTCGGCGGTGAGGCCGATCCTCTCCAGGTAGCCGGGACGCCGGTTGGCGTAGAAGATGTCGGCTCCGCGCAGGAGTTCGCGGATCCTGGCCTGTCCCTCGACGCCGTACGGGTCGATGGTGGTGGAGCGGACGCCGACGTTGGCGGTGTTGTAGGTGGACTCGTGCTCCAGCTCGTTGGGCCGCCAGATGTTCAGCACGTCCGCGCCGTGCTGCGCCAGGTCCCGGCCGACTCCGGCACCGGCGATGATGTGGCCCATGCCGAGGGCGCGTACGCCGGACAGCGGCTGGGCGGCCGACGCGGAGAGGGGTTCGGGCTCGCTGTCGCCGATCTTCTCGACCTTGATCAGCGGCTGCCCGGCGATGTACTCGGAGGCGGGCTCGCGCAGGAACTCCTCGGTGGTGCGCAGCATCGGCATCACCACGCCGATCTCCTCGCCCGCCAGCTCCAGGTCGGCGGCGTTCCACTTGGAGACGGCGTCCGCCACCGCCTGCTTCTCGGGCCAGGTGCGGAGCAGCTTGTAGACGGCGTTCTTGATCTTCGGATAGGGGTTCAGCGGCATGACCCAGCGGTCGTCGCGGGTCCGGTAGAAGTCGAAACCCAGCGGGTTGACCGGGTCCGAGGGCGTGCCGCCCGGGTAGCCGTTGAGCAGTTCCCACTTCTTGTCGTAGAACGGGCACAGCCGGTGCGGGGCCTTGCGCAGGTCCATGGTGATGTCCTGGCCCTCGCCGGTGCGTCGCTGCCACAGGGCGGCCAGGGCCACCGACTTGGCGGTCATGCCGAGGGCCGGCACGGCCCCCAGCCGCATGATGCTGGGGACGACCGGGTCGGCGCCGATGAAGGTGATCCGGCCGCCGCTGTCCTCGGGGTGCAGGCCCACCGAGGCGAGGACCTCGCGCAAAGCCTCGTGGACGTCGAAACCGTCGTCCGAGGTGGCCGGACGGGCGAGGGTGTTCTGGATGCGTTCGGTGAGTTCTTCGGCGCTCATGGAATCCGTGGTCTCCGTGGTCTCCGTGCGGGTCGGCGGTTGCCGGGTCGGGCGGTGGGTGCGGGTCAGGCGTCGAAGGTCTCGCCGAGCGCCCGCATCACGGCGATCTGCCGGCGGTCGCGCTCTGCGGCGAGTTCGTCGACGGTGCCGCCGAACTCCTCGGTCTGCTCGGTGAGCAGCTGCCGGGTGGCCTCGTCGAAGGCCACCTTCTCCTTGACCATGTCGGCCCAGCGCCGCTCCATGCCGACGCCGAGGTGGCTCATGAAGTGCGGGAGCCCGCCCTCCCCGCCCCCGAGGTGGAAGGAGCGGAAGGGGCCCGCGACGGCCCAGCGCTGGCCGATGGACGAGGTGACGATGTCATCGAGTTCCCCCATCGTGACGACGCCCTCGGTCACCAGGTGCACGCACTCGCGGAAGATCGCCGCCTGCAGCCGGTTGGCGACGAAGCCGGGCACCTCCTTGCGCACCACCTGCGGCCGCTTGCCGAGGCCGCGGTAGAAGGCGCGGGCACGCTCGACGGTCTCCTGAGAGGTCCGCGCGCCCGGGACGACCTCCACCAGCGGCACCAGGTGCGGCGGGTTGAAGGGGTGCCCGACCACGAGCCGCGCCGGGTCCCTGAGGACGGTGGCGATCTCGGTGGCGGGAATGCCCGAGGTGGAGGTGGCGAACAGGGCACCGGCCGGGGCGGCACCCTCGATGGTGTGCCAGATCTCGTGCTTGAGTTCCAGCCGCTCGGGGCCGTTCTCCTGCACCAGGTCCGCGTCGCGGACCGCGGTGGCCAGATCCGGTTCGAAGGACAGCCGCGCGGTGAGGGAGGAGGTGTCCAGCCCGAGCGCCTTCAGCGCGGGCGCGGTCTGCGCGACGTACGTGCGGACGGCCTCGTCGACGCCGGGCTGCGGGTCGCTCACGGTGACGGACAGGCCGCGGGCCAGGAACAGCGCGGTCCAGGAGGCGCCGATGACGCCTGCGCCGACCACGGTGACGTTACGGATGTGGGCGATGCTGTCGTTCTCGGACATGCGGAACACCTGCTTCTCTTCTGACCGGCGCGCGGGCGCGGGGCGCGAGGTGCCGGGTGCGTGAGGTGGGGGAGCGGGTCAGGCCAGGTAGTCGTGGACGACCCGCGCGCGGCCCAGGGTCAGGTCGGTGAGGAGGTGCGAGGCGGAGACGACCTCCAGGACCGGCAGGTCGGCGAGCGGGGCCAGCGCGTGGGCCAGCAGTTGCAGCCGGGCGGGTCCGCTCCAGGCGCCCTTGACGGTGAGATCGTCGATCCGGGTCCTGACCAGCTCGCAGATGCGCGGCGTGCCGTCGTAGTGCGGGAGCTTCTTGAGCATGAACGTCGGCTGCGTCAGCTCCTCGCGGGCGCGCTCCGGGTCCAGCGGCCGGTGCTTGTAGCCCATCGTGGCGCGGGCGACGGGCAGCGAACCGTAGTCCAGCGTGCCGACCAGGGTGTCCTGGTCGACGTAGAGCCGCGGGCGGCCGAGCTTCTTCGGGAAGGCGCCGATCTCCCGTCCGCTGGCGATCGCGGGGAAGTTGTCCACGTACATGGACAGGCTGTACTCGCCCGTCTCGCCCTCGAACTCGACGACGGCGAGCTGGCCCGACTCCGTGTAGTCGCCCAGTCCGGTGACGTCCGGCATCCGCATGACCTCGAAGCGGACCAGCGGCTCCGTCACCCGCAGCGGCTCGGGCACGACCCGCTTCAGCGCCTCGGGATCCGTGCGGTAGGTGATGTTCAGATACTCGCGGTCGGTGAACCGGTACGGGCCCACCGGAAAGGCCGGGGCGTCCAGCGGTGTGCTCGGTGTGCGGACGACGTCCTCGATGCGCATGACCCTTGCCTGCCTCTCGCGTCCCCATGTCGGACATAACGACACTAAGGGGACTCCATGCCGCGCACCCGCCCTCGGCCCGGCACTCCGGGGTGTCCGGCTCGCGGGTGCGGTGTCGATCCTCGGGAGCATTCTCGGTTGCATAATGCAACATTACTACTGTAGGTCGGGCGGCCCTCTGTTGCAAAATGAAACTCCGAGGCGGCAGCCCGGGCCGTTACGAAGGGACACGCGCGTGGCCGACGACGACACAGAGATCCGCGGACTGGTCCGGGAGCTGGTGACCCTCTCCCGGCGCTTCCGGGGCAACGCCGAACGGCTCCATCCGGACCTGAGCTTCGTCGACTACTCCCTGCTGTCCGAGATGGACGCCCGCGACGGAGCCCGCGCGACGGACCTGGTCGGGCTCTACGGCCTCAACAAGTCCACGATCAGCCGCCAGGTCACCGCCCTGCAACGCGCCGGCCTGGTGGTACGCGAGGCGGACCCGCAGGATCACAGGGCCCGGCTGCTCCGGCCCAGCGACCTCGGCCGGGAACTCCTCGCACGCGCCGACGCCCTCATGTACCGGGAGGTCGACGCCCGCACCGAGGGCTGGGACGCGGGCGAGGTCCGCGCCCTGGGCGGCCTCCTCGCCCGCTACAACGCCGGGGCCTCGGCGGTCGCCGCGGACGCCCCGGACTCCTGAGGCGCGCCCCGGACGGGCCGGACTGACGGGGACGCGGGTGACCGGGCGGGAGCGGACCGTGGGTCAGGCGCGCCGGCGGGTCAGTGCCGCCCGGCCAGGCTCTGGGTGCCGACCACCGAGATCAGCTCCAGTTTCTCGGCGGCCTCGGTGCCCGGCTCGGCCGAGTACACGAGGATGCGCAGGTCGTGCTGCTCGACCCGGAGCTGGTCGCAGTCCAGGGTGAGCAGACCCACGTGCGGGTGCTCGATCGTCTTGTGCGACGCCTCCAGCCGCCCGACCACCCCCGCGTCCCACAGCTCCGCGAACCGCTCGCTCCCGGCGCGCAGCTCGGCGATCATGCGCTGCAGCTGGCGGTCGGCCGGATAACGGGCGGCCGTCGAACGCAGCTCGGCGACCATGCCGGTCTCGAAGGCGCGCCGCTCCCGCGGAGTGTGCCGCACCCTGGTCGGCCGGCCGAGGAAGTTCCGCCAGACGCCGTTGCGCTCGAAGCCGCGCAGGCCGGACGGGTCGCCCATCAGCGCCGCGTACATCGGGTTGGTCACCAGGAGCGTCATGGCGGCGTCGGAGACGGCGACCGGAGTGCCGGACAGCCGGTCCAGCAGCCGCTGCACGCTGGGCGTCAGATAGCCGGGCACCACGTCCGGACCCGGCGGGACCAGCCCCGCCAGCCCGAACAGGTAGGTCCGTTCGTCCGCCGTGAGCCGCAGCGCCCGCGCCAGTGACTCGACGACCGGCACGGACGGATGGGCGGCCCGGCCCTGTTCGAGACGCGTGACGTAGTCGACCGAGATCCCGGCCAGCAGGGCCAGTTCCTCGCGCCGCAGCCCGGCCGCGCGCCGCTGGCCGCCCGTCGGCAGGCCCGCCGCGTCCGGGGGCACCCGGTCGCGCCAACGCCGCAGGGCCCGTCCCAGTTCCGTCGCCGTCATGGCTCCCAGTGAACACCGCGGCTCGCCGATGTGCCTGGTACCGGCAGTACCAGGGGCGGCCCGCGAGTGCGGCACACCGGTCCGCAAGCGTGGTCCGACCGATGCCGGCGGCCCCCGCCCCGGCGTTGCCGGAGTCGCGCGGCGCACGGACAGGGGTTTTTCCGGCGCCGTCCGCGCGAACCGGTGACATCGCGTTCCTCCGGGGCGCCGTTGCCTGCGGGAATCACCGCTGCACCACACGCCCGCGGACATGGCACCGGATACGGGAATGCGGCAGTCCGACGCAGATAAAAGGTGCGGGACGCATTTATTTACCGGCAGATGTCCGAACGGCCGGCGCCCGGCAGCGCCCTTCGCTGATCCGCTTTCGCATCATCGCAAACCCGCCGCCCGCGCACGGCGGCCCGAGCCCACCCGGACAGAGGGTACTTCGCCCCTTTAAACAGCAGGAACTTGCTGGTCGGACCCTCCTGCCAAGAAGATTCCGCTGTGGCAATGTCGACACATGAGTCGGTTGGTCACTGCGTTCGGGGAATTGTGTGTGCGCGACGAGGGAAGGGGCACGGCCGATCTCGGCGGTCCGAAACCGCGTCTGTTATTGGCCTTACTCGTCAGCCAGGCCAACAATGTCTTACCCGTCGACGGCCTCATCGACGCCCTGTGGGTCGGCCGGCCGCCGCGGACCGCGCGCAAGAACCTTCAGGTGTACGTCTCCCGGCTGCGGCGCGTGCTGGGCGGCCGGCTGACCCACACCCCGGGCGGCTATCTCCTGCGGCTCGATCCTTCGGAGTGCGACCTGCTCCGGTTCGAGGAACGGGCCCGGGCCGGCAGACGGCACGCCAGGGACGGGGAGACGGAACCGGCGTGCGGCGCGCTCGCGGAGGCGCTCGACCTCTGGCAGGGCAGACCCCTGGTGGAGTTCGGTGACGTGCCGTATCTGACCGCGGCCGTGGACCGGCTCCAGGAGATGCATGTGGCGGCCCTGGAGGAGTGGGCCGAACTGGAGAACGACCGGGCCGGCCACCCCCTCGTGCTCGACCGGCTCCAGGAGCACGTCGTCTCCCATCCGCTGCGCGAACGGCTGGCCGCCGCATGGATCACGGCCCTCGCGGCGACCGGCCGCCGGAGCGAGGCCGCGGCGTACTTCGACACCGTACGACGGTCCCTGGCACGGGAGTTGGGGGTGGCACCGGGACCGGCTCTGGCGGTGCTGCACCGCCGCCTCCTGGAGCCTCCCGCGTCCGGTCGGCGCCCGGGTCCCGGCAACCAACTCCCGCGGGGCCTACCGGACTTCGTGGGCCGGGCGGACGAGGTGCAGCGTGCGCTCGGCTACTTCCGGGGCCGCCGTGAGGGCGGGGTGATGGTGGTGTCCGGGCCGGTCGGGGTCGGCAAGTCCGCGCTGGCCGTGCACGTGGCCCATCTGCTCGCCGACGCCTTTCCGGACGGGCTGGTCATGACCGAACTCGGCAACCGCTCGCTGGGCTCGGTCCTGCGGGCGCTGCTGGACAGCGTGGGGCTGCCCGGCACGCAGAACGTCGCCCAGGCCCTGGCCCGTTGGCGAACCTGGGTGGCGGGCCGGCGGATCCTGCTCGTGCTCGACGACGCCGTGGGACAGCAGACCGTGCTCGCGCTGCTGCCGGGGTCCGGCGCCAGTTGCACACTGGTGACGAGCCGGTACCGGCTCAGCGGGCTGGAGGCCGTGGGCCGGGTGGAGCTGCCCGCGTTGCAGGAGGCCGAGGCGACCGAACTGCTGGGCCGGATCATCGGGTTCGGCCGGGTGATGAGCGACCAGGCGTCCGCACGGCGGATAGTGCGCTCCTGCGAGGGGCTGCCGCTGGCCGTCCGCATCATCGCCGCGAAGCTCGAATCGCTGCGCCATGTGCGGCTGGCGGACTACGCGGACCGACTCAGTGGCGCGTCCTCGCTGCTGGACGAGATGGCGGTGGGCGAACTCGTCCTGCGGGACCGGTACGAGGCGTTCTGGCGGGACCTCCCGCAGCAGCAGCGGCTCGCCTACCGGCGGCTCGCGGCGCTCACCCCGCCGTTCCGGTACGACCAGGTGTTCTCCGAGGTCGAGGAGTTGCACGAGTGCAACCTGCTGATGCCGCCCGCCGGTGAGGTGAGCGCGCACATGGCCTCGTACGGCATGTCGGGGTTCACCCACGAGTTCGGCCGCCGGGTCACCGGCCACGCGGCCGTGGACTCGCCGCCGGTGCCGGGCCCGTGAGCGGACCCGGGGCGGGACCCGGCCTCACCAGCGGCCGGATTTGACATGATCACGCCTGTCTTGCCATGGGGACGGTGGTCAGTGGGCCCGGTGGCGCAGGAAGTCGCGGAAGGCGTCCATCATCTGCTCGTCGCTGGTGCCCCAGGACGGTGAGCCCGCGCCGGGCGCGGACCGGCCCGCGACCCGCAGCGCGATCGCCGCCTGTCCGGCGAACAGGGACAGCAGGTCGAGGTCCTGGAGGCCGCCCCGCGGGCGGGGCGAGGGATCGAGGACCTCCAGGACGCCGAGGACCCGCCCTTCGGACAGGAGCGGCGCGGCCATCAGGGCACTGGGCACGTAGCCCGTCGACTCGGCGAGGTCGCGGGCGAAGGTCCGGGTCAGGGTCAGGTCGTCGGCGATCATGGCCTGGCCCGAGGAGGCCACCCAGCCGGCGATGCCACGGTGGGCCGGGAAGCGCGTGCCGACGAGCATGTCCTCGCCTTCGCCGGAGACGGCCTGGAAGACCAGTTCGCCGGCCTCGTCGTCCAGCAGGAACACCGAGCTGGCGGCGGCCGCGAAGATGGCCCGTGCCACGTCGACCACGGACTGGAGCAGAGCGCGGGTGTCGTCTGACGGAAGAGTTGGGGGCACCTCGGACCTCACTTATCCGGTTGGGTATCGGGAAGCTGGGGCGAGCCGGGCCGTCCGGGGGAGGGCCGCTCGTCGTCCGCGGGGGCGGCCGGGGACGGTGGGGCGATCGGGGAGGGCGAAACCGCGGGGAGACCGGCGCCGTGCGCGGTGACGAGGCCGTCGGCCGGGTCCGTCCGGGGGGCGGGGGCGGGGGCCGGTCCCGTCGCGGGCGGGGACGCGGCGGCTGGGTCATCCGGGGCCGGGGTCGTCCTTACGTTGGCCGCCGTCAGGTAGAGCACCGTCTTGAGCTGGAAGACGGTCAGCTCGGGGTGCTTGGCCAGGATCCGCGCGCACAGTCCCGCGACGCGCGGAGTGGCGAAGCTGTTGCCCGTCGTCCGGGTGACGCAGTTGTCCAGCCACGCGACGCGGACGTCCTGGCCCTTGGCGTAGAACTCCACGGGAGGACTCGGGTTGTACAGGTGCAGCGCGGTGTCGTCCTCCCGGTGGCTGCCCACCGAGACCACCGAGCTGAACCGCCAGGGGAAGCTGACCACGGGGCTGTTGTGCGCCGACGCGACGATGACGGAGCGGCGGAAGTACGCCTCGTCGGCCAGCTCGTGCAACTCCCGCACGAATCGCTCGTGCGTGGTCGACAGGCTCATGTTGATGACGTCGAAGCCCTGTTCCACCGCCCATCTCAGACCGGCCAGCAGGAAGTCCCCGGTGCCGGTGAACCGTTCGCCGATCACCTGCACGCTGTGCAGCTCGCAGTCGGGGGCGACCTCGCGGACGATGCCCGCGCAGGCGGTGCCGTGGCCGCAGGCGTCGCCGCTGTCGGTGGGCACGACCCGCGGGCGGCCGTCGTCGCCCTCGACGACCCTGTGCGCCGACGCCACCCGCCCGATCATCACGTGGTCGCGCTCCACCCCGCTGTCCACGACGCACACCCGCACGCCGCGGCCGGTGGAGCCGCCCCAGGCCCAGGCCGGTGTGACCTCGGCGCCGCCCGGAGCGGCCGCGGCCACCCGGATGTCGTCGGGCCGCCGGTCCCCCAGGCCCCAGCTCAACGCGCTCGTCACCGGTCGCCTCCGTTCGTCGCGATGCCGTCCCGCGTCTCGCCCCGGGCCGTCTCGGCCGTCCCCGCGATCACTTGTGCCGCGGCGGCCACTCCCACGGCGTGTCCCTTGGCCCGGAACAGCCGGGCCGCCTGTTCGGCGCGCCGCCCGGCGGCTGCCGTCCGGCCCGTCCCGCGCAGCACCTGGGCCATGTCGAGCCGGGCGGTGGCGCGGCCGACCGGTGAGTCCGTGGTGTCGGCCACCGCCACCGCGCGGCGCGCCAGCCGCAGCGCGTTCACGCCGTCCCCGGACGCCGCCGCGGCCAGGGCGCGCACTCCGAAGTCGTCGGCGGCGTCGGCGGGCGGCAGCGTCAGGTCCGAGGTGTCCGGGCCCGGCCCTCCCGGACGCGTGGGTCCAGGACCCGCCGTGGCACCGCCGGCGCTCGCCCCCACCGCCTCCGGCGGCAGCCCCCGGGCGATCAGCACCCGGGCGAGGTCGCGACGGGCGGCGGCGTGCAGGATCGGCCCGCCCACCGTACGGAAGGTCTCCTCGGCCCGCCGCAGCAGCCTCTCCGCCTCCCGCATCGAGCCCGCCAGGACCTCCACCCCCGCGGCGAACAGCGGTCCGAACGCGGCCACTTCGGCATAGCCGAGTCCGGCGGCGAACCGCTCCGCCTCGGCCAGCCGCCCGCGTGCCTCGTCGATCGCGCCGGACAGGGCGAGCAGGTTGGCCAGCGGGAAGTCCAGCGCGACCACCACGACGGGGTTGCCGGGCCCGTGCTCGGCGAGCAGGGCACGGCAGCGCTCGATCGCCTCACCGGCCGGGGTGGGCCCGTGCCACAGGGAGATGCCGAGCGCGCCGAGCGCCATGGCCCGTTCCGGGGCGGCTCCGGCGGCCACCGCGTGACGGAGCGCCACGGCCAGCAGATCGCAGGCGGCGCGGTGCCGTCCGGCGTACTGCTGCTCCTGGGCCAGCCGCACATGGGCACGGGCGAGTCCCAGCCGGTCCTGGTGCTCGGTGAACACCGCGAGCCCGGAGCGGGCCGCGTCGGCGGCGGTGCCCGGAGAGGCGTCGGGGTCCAGGGAGGCCAGTTGCAGTCCGGCGTGGGCGCGAGCGAGCCGGTCGCCGGCCGTGGACGCCGCGTCGCGCACCTCCCGCAGCAGGTCGCCGCCCTCGTCGCTGCGGCCGAGCGCCAGCCAGGTCTCTCCCAGGCCCTGCGCGGCGCGCCGCCACCTGGCCTCGTCGGAGGCGCAGTGGCTGAGGGCGCGGGCGTGCAGCTCCGCCGACCAGGACAGGTCGGCGCGGGCGAGCGCGTGCCGACCGGCGCTGCTGAGCGCGTCGGCGGCCCGGCCGCGCAGGGTCTCGACGCGCTCGCCCCGCAGGCCGAGGTCCCGGCGGTGCAGGTAGGCCGCCTCCAGATGGTGCGCGGCCAGGGCCGGCCCGGTCTCCGATCTCGCGGCCAACTGCTCGTGCCAGGAGGCTCGTTGGCTCTTGCTCAGGGCCCGGTAGGTGACGTCGCGCAGCAGCCCGGAGCTGAACTGGTAGGTCGCCGGGGCGCCGGGCGCCGGTTCGACGAGTCCGCGTCGTACGAGCTCGCGGACCGCCGATTCCAGCGGGGCCCGCCCCCAGCGCGGGTAGCCGGCACCGTCGGCGGGTGCGTCGAGGAGCAGGCGGACCTCCGCGACGCCGAACCGGCGGCCGATCACGGCGCCCGCGTCCAGCATCGCCCGCTGCGGGCCGGGCAGCACGTCGATGCGGGCGGCGAGGACGGCGGTCACGGTCACCGGCAGCTCGCCGGGGTCGGCGCCGTCCTCCACCATGGTCAGCAGTTGCTCCAGATGGAGCGGGTTGCCTTCGGCCCGCTCCACCACCGCCTCCAGCGCGGCGTCGTCCGGGTGTCCGGTCGTGAGGGCGGCGGCCAGGCGCAGGGAGTCGGCCCGGGAGAGCGGGGCCAGCCGGATCTCGTCGGCGGTGACGGGCGGCTCGTCCTCGCCGGTGCGCTGCGAGCAGACCAGCAGGACCGGCGAGCCCGCCAGCATCTCCGTCAACCTGGCCACACCTTCGAGGAGTTGGGGGCGCGCCCACTGGAGTTCGTCCAGCGCGAGGGCGACCGGCCGGGCGGCGGCCAGGCCGCGCAGCACCGCCGCGGCCGCGGTCCAGGTCGTCTCGGCGGACGGACTGGGCGTGCCGTCGGCCAGCAGCCCGCCGTGCAGCACCTCGTAGGCCGCCTCGTCGTCCGGCCGCGACACCGGCCGGCTGCGGGCTCCGGCGGGCGGACGGAGCGGGGGACCGGTACGCAGATGGGCCCGTACCTCGGCACCGGCACCCGTTCGAGGACGGTCCTCGGCCTCCGCGCCGGCAGGGACCTGCGCCCCCTGGCCATTGTCCTCGCGCTCCGGCGGCCTCTCGGCCGGTCCCTCCGCGGAGGGCGCCGTCCCGTCGGGGTCCGCGACGCGCAGCACCTCCCGGATGGCGTCCGCGAGGGGCGCGAGGCTGCCCTCGTCGCGGTACGACCGGCAGCGGCCGCTGCCGACCAGGGCACCCTCGGCGGTCCTCGCCGCGAGCCACTCCCTCAGCAGGCGCGTCTTGCCGATGCCGGCGTCGCCGGTCAGCCGCACCAGCCGCCCGGTGCCGTCCCGTGCGATCTCCGTCCAGTACGTCGCGAGCCGGTCGTACTCCCGGGTGTGCCCGACGAAGGGACCGCCGGGCCGCGACACTCCCGGCGGTCCGCCCTCGGCGGCCAGCCCGAGCAGCCGGAACGCCTCGACGGGCTCGCGCTTGCCCTTCAGGGTCAGCGGGCCCACGGACTCGACGACCGCCGCCGCGCCCAGCAGCACGCGCGTGGCGGGTCCGACGAGGATCTGTCCCGGCCGCGCGGCCTGTTCGAGCCGGGCGGCGACGTTGACCACCTCGCCGGACACGACCGTGCCCTCCCTGAGGTCCGGGGAGGTGACGATCTCGCCGCTGTTGAGGCCGATGCGGACCGCGAGGGTGCTGCCGAAGTCCCGGTCCAGTTCGGCGTTGAGCGCGTCCAGGGCCGCGATCATGTCCAGGGCCGCCGCGGCGGCCCGGTGCGCGTCGTCCTCGTGCACATGGGGCACGCCGAACACCGCCATCACGGCGTCGCCGATGAACTTCTCCACCGTCCCGCCGTGCGACTCGATGCCGCTCCGCATCGCCTCGAAGTAGCGCAGCATGACGGAGCGCAGTGTCTCCGGCTCCAGCGTTCCCGACAGCTCGGTGGATCCGACCAGGTCGCAGAAGAGTGCGGTGATCACCTTGCGTTGCTGCATGAGCGGTCCCCTCGCTGTCTCAGAACAGCGCCGCACCCGCGACGACGGTGTGTGCCTGCACTTCCGGCTCCACGGCGTCGAGCCGGGCCTTGAGGTCGAGGATCAGTTCGAGCTCCTGCGGGGTGAGGGCGGCGAACACGGCACGCTGCTCGCCGGTGAACGCCCCCACCGGGAACCCCGCCTGCTCCAGGGCCCGCAGCGCGGCCTCGGTGCCGTGCCGCTCCGTGCCGTCGACGGAACCGTCCGCACCGGTGTCTGGCGTCATGTCAGTGATCCTCTCGGTCGGGAGGACGGCCGGTCCGGTCCGTCGCGTCGCTCAGGGCGTTCAGTACGTCGGCGAGAGCCCGGACGGTGTGGAGCGCGCTCAGCCTGACCGCCGCCCGCAGGTGCGGGGGCGCCCCGCTCTCGTCGAGGGCGGTGAGCACCGCCGCGCTGTGGCCGCCGTCGATCTCGGCGTGCAGCCGCAGGGTGTCGAACGCGGCCGGGGGAAGCCCCGTGCGGTCGGCCAGCAGCGGGATCAACGACACGGCGGGGGCGTTGAGTTCGAGCACGGCCACGTACCCGAGCAGACACAGCGGGTGGAAGTGGTCGATCCAGTAGTACTGAGCGCCCACCAGGCGGGCGACCTCGGGCGAGGGGGGCCGGGCGAGTTCGTGTCCGGGACGGAGTCCGGCGGCCTCCATGTCCCGCAGCAGCCAGGTGTCGTGGTGCCGTTCGCGCGGGATGTGCGCGGCGAGGTAGCGGCGGAGGGGGGCTTCGGCCGGGTCGCGGCCGGGTGCGTCGGGGCAGTGGGCCAGGGCTCGTTCCATCAGGGGTACGGAGGCCCGGATGACCGTGTGCATGGTGACGAGGTAGCGCAGGTAGCGGGCACGGAGGTCCCGCGGCTGCCACAGCCGGGCCGCGCTGCGGTGCAGGACGGGGGACACGAGGCCGAGGACGGCGCTCAGTTCGGCGCCGAGGGGGGCCTGCGCGGACCTGACTGCGGAGGTGCCGGGTCCGGGCGCCGCCGTCACGGTGTGTGCTCCTGCCGGGGCCGGACGGCGGGGTCGCGGCCGGGGTCCACGAGATGGGCGTGCCGGGCCGGGCCGTGCCGGGCCACGAGTGCCGCCGGCCCCGCCGCCTCGCCCCCGCGCACCGCGGCCGCTTGCAGCAGTTCGCCCGCGGGGCCGGCGCCGGCGCGGTCCGCCCAGTCCCGGGCGGCGTCGGAGCCGTCGAGCCGGTGGCAGGTCCCGCAGTAGCCGTCCGCCAGGGGCAGCGCGGCGCGGCCGGCGATGTGGACCGGCCCCACCGTCCGGATCATGCGCAGCATCGGGTCGCCGTGCGCGCGTTCGCGCACGGTCCGCCAGCCGGCCGAGCGGATGTCGCCGAGACCGAGGTGGCCGGGGCGGACCCGGCGGTCGGCGACGTCCTGGTTGCAGCAGGCGGTGACGGAACCGTCGCTGGTGACGACGGGCCAGGCGGCCATGTCGCAGGGGGCGGCGGCCCGCGGGTCGGGGACAGTCTGCGGGCGGGGCCGCGGCCGCAGACCGGCCGCTCGCCCGATCGGGCTCAACCAGCCGACCAGCATGGGTACTTCGGTGCCGAAGCGGCGCTCGACCTGTGCGCGGACCTCGTCCGGGTAGGTGTCCGCCGGGCCGTCGGCAAGCAGATGCAGGCTCACCGCCACACCGGTGGCGAGCAGTCCGTCGAGCGCGTCGAACACGTGCGGGCGCGGGACCTGCCGTTCGTGGAACGCGTCGAGGCTGAGCGAGAAGTGGTCGACGGCGCGGGCGACGCGGCGGACGGTCGACGGGAGCGGGCCGCCGTCGGCGAAGAACGCCCCGGAGAGCACCGCCGTCCGGGTGCCGTGGGCGCGTGCGGTGTCGGCGGCCTCCACCACCAGTCCGGGGCGCAGCAGCGGCTCGCCGCCGGTCAGCATGAGGACGTCGGGCCGGTCCCGGACCGTGAAGGTGCCGAGGAACCGCAGCAGCGCGGCGCGGTCGAGATCGCGGCCCCGGCGGGTGGCGGCGGTGGAGCAGTGGGCGCAGCTCAGCGGGCAGCGGTCGGTGAGCGTGACCAGGACACCCGCCCCGATCGTCTGGCGCAGGGACATCAGCTCGGCCAGCCGCATGCCCGCCCCCTCTCGGTCAGGCCGTGATCCGGCACGAGTCGTACGTCACCGCCCCGAGTTTCGAACGTCCGGCTGCGAACCGGTTCGCAAACGGTATATGCGCAGGTCACAGGCGTTTGAGGGGGGAGAGTCCCGGTCCGGACGGGTCCGGGCGGGGCGCCGGCGGGTGCTCCGCACCGGTCCGGAGCTGCGTTTTCACCGTCCGCCAACTGCTCTTGTGGCGGTCCTTCCTACCGTCTGGGTCCAGCCGGAACCGGAGTGGAAGGGGCCGGCTGTGGCCCATGAGGGAGGGAGATCCCATGGCGGATGCGGACCAGGTACCCGAGCAGGGCGAGGACGACTCCACCAAGGTCGAGAAGGCCGCCGAGGTGGCCCGTGCGGCCGAAGTGGCCGCCCACTCGCTCGCCGACGCCGTCCTGCAGCTTCAGCGGCTCGACCCGGAGAAGGAGGCGGCGGGCGGCAACGTGCCGCCGGCCGACAGCGGTGGCTCCTGCCACAACATCAGCTGCTTCTAGCAGCCGGACGACCGGCGCCGGCCGTCAACGCCGTCCGGTAGTCGAAGCACCACGGCACCACCGCACGCACCGAACCCGTCGATGTGAGGAGTGACGCCATGTCCGAGGAGATCCGTCCCGACGCCGAGCCCACCGAGCCCACCGAGGCCGACGACGCCGTGGAGGCGCACCTCGCGGCCGGCCAGGACGCCGTCCTGGGCCTTCAGAAACTCAACCCCGAGAAGGAAGCCTCCATCATCAGCGACCCCGCGGGCAGCGGTGGCTCCTGCCACAACATCAGCTGCTTCTGACAGCCGGCGTTCGCGCGTCACGCCGTTCCGCCGGACCGGGGCCGGGTGTCCCCGGGCCGGCGGTGCGGCGCGTCATCAACTTGGGTTCTCGGCAGAGGGGACGGGCGGAATGCAGCTCGAGTGGGAGATCATCCAGACGTACATGACGCACCACCCACGCTGGTTCGAGGACTTCGAGCGCCGGGCGCCCAGCGGGGAACATCTGCGCGAGTACCGCGCGGCGATGCCGCCGTCGTGGCGGCTGTGGCGGCGGGGCTACTGGCTGCTGACCGCGCCGCCGCAGGTGCCGGCCGTCGCCCAGGGCTGGAAGCTGCACGTCTCCGCGACCTCCGAGAACAGCGCCGAGGTGCTGCGTGCGGCGCTGCCGCTGCTGCGCGACGCCGCCGTGCACTTCAAGTTCCTGATGGATCCCGCGGCCATGCTGGAGTCCAACGGCAAGTCCTTCCCACGGGGTTCGAGCGGCAAGTTCATCACGGTGTACCCGCAGGACGAGCAGGAGTTCCGGGCGGTGGGCGACGCGCTGACCGCGGCCCTTGCGGGCTTCGACGGCCCGCACATCCTCTCCGACCGGCGCTATCCGGGGTCACGGGTGGTCCACTACCGCTACGGCGGCTTCGTGTCGATCTCCCGGATGCGACCCTCCGGGATGAAGGAGCTGCTGATCCGCACCCCGGACGGGGAGCCGGTCGTGGACATCCGCCATCCCTACTTCCACCTCCCGGCCTGGGTCAGGGACCCGTTCACCGGGGAGTCGGCGCCGGAGCGGCCCGCGGCACCGGCCGAGCCCGCGGAGAGCGGCGCCGACGCCCCCGCGGACACCGGCATCACGCTGGCGGACGGCCGCTTCACCGTCGTCAGCGCGATGAAGTTCAGCAACCGCGGCGGGATCTATCACGGCATCGACAACGAGACGGGCGCGGACGTGCTGATCCGCGAGGCACGGCCGGGCGTGCAGATCGGACCGGACGGGACGGACGCCGTCCTGCTGCTGCGCCACGAGTACGACATCCTCACCGAACTCGCCGACACGGGCCTGTTCGTCCGCCCGGTCGCCTTCTTCACCGAGTGGGAGCACTCCTTCCTCGTCGAGGAGTTCATCGAGGGCACCCACCTGGGACACCTCGGCATCGTCGAGAACCCCGTGTACAACCTCGATCTGAGCGCCGAGCGCCTCACCGACTACTACGAGCGGTTCCGCGCGCTGTGGCTGCGGGTCGCCGACGCGATCGCGGTCTGCCACGAACGCGGCATCGTGCTGGGCGACCTGTCCCTGACGAACATCATGGTCACCGGTGACGACCGGGTCCTGCTGATCGACATGGAGTCGGCCTTCCACGAGGACGCCCCGGCGGGACCCGCGCGCGGGGCGCGGCTGTACACGCCCGGCATGGTGACCCGCCGCGCGAGGCTGGCCGGGCAGGGCGACCGGCGCACGGACTACTACGCCTTCGGCGGCCTGATCCTGGGCTGCGTCATGCTCTGCCACCAGACCGACTTCATCGACCGTACGATGCCGCGCAGGCTGCTCGCCGAGGTCGCGGCCGATCTCGAACTCCCCTCCGAGTTGGTGCGGTTGATCACCGATCTGTACGACGAGGACGCCGACCTGCCGGACCCGGACGTCCTGCGCGGACGCATCGAGGCCCTGCCCTTCGGGGACGCCTGGCGGCAGCCGCCGCCGCTGGGGCTGCCGCCGGTGACGGACGCGGCGGCGCGCGTCGAACTGCACAAGCGCGTCGAGGCGACCCTCCAGGGCGTCGCCGAGTTCTGGACCGGGACCGCGGACCTGGACCGGCAGGACCGCCTGTTCCCCGCCGACGTGGCGGTGTTCCGGACGAACCCGCTCTCGCTCGCCCACGGCGCGTACGGCCCGCTGTACGCGCTGCACCGGCTGCGCGGCTCGGTACCGGACGAGCTGCACGCCTGGGCACTGCGGCAGTCCACCGCCCACGACGCGATGCCGGCCGGCCTGTATCTCGGCACGGCGGGCGTGGCCTGGGCCCAGGCGGCCATCGGCCACGTCGACATCGCCGTACGAACGCTCCAAGGGGCGCACGACCACCCGCAGTTGCTGTCCGAGCCCGGCGTGCTGACCGGGGCGGCCGGTTACGGCATGGCGTGCCTGCGCCTGTGGCGGGACTCGGGGGTGGCGGAGTTCCTCGACCGCGCCGTCGCCGTCGGCGCCCATCTCGCCCTTACCGCGCGGCGCGAGAACGCTCTGGCCTCGTGGCCCGACGCGAGCCGCCCGACCCCGGTCGGCTACGCGGACGGTGCGTCCGGCATCGCCCTGTTCCTGCTCGGCCTGCACGGCGCGACCGGCGATCCGGCGGTGCTCGAACTCGGCCGTGCCGCACTGGACTTCGACCTGTCCCAGATGGTCGCGGGGGCCGGCGGGCGGCTGTCCTTCCCCGCGACGGTGGCGACGGACGACAAGCCGACCATGGTCGTGCGGCACTACTGGGACCACGGCACCGCGGGCGTCCTCACCACCCTGCTGCGCTACCACCACGTCACCGGCGATCCCGCGCTGCGGGCACGCATCGACGAACTGCTGCCCGACGTCCGCCGCAAGTACACCGTCTTCCCCCAGCTGTTCCACGGCACGAGCGGGCTCGGCAACGTCCTGCTCGACGCCTACGAGTTCCTGGGCGAAGCCGAGTTGCTGGCGGAGGCGGAGCGGGTCGCCGAGACGGTGCTGTGCATGGCGATCGAGCGTCCCGAGGGGATCGTCTTCCCCGGCGAGCAGACCGTGCGGGAGAGCTGCGACCTCGCGAGCGGGTCGGCGGGCGTGGCGCTGTTCCTCGACCGGCTGCGCACGGCCCGCCCCGGCGGGCGCACCAACGGCAACTTCGTCCTGGACGACCTGCTGCCCGCGGCCGGCCGGACGGGTGCCTGATGGACGGGACACCGGCCGCCCCGGAGGCGGCCCCCGCCGTCGCACCCCTCAGGGCCAACCGCGAGTTCCGGCTGCTGTGGGTGGGGCAGGCCCTCTCCGACTTCGGCACGGCCATGACCTCGCTCGTGCTGCCGCTGGTGCTGCTGCGCAGCGGGTACTCGACGTCGGCGACCAGCACCATCGGCACGGCCGTACTGGTGACGGCGATGGTGCTGCGGATGCCGGCCGGGTACCTGACCGACCACTACAGCCACCGGCGCCTGATGCTCGTCGCCGACCTGGCCCGTCTGGTCACGGTCGGCGCGGTCGCCGTCTGGACGTATCTGGACCGGCTGCCGATCGCGATGGCCGTGATCACGGTCGTCGTGGCGCAGGTGGGCGTGGAGCTGTTCCGGCCGAGCCAGAACGCCACCGTCCGCAAGGTCGTCCCCGCCGTCCACCTGGGCACGGCCATCTCGCTGAACCAGGCGCGGGCCTACGCCGCCGGGATCATCGCCCCGGCCGTCGCCGGTCTCCTCATCGCGGCGTCGCTCTGGCTGCCGTTCGCGATCGACGCGGCGACGTACGCGGTGTCCGCGCTGTGCGTGCTGGCCCTGTACCGCCCGCTGCGCCGCGCCGAGGCGGCGCGCCGGGCGGACCGGGACGCGAGGAAGGACACCGGGGCAGGGGCCGAGGAGAGAGCGGAAGGCACCGGCGGGACGGCTCCGAGCGGGGCCGACCGGGCGCGGGAGGCGGAGGATTCCGCGGAGGCGGTGCTGGCCCACATGAGCGGCACCGGAGCGAAGGCCGCGCCGCGCGAGCGGTTCCTGCCCCGGCTGACGGCGGGCCTGCGGTACGTGGTCCGCAACCCCTTCCTCCGTACCATCGCCGGGCTGGCCGCGGGCGAGAACTTCGCCTTCCAGGCCCTCGCCTACGCCCTGTTGCTGGGCATCGGCCGCGAGCACGACGGGGCCGCGGCCGTCGGCCTCGCGATGAGCGCGGCGGCGGTCACCGGGCTGACCGGCTCGCTGATCGCGCCGTTCCTGCAACGCAGACTGCGGATGCAGACGGTGATGGCGTCCGGACCGGCGCTGGCCGCCGCCATGCTCGCCGTCGCCTGGTACACGGACAGCGGCATCGCCTTCGCCGCCGGGTACTCCGCCCTGTGCCTGCTGACTCCCGTCAATGGCGCGGTGTTCGGGACCATCCTGGCGACCACGGTCCCGGAGAACATCTACGGCCGCACCACGACGGCCCTCGGCTTCACCGCGGAGATCCTCCAGCCGCTCGGTCCGCTGGCCGCGGGCCTGCTGCTCGCGTACTTCTCGCTGTCGGGCACCGCCGCGCTGTTCGCCCTGGCGTTCGCCCTGCTCGCGGCCCTCGCCCTGCTGATGCCGTCACCGCCGGTCACGGCGGACGCGAAGACGGCCGCCGCCTGACACCCACCGCGTGCCGCACGCCCCCGCCCACTCCAGGGAGGTTTCATGGTTTCGCTGTCCGTGCTGGACGTGGCGCTGGTCGCGCCCGGCGGCACCGCCCGGCAGGCACTCCACGACGTCGTCGCCACGGCGGTGGCCGCCGACACGTACGGCTACCACCGCTTCTGGGTCGCCGAGCACCACAACTCACCACGCTGCGCCGGCAGTTCCCCGGCCGTACTGATCTCGCACATCGCGGCGGTGACCCGTCGCATCCGGGTCGGCTCCGGCGGGGTCATGCTGACCAACCACGCGCCGCTGACCGTCGCGGAGCAGTTCGCCGTTCTCCAGTCGCTGCACGACGACCGGATCGACCTGGGCGTCGGCCGCGCGACCGGCGGCACGGACAGCAGCACCCTGCTCGACCGCGCCCTGCGCCGGCCGCCGCAGGCACGGGCGGAGTTCCCCCAACTCCTCGACGAACTGGTGGGCTTCCTCCACGGCCGCTGGCCGGGCGGCCACGACTTCCAGGAGCTGGAGCTCTCCCCGGCGCTGCCGGTGCCGCCGGACGTGTTCGTGCTCGGCACCTCGGAGCACGGGGCCCGGGTCGCCGCCGCGCGCGGGCTGGCCTTCGCCTACGGCGCCCACCTCGGGCCCAAGTCCCGCCCGGCGGCCCTGGACCGCTACCGGTCGGCCTTCGCCCCCGGCCCGCTCGGGACCAGCCCCTACGTCGTCGCGTCGGTCAACGTGCAGTGCGCCGACACCGACGAGGAGGCGGAACGCCTCGCACACGACACGACCACCGCCCGGTTCCGTCAGAAGCACTCCGCCACGTCGCCGGGCGTCGTCCTGCCGGAGGCACGCGAGCGCTATCTGGTCGGCAGGATGCTGGACGAGATGCAGCTCGTCCGGGGCGCCCCGGCCACCGTCGCGGCCGGCCTGCGGCGGCTCGCCACGGCCCTGGGCGCCGACGAGATCATGCTGGTCCCCTACGACATCACCGCCGAGGCCCGCGCCCGCACCCTGCGCCTGACCGCCGAGGCCTGGCCCCACCCCACCGCACCGGCGCTCCCGGCGGTCACCTCCCGGACGTGACGGTCGCGGTCGCGGAAGGGGCTCCCGGCCGTGCGGGCCACGTCCGCGAACCCTCCTTCCCGCGCGATTCCCGTCACCCGCGGCTCACGGTGGTACCGGCGGTCCCAGGAAGAAGGGTGTGCTGGCTGACCGTGCCACCGCGGCGCAGGCTGGACGCATGACGACAACACTGATCACCGGAGCCAACAAGGGCATCGGCTACGAGACCGCCCGCCGACTCGTCGAAGCGGGCCACACCGTGTACGTGGGCGCCAGGAACGCCGAGCGCGGCCGCCGGGCCGCCGAGGAACTCGGCGCCCGGTTCGTCCTCCTCGACGTCACCGACGACGCCTCGGTCGAGGCCGCCGCCAAGACGATCGAGGCCGACGGCGGACTGGACGTCCTGATCAACAACGCCGGGATCGAGTCCCGGACCGCGGACAACAGCGTGCCGACCGCCGAGACCGTCACCGCCGACCAGATGCGGAACACCTTCGAGACCAACGTCTTCGGCGTGGTCCGTGTCCTGCACGCCTTCCTGCCGCTGCTGCGGCGTTCGGCGGCACCGGTCGTGGTCAACGTCAGCAGCGGACTGGCTTCGCTGACGGCACTCTCCGACCCGGACCACCCGGCCCACTTCTACCCGGGCATCGCCTACCCGACGTCCAAGACCGCCGTGAACATGCTCACCGTGCAGTTCGCGAAGGCCTTCCCGGACATGCGGATCAACTCCGTCGAACCGGGCTTCACCAAGACCGACCTGAACGGCAACACGGGCACGCAGACCGTGGCGCAGGGCGCCGAGATCATCGTCCGGATGGCACAGCTCGGGCCGGACGGACCGACCGGCGGCTACTTCGACGTCAACGGCCCGCTGGCCTGGTGAGCCGAGGACGCCACGGCTGACGCGGACGGCGCCGGTGTCCCGCGGGGGCACCGGCGCCCGGGCGTCCTGGCACGGCGGGGCCGCCTCCGGAACGACGATCGGCTCCGGACCGGCCGCCCACACCAGGAGGAAGCTTTCTTCAGGACGCGCGGCCGGGGTCGCACAGCACCATGACCGCGCGGGCGACGAGTTCGCCGGCGCCGCCGAGTTCCTCGCGGTAGCGGCCCGTCACGCCGCGCACCGTCTTCGCGAACTCCGGGTCGGCGGCGCGGGCGCGGGCCGGGGGCACCAGCTGCCGCGCCATCGCGCGGCGGCGGGCGAGCAGCGCGATGATCTCCTCGTCGAGGCGTTCGAGCGGGGCGAGTGGCCGGTCCGCCGCCGTGTCCAGAGCGGGCTTCGTCGTCACGAGAGGTCTCCGTCCTCCGAGGGCGGGACCCGGATCGTGGATCCCGCCCGCCTTCATCGCTGTAGCTCCTTCATCACTGTGCCCAAGGCGTTCGGCGGCGACTCCTCACGGATCACCTGAGGACGCGGCACATCGGGCGGACGGGAGCGGGAGGGGCGGACGGGCCGACGATCCGGCCGGAGGAGCCGGGTCAGCCCAGGCAGATGACCAGCAGGCAGAGCTGCGAGGGCGGGGTCTGGGCAGGGGCGGTGCTGGTCGTCGGCGCCGGTGTGCCGTCGCCGCCGGTGGTGGGGGCGGCGGTGGAGGCGGGGGCCGCCGACGGCTGGGTCTGCGGGGCGGTGGTGGTGCCGGGGGCGGTGGGCGAGGTGGCGGCCGCCGCCTGGGACGTGTCGGCGGACGACGCCGTCGACGGGGCCGACACGAGCGGGAGCCGACGGGGTGTCGTGGTGGCGCGGGGAGTGCCGGTGGTCTGCTCGTGCGGCGCGTCGGCGGTCGCCTTCGCCCGGACGGGGCCGGAGGGGCCGGGCGCCCGGTGGCGGCCGGTCGGTGCCGATGCCGCCGACACGGGCACGGTCATGGTGGCCTCCTGGCCGGCGACGCCCATGGCCCGGTGGTTGTCCGGGGCGCCGGCCGCCTGCGCCTGGCTGGTGGACTGGCGGTCCAGCGAGGCGACGGTCAGGCCGCCGCCGACCAGAGCGACCGCGGTGGCCACCAGGGCACGCCGCTGGGTCTTCTTCCAGCGGGCTCGCTGACGGCGCCGGGCCGCCCGGCCGGTCGGCGCGACGGCGGGGGAGCCCTCGTGGGACGCGTCGGCGGTGTCGCCCTGCGTGTCGTCGTACCGGGTGTCGGCCGCCGGGGCCCGCCAGGGCGTCACCACGGCGCGGGGCGCGGTGCTCGGGGTGTAGGCGCCGCAACCTGGGCACGCCAGGGCACCGTTGAGGTGCCGACGGCACGAGGAGCAGTAGTCCATCGGAGGTCTTCCTGACTCGACTGCGCCAGCGGCGTCCTGTGCCGTGGCCTGATCTCGATCACTCGGGATCGAACGGCCTGAACGGTAGCGACCCTTTGGCCAGGCAGTGTGCAGTCTGTGTGCCGTTTCTGCGCAGATGCGGTCCGTGGACGGGACCGGCACGCGCAGTCACCGTCGCACCCGGCCGCGGGCGTGCGCCGGCCGGCGGTTCAGGTTCCCGCCTGCGGCCTGCGGCCCCACGCGGTCAGCATCCCGGCGGACAGCGCGGCGCACTCCTCCGAGGACAGGTACCGGATCGCCGCGTCGACGGCCGCGTCGTCGACCAGGCCGGTGGCGAGCATCGCCGCCCGGCTCCGCTCCCAGGTGTCCGCCCAGAACCGGCTGACGGGGCTGCCCGGCACCAGCGGCGGCACGTGGATCTCGGCTGCGACGGACACGAGTCCCGCTCCCCGCAGCAACTGCGGGTAGGCCGGCACCCAGGAGACGTCGGTGCCGATGGTCGTCCGCAGTCCCTGCCACATCGCCCGCATCGCCGTCGTGTACGGCGTGTCCGGCGTCCGGTCGCTCGTCAGGTCGACCGCGTCACTGAGCACCAGCACCCCGCCCGGCGCCACCAGACCGGCCAGCGCGGTGATCACGCGGTCGTGCTCGGGCAGGTGCATCAGCACGAAGCGGGCGTGGACCAGGTCGAACGGGCCGCGGATCTCGTCCAGCGCGGTGGTGACGTCGGCTTCCAGGACGTCGAGCCCGGGCCTCGCGGTGAGGAAACGCACGTCCCGGTCGACGGCGAGCACGCTCTCCACCCCGGCCTCGTCCAGGAGCCGCCGCGAGACCGTGCCCGTCCCGGCGCCCACGTCGAGGCAGCGCAGGCCGGGCCCGGCCCCGAGCGCCCGCAGCCGGGCCATCGTGATGTCGTCGTAGACGAGGGCACCGACGTCGATGCGCTCGCCCTCGCCCGCCTGGTCGGGACGGAAGGCGTCCTCGCCGTAACGGCCGCCGCCCCGAGCGGTGGTCATGCCGCCGCCGCGGTACCGCCGGGACGGCCGCCGGGCCGCCGGGCCAACAGGATGTCGAAGACGTTCATGACCGACCTCTGCGCGTGGTGGTGCGGCCCGTCCCGAGGCGGCCGCACGGCCGATCCTGCACCGACGGCCACCCGCACATCCGAGGCGCGCCGCACCCGACCCGATCGGCCCCACCCGTCGCCGGCACCGGCACCCGCGCGCCGTACAGTGCCGATGGTCCTCACCTTCCGCACGCCGAGCAGGAGTTACGACGATGACGCAAGAGACCGGCGGCCCCGACACCCCCGTGTGCGGCTTCGTGGGGCTCGGTGTGATGGGGCAGCCCATGGCGCTCAATCTCGCCCGCGCCGGTATCCCGCTGATCGTGTGGAACCGGACGCCCGACCGCGCGGAGGCACTGCGCGCCGCCGGGGCGCGGGTCGCGGCGAGCGCCGAGGACGTCTTCGCCCGGGCGCGAGTCGTGTTCGTCATGCTCGTCGACGAGGCGGTGACGGACACGGTCCTGGGCCGGGGCGGTCCCGGGTTCGGGAAACGCGTGGCCGGCCGTGTCGTCGTGTCGACGGGCTCGACGTCACCCGAGTACGCGCGCGCTCTCGCCGCCGACGTGCGGGCCGCCGGCGGCCGGTTCGTCGAGGCCCCGGTCTCCGGATCGCGCAAGCCCGCCGAGGCCGGCGAACTGGTCGCGATGCTCGGCGGTGACCGGGACACGGTGGAAGAGGTACGGCCGCTGCTCGCCCCGATGTGCCGGGAGACCGTCCACTGCGGCGGGCCCGGCACCGGCCTGCTGATGAAGCTGGCCGTCAACCTCTACCTGAACACGACCGTCGCGGCCCTCGCGGAGGCCGTGCACTTCGCCGCGCGGCAGGACCTGGACCTGGAGACCTTCCGGGCCGTCGTGGACTCCGGGCAGCTGGCCAGCGGCGTGACCCGGGTGAAGGTCCCGATGCTCGCCGCCCACGACTTCACGGTGCAGGCCGCCACGGCCGACGCCCACGCCAGCACCCGCCTGATCGCCGACGCGGCCCGCGCCGCCGGTATCGCCACCCCGCTCCTCGACCTCAGCAGCGACCTCTACGCCGAGAGCGTGCGGCTCGGCAACGCCCGCCTGGACATGTCCTCGGTCCTCACCGCCATCGAGGCCCGAACCGAGACCCGTACGGACACCGCCCCGGACACGGCCTAGGCTGCGGGCATGCGGATCTCCGTCTCCTCCGACATGGACGAACCCGTCGCGCGCCTCCTCGTGGAGGAGTTGCGGCGACGCGGCCACGAGGTGCGCGCGTACGGCGCGCTCGAAGCGGGGGCCGACCCGCGGTGGGCGGTCTGTTCGGAGACGGCCGCCCGTGACGTCGCCGCCGGCACCGCCGACCAGGCCGTCGTGTGCTGCTGGACCGGCACCGGCGCCTCGATCGCCGCGAACAAGGTGCCCGGCGTCCGAGCGGCTCTGTGCGCCGACGCGTACACCGCCGACGGCGCCCGCCGCTGGAACGACGCCAACGTCCTCGCCCTGAGCCTGCGCCTGACCTCGCAGCCGCTGCTCAAGGAGATCCTCGACGCCTGGTTCGCGGCAACGCCGAGCCAGGACGCCGAGGATCTCGAGAACGTGGCCCACGTCGGACGTCTCGACGTGGGCCGGGGAGCGGTCTAGGGGTCAGTGGGCGCCGAGGCCGCCGCCGCCGAACGAGCCGCTGCTGCCGTTGCTCCAGCGTGGCCGGTCCGTCGACGTGCTCGGTCTGGTCTGCTGGTTGCTCAGTTCGTAGGGAGTGAGCGGACGACCGCCCTTGGGCATCACCGGGATCTCCTCCGACTCGCGGTTCTCCCGGATCTCATGGACGGCGCCCTCCGGCGGCAGCTTCGGCTGCTCGTCGGGGCGTGGGCGGGGGGACTCCCGGGACTTGACGCGACTGCCGAGCCAGAAGCCGCCGGCGAGCATCGCCAGGACGGCCACGGCGACCACGAACAGCCCGAGGCTCAAGAGGCCGCTGGGAGCGGCCAGCTCCATCGTCGATACCGTGCTCATGCCTAGTGAATACCCGCCCAGAACGGCATGAACCGGACTTTTTTCGTGTTCGGTCGTATCCGCTCCGCGATCGTCGCGCGAGCGAATTCGCCTCGACTTGCGGCTGCTTGACGTCCTTTCCATCCGTTGTGACGGGCTTCACCGCAAACATGAGGCCCCCCTCAAGTACGCTGGGCAACGCCGAACATGAGGGGTCCCTCAGGATCCTCCCGGTCCGGCCCACGGACATCGCAGCGGCCGCCGTACCGGAACGGCCGCGCAGCACAGGAAATGGCAAGGAATGACCATGAACAGGTGGACCAGGCGCGTCTCGATCGCTGTCACTTCCACGGCCCTCGCGGGCGGAGCGCTGCTCGGGACCGTCGGCCCCGCCTCGGCGGCCACGGCCCCGGGATCCTCCGCGCACGCGACGTCCTCCGCCGCCGCCCTCGCGGACGGCGGTGACCGTGACGGCCACCGCGCGGACGGATCCGGGAGCGCCCACCACGACGTCCGGCACCACCAGCACCGCACCGGCGGGCAGCACCACGACGGCCGGCAGCGGCAGCCAGCGGCCACCGCCGCGGTCGTCGTCAGCGCCGAGGGCTGGTACCTGGACCAGGTCGCCTGGGACCTGCACCAGCACTGATGCGGCCGCAGGCCGACACGGCCGGTTCGACGGGCCGCAGCGCCCCGGCCCGCGGGCCGTCGCCGCGACGCGTCGAACCGGCCGCCGGCCGGGCCGACGTCGGGCCGGGTCCGACGTGCCGGGGGAGCGATCGCAGCGCCGGGCGAGCCGGACGCGGGAGTGAGGGACAGTGAGATCGGTCAGAACCGTGGCGTGCGAGCTCCCGGTGGAGTTCGTCCTGTCGCACGAGGTGTCGGTGCCCATGCACGCGGCGCTGCGGTACGAGGCGGAGGACCCCTACGCCGTCCGTGCCGTCTTCCATCCGCCGGGCCAGGAGGTGACCGTCGAGTGGTTCTTCAGCCGCGACATGCTCGCCCAGGCGCTGAGCGGGCGGACCGGGCAGGGCGGGGACGTGCACATGTGGCCGGCCGTCGACGCGGGGCGCGACGTCGTGTACGTCGCCCTGCGCGCACCGGAGGGATCGGCCCTGCTCACGTTTCCCGCGCACGACGTGCGGGCCTTCCTGCGGGAGACGTGGTCGCTGGTGCGGCCGGGGCGCGAAGCCGACCGGTTCGACCTGGACGCCGAGCTGGCCGAGCTGCTGGCGGGAAGCTGAACGCCGCCTCCGGACGCGAGCGGGCCCGGTGCCGACCGTCGGCACCGGGCCCGCTCGCGTGCCGTCCCGTCGGCCGGCGGTCTCACCGGCCGTGGCTCAGGCGTCCTCCTGGCACTCGCGGCACTCCTCCTCGGGGCACTCCAGCGTGGTGAGGGTCTGGTCGACCTGCCGGGTGGTGAGCGGAGGCTCGGGCAGTTCATGGGCGCACCGGGCCCGGAAGCCGTCGAGCAGCAGGTGCAGGTGGCGGCGCCAGGCCTGGGGTGCGACGGCCCGCGTGGCCCGGATGATCCCGGCCTGCGACCAGATCACGAAGGCGATGTCCTGGGGCGTGACGTCCGGGCGGAGGACGCCCTGCTCCTGGGCGTTGCGGAAGATCTGGGCGGCCCGCTCCTGGGAGCGCTCGAACATGCCGCGGCCGAGCGCGTGCACCGGCAGCCGGGCCGAGGCCAGGTCGTTGAAGGCGCGGTCGCAGGCCTGGAGCTGGCAGAGCTTCTCCAGGTAGTGGCAGAACCCCTCCCATGCGTCGTCCATGGCCGCGGCCTCTTCCGCGGTGGCCAGCAGCTCCGTGAACTTCGCGGTGAACAGCTCCTCGACCAGGTCGAGTCTGCGCGGGAAGTGCCGGTACAGCGTCCCGATCGCGACGCCCGCCGCGCGGGCCACACCCTCCAGCGACGCGTCCAGCCCCTGCTCGGCGAAGGCCGTCCGGGCGGCGGCCACGATCGCGTCCCGGTTGCGCTGCGCGTCACGGCGCAGCGCCTTGGCCGGCGCCTTGGAGGCGGGCAGGACGTGCTGGTGGCTCATACCCCGAGGTTAACATGAGGGGCCCCTCGAATTCGGTGACGTGACCCTGCTCACGACCGTCCCGGCGGTGGCCTCCTCGCCCCCGGCCTTCCTGAGGAGCCGGGGGTCCCGCTGCCGGGTTTGCCGCCTCGTGGCGCGGCAACCCGGGGTCCATGACGCCGCCGAGTTCCCAGCAGGAGCTGTACGGATACCTGGAAGACCGCTTCGCCTGCGCCCAGGCCTGTACGGAGTGTGCTCGGCTCTGTGCGCTGGGCGCCGGCGTCTTCGACCAGGAGGGAACGGCCGAACGGGAGCGGGTGCGCCGTACCGGCATCATGTGCGCCGAGGTGTGCGACGCGACCTGCCGGGCGCTGACCGAGGAGAACGACCAGGACGAGACGGGTCTGCGCGTCCAGCTGGAGTGGTGCCGGACGATCTGCCTCCAGGGCGCGCAGGCCTTCGACACCCGCCCCGGCGCCGAGAAGAGCGCGGCCGCGTGCCGGGCGTGCGCCGTGGCCTGCACGGAGTTCCTGGCGACCCTGGCCTGAGCGACGCGAACGTCGCGCGCCCGCACGGGCCCCCACTCACGCGCCCCTACGGACTCTACTCGTACCGGTACTTCAGCGAGTCCGCCTCCGTCTGTTCGATGTCGGCGATCGTCAGCCCCGGCATGCGGAGCTGGGCCAGCGTCACCTCGGCCGAGGTCGGCTGGGCGTCCGCCGGCAGCCACTGCTCCGGCTGCCACGCGCCGCTGCGCAGCAGCGACTTGGGGCAGTGCGGGTACACCTCCTCGATGCCCAGCACCAGCGCGCTGGCCGGCGGCTTGCCGACCGGGGTCAGCTGCGCCAGCAGGTCCGGGCGGGCGGAGACGCAGGCCCGCCCGTTCACCCGGAGCGTCGTGGCGCGCCCGGGGATGACGAACAGCAGCCCGGCCCGCCCGGTGGCGATGACGTTCTGCAGGGTGTCCAGACGCTTGTTGCCGGTCGCGTCCGGTATCGCCACGGTCCGTTCGTCCAGGACGGCGACGAACCCGGCGGGGCCGCCGCGCGGCGAGACGTCGCAGGTGCCGTCGGCGTCCGCGCTGGCGATCAGCACCAACGAGGAGAGACCGATCAACCTACGCGTCTGGTCGGTGAGTTCGGTCATCTGCTTGCGCACGGCCGCGTCGCTGGGGCGTTCGTAGACCCGGCGCAGCGTCTCCTGGTCGGACACGGCGTCCAGGCGCAGCGAGTCGAAGGCGCTGCCGGCGAGAAGTGGCGTCATGCCCCGACCCTAGTGCGCCCGCCGACGCCCCCGGCCATGGACCGCGAGGCGTCCCGGGCGGCTCCGGAGCCGGGTCGGCCGAGGGCCGGGTGGCCGGTGTGGTCGCCGCCGAAACTCCTCGACCTGTCAGGGGTGCTGTACGGGCCGCCCAAGCCCTGGCCGATCGCCGACGGACAGGTTTTCTGGTCCGGCGGGAAGAGTGTCAGTCGGTCTCGGTGCCGTCGATCAGGTGGGCGGTGATGTCCTCGTGCGTCGGCGACGGCGGCAGGGGACGGGAGTCGTTCGGGCGCAGACCGTCCACGAAGATGCGCACGTGACGGGTGGCCAGGGCCTTGGCCTGCTCGGTCGGCAGGTACGGCATGGGGCGGCAGACCATCGCGCCGGTGGTGATCAGGTCCATGTGCGTGACGCCGGGCCGGATCGCGCCCCGCGCGCGGGCCCGCGCGAGCACCTCGTCGAGCAGCGGCGCGATGCGGCCCTGGAGGTCGATCGCCTCGGGGCTGGAGGCGACCGGTCCGCCGAGCAGTGGGAGGACCAGGGTGTCCCGTTCGTCGACCAGGCGGAGCAGGAACTCCTCGACGGCCGCCAGCGGATCCCGCGGAGCGGTGTCCAGCGCGTGTCGGGCTGCGTCGGCCACCGTGGCGAACCCGTCGAGGACGACCTGCTGGACGAGGGCTTCGCGGTCCGGGAAGCGGCGGTAGAGCGTGGCGATGTTCACGCCGGCACGCCGGGCGATCTCGTCCAGCGGGGCGGAGGTGCCCAGTTCGCGGAAGGCGGTCCGTGCGGCGGTGAGGATCTGGGCACGGTTTCGGGCCGCGTCCGCCCGCAGTCGAGGTGCGCCGCTGCCGCCAGGCGTGCCGGAAGCCACCGTGAGCCCGTCCTTTCCCGATCGCGCCGACCGGTCGTGATCATCGCGGGCCGACGCGTCGAGACTACGTCAGCCGGATTCCCGTACCCCGCTAAACGAAGGATTTCCTGCGCTTGATGTTACGGTGGGTATGTCGCCGCAGCTCGGCGGCGTCCTGACGCCCACGCCCCGGGCGCGGTGCGGACCTCCCGTCGGAACCGGACACCGCGGCCGCAGGCCACAGAGCCAGCCGTCCCCTTTGCTTGGAGGAGAGCAGTGGTGTCATCCGCACAGCAGGCACGATTCGAAGGCAAGGTGGCGGTCGTCACCGGCGGCAGCCGCGGCATCGGCGCGGCCGTCGCCAGGCGGCTGGTCCAGGAGGGTGCTGCGGTGGCCGTCGGTTACCGGGGCGACGAGGAGGCCGCGGCCGCGCTGGTCGCCGAACTGACCGACGGCGGCGGCCGGGCCCTCGCCTTCCGGGCCGACGTCGCCGACCCGGAGCAGACCCGGGCGCTGGTCGAGCGTGCGGTCGGCGCGTTCGGCCGGCTGGACGTGCTCGCGTCCTGCGCCGGTGTCGAGCACTTCGACGCGCTGGAGAGGATCACCCCGGCCGACTTCGACCGGATCTTCGCGGTCAACACGCGCGGACAACTGTTCGCGGTCCAGCACGCCGCGGCCCACCTGCGCGAGGGCGGCCGGATCGTGCTGACCTCGTCGGTGAGCGCGTCGAGGGCGTTCTTCGGGCACACGCTGTACGCCGCGAGCAAGGCGGCGGTGGAGTCGATGGTCCTGAACCTCTCCGCGGAGCTCGGCCGCAGGGGCATCGCCGTCAACGCCATCGCCCCCGGCGGCACCGCCACGGACATGGCCCGCGAGCACGGCGCGAGCTATCTGCACCCGGACCTGGCCGGGAAGCAGGACCTGGACGACTGGCTCCGGGTCGGCGTCGCGCTGCGACGGCTCGCCGAGCCCTCCGAGATCGCCGCCGGATACGCCTTCCTCGCCTCCGCCGACGCGTCCTACATGACCGGCCGCACGCTCGAACTCGACGGCGGGATGTTCTAGGACGACGGCCCTGCCCGGACGCAAGCCCCGGTCCCGGACCACCGGCCAGGACCTCCGCGGGCGGCCGCCCCGGCCCCGGCCCACCCGCCGGGAACGTCCGCCGATGATCCCGCCCACCCCCTGACCCCACCGCGGCAGACCGCACCGGCGCCCGCGCCCCCCTCAGATCCGGAAAGCACCCGCCCCATGCACCACGGCATACAGCCCTCCGTCAGCGTCCCGCCCCACGCGGCCCCGTACGACCCGGACACCGAGCCGCCCGTCGCGCACGTGCGGCACGCCCGGCACGCACTGGTCGACTCCGAACCCGGGCTGCCCGCCCCGGTGCTCGCGGCGGCCGCCGGCACCCGCAAGGCGGTCCTCGTGCCGGTACTCACCGCGCTGGCGATCGGCACCGTGTTCGTCGCCGTGTACCTCGCCGCCTTCCACGCCCCCTCGGCCCGCCACCAGCCCGTCGGCATCGCCGCCTCCGACAAGGTGGCCGCACGCACCGAACTCGCCCTGAACAACGCGGCCCCGGACGGCTACACGTTCTACCGCTACCAGGACGCCGCTGCCGCCCGCCGGGCCATCGCGCACGACCAGGTGCCGGCCGCACTGGTCGCGGACGGCCAGGGCACGCGCCTGCTGGTCGCCGGCGCCGAGGGGCCGTCCACCGTGTCCAGCCTCGCCACGGCGCTGACCTCCGCCGTCGGCAAGCCGGTCCCGGTCAAGGACATACTGCCCCTGGCGGCGGGAGACGCCCGCGGACTGTCGGTGTTCTACGCCGCCTTCGGTGTCGTACTCGCCGGGTTCCTCTTCGCCGTCTCCTCCTACCAGATCGCGCCCCGCCTGCGGCTGGCCGTCCGCGTCGCCTCGACGCTGGTCTTCGCCGTCGCCTCCGGCCTGATGGTGGCACTGATCGCGCACACCGGCCTGAGCGCGCTGCCCGCGCCGTTCGCCGTGGTCACCCTCGTGGTCGGCCTGCTGGCGTGGGCCGCCGCCGCGGCCGCCGGGGTGCTGCTGCGGGTGTTCGGCCCGCTCGGCATGCCGGTCGCCTCCGTGGTGCTGCTGATCCTCGGCAACGCCACCTCCGGCGGCATCCTGCCGGCCACCTTCCTGCCCGCCTGGCTCTCCCCGCTCGCCACGGTGCTGCCGCCGGCCGCGGCGGTACGCGGGCTGCGGGGCGCCGCCTACTTCCACGACGCGCACCTCACGGGCGCCGTCGCGACCCTGGCCGGCTGGGGTCTGGGCTGCCTGGCCCTCCAGTACCTGCTGGACCGCTTCGCCGCCCGCCCCCAGAACCTCGCGACGGCGCGCTGACGGCCGCGCCGGCGGCCTCCCGTCCCGGCCCGGACGCCGCAGACCGCGCGGCCCCGCCCCGGTCGTGGCCCCCGAGCCGGCTCAGGTCTGCCGCGAGGTGGCGCGGGCGAGGCTCTCCTCGATGCGCCGGAGGACCTCAAGGGCGTCCGCCTGTCGCTCGGGGGGCGTGCCCTCGGTGGCGCCGGCCTCCAGGTCCAGCCGGACCCGCTCCACCGCGGCCCGCAGGGCGGTCCCCGCCGCCGTGGGCTCGACGACGGTGACCCGCTTGTCGGTGGCGCACGGGAAGCGGCGCACGAACCCCGCGTTCTCCAGCCGCCGGACGGTACGGGTCATGGCGGCGGGGTCGGAGCCGAGCGGCCGGACCAGATCGGTCTGCCGCTGCGGGCCGCGGTCCCACAGCTGCCTCGTGACCGGTTCCTGGCCCGGATGCGGGCCCACCCGGCGCAGCAGCTGACCGGCCAGCATGCGGTGCAGGCGGGCCACCCGGAAGATCGCGTGGTCGAGCGCCCCGGCCGTGACCGCGTCCGGCATGTGCACGTCCGCCGGTGCCGCGGTGTCGGCGCCGTACTCCGGCTGGCTCATGGGATTCCTCGCGTGACCTGCGCAGGTGACCGAACGGCTGGAGGCTGCCGCGAAGCGCGCCCCGATCCGGGCCCCGAACCGGCGGGGGTGCCTGCTGCGCCCACCGCGCGACCGCGCACACCGGCCCGAGCGCACCCGCGTGGCGTGGCTCCGACGCCCGTACCCGCGTCGCCATTCCCAATTTCTGGAACACGTTCTACGGTGTGCGCCGTCAGGACCGCCCGTGGGGAGCCTGGAGGCGCCGTGCACCTCGACCACACGCCCGAGCAGCAGCGGCTGCGCACCGAACTGCGCGCCTACTTCGCCGGCCTGGTGCCGGACAACGCCTACGCCCGCTACGCCGACCCCGCCGCGCAGAAACGCTTCTACCGGGAGACGGTCCGCCGGCTCGGCACCGACGGCTGGCTCGGTGTCGGCTGGCCCGAGGAGTACGGCGGCCGGGGCCTGACCGCGATGGAACAGTTCATCTTCTTCGACGAGGCCGCGCAGGCGGGCGTCCCGCTCCCGCTGATGGCGCTGAACACCGTCGGGCCGACGATCATGCGGTACGGCACGGACGAGCAGAAGGCGTACTTCCTGCCCCGCATCCTCTCCGGCGAGATCGACTTCGCCATCGGCTACAGCGAACCCGACGCCGGCACCGACCTGGCCGCGCTGAAGACCCGGGCCGTGCGGGACGGCGACGAGTACGTGGTGGACGGCCAGAAGATCTGGACCACCAACGGCGACACCGCCGACTGGGTCTGGCTCGCCACCCGTACCGACCCCGCCGCGCCGCCGCACAAGGGCATCACCATGCTGCTGGTGCCGACCACCGACCCCGGCTACTCCTGCACCGTGATCAACACCCTCGCCTCGCACGACACCACCGCCAGCTACTACGAGAACATCCGGGTCCCGGTCTCCCGCCGGGTCGGGGAGGAGAACCAGGGCTGGCGGCTGATCACCAACCAGCTCAACCACGAACGGGTCACCCTCGCCGCCCACGGCACCATGGCCATCCGCGCCCTGCACGACGTCCAGCGCTGGGCCGTGGAGACCAAGCTCGCCGACGGCCGCCGCGTCGTCGACCTGCCCTGGGTGCGCCGCAACCTCGCCCGCACCCACACCCGCCTGGACGCCATGAAACTGCTGAACTGGCAGATGGTGACCGCCGTCCAGGACGGCACCCTCACCCCGCAGGACGCCTCCGCCGTCAAGGTCTACGGCTCGGAGGCCCGCCGTGACGCCTACGCCTGGCTGATGGAGATCGCCGGCGCGGCGGGCCCGCTGAAGGAAGGGTCGGCCGGCGCGGTCCTCCACGGCGAACTGGAACGCGGCTACCGCTCGGCGGTCATCTTCACCTTCGGCGGCGGCAACAACGAGATCCAGCGCGAGATCATCGCGTGGATCGGACTGGGGATGCCGCGGGTGCGGCGTTAGTCTGCGGTCATGGCGGGCGATCCCGGTCTGTTCACCCCGGACTCCGTGACCTGGCAGGCGCACGGCGACCCGATGATGTGGATCGCCGGCATCCGCGCGCTCTACCTCCAGGCCCTGCACCCGCGCGCGGTGCGCGCCGTGATGGAGAACTCCGACTTCCGCAAGGACGCCTGGGGCCGGCTGATGCGGACCGCGTCCTTCGTCGGCACCACCACCTACGGCACGACGGAGGCGGCCGAGCGTGCCGGGGCCCGGGTGCGCAGGATCCACGGCATGCTCGGCGCCACCGACCCTGACACCGGCGAACGGTACGGCGTGGACGACCCGGACCTGCTGCTGTGGGTGCACTGCGCCGAGATCGACTCGTACCTGCACGTCCTGCGCCGCTCCGGTTTCCCGCTCACCGACGCCCAGGCCGACCGCTACCTCGCCGAGCACCGGGTCAGCGCCCGCCTGGTGGGCCTGGAGCCCGCGGCCGTCCCCGGCGACCGGGCGTCCATGGCCGCCTACTTCCGCGAGGTGCGGCCGCAGCTCGCCGTCGGAGCGGACGCGCGCGCGGTGGACGACTTCCTGCTCCGCCCCCCGGCCCACCCGCTCCTGATACCGGCGCGCGAGGTGCTGTGGCGGCGCGTGGCCCACCTGGCGTACGCCTCCCTGCCGCCGTACGCCCACGAGCTGTACGGCAGACCGGCCCCCGAACCCGCCGTCGTGACCCGGCGGCTGCGCGCCACCGGCACCCTGCTGCGCTGCGTTCCCGCACGTCTGCGCTGGCAACTCCCGCCCAAACACATCCTGCGCGCCATGGCGAGGCTCGGTCCGCACGCGCGCCCGGCACCGTACAAAATCGGGCGTTAGGCCGCCATACTGGCCGACGGGGGAGTGTGTCACGGAACGGCCGGTTCGGCGCGGCCGCATCCTGACGGCGACCCCGGGGGAGGGCGGAGCTGTACGACGGGGGGCGGCGGCGCGCGATGGCTGACACCAGGCTGGTCCAGGGGCGGTACCGGCTGCTCGACCTGATCGGCCGGGGCGGGATGGGCGAGGTGTGGCGCGCCCGCGACGAGTCCCTGGGACGGCAGGTCGCGGTCAAGTGCCTCACCCCGCCGGGCCCGCACCACGACCAGGCCCTCGCCCCCGTGCTGCGTGAACGGTTCCGCCGTGAGGCGCGGGTGGCCGCCGCCCTCTCCCACCGCGGAGTGACCGTCGTCCACGACTTCGGCGAGTACGACGACGTCCTCTACCTCGTCATGGAACTGCTGGACGGCCGCGACCTGAGCCGGCTCATGGCGGACAACGGGCAGCGTCCGCTGCCCGTCGGCGACGTCGTCGACATCGCCGAGCAGGTCGCCGCCGCCCTCGCCTACACCCACCGGCAGGGCATCGTGCACCGGGACCTGAAACCCGCCAACATCGTGATGCTCTCCGACGGCACGGTGAAGCTGTGCGACTTCGGTATCGCCCGCCTCGGCCACGACATCGGACCCACCTCCCGGCTGACCGGCACCGGCATCGCCATGGGCACCCCGCACTACATGTCACCGGAGCAGATCGGCGGGGCCGAGGTCGACCGGCGCAGCGACCTGTACTCCCTGGGCTGCGTGCTGTACGAGATCGCCACCGGGGCACCGCCGTTCGACCTCGTCGACGCCTGGGCGGTCCTCATCGGCCACCGCGACACCCCGCCCGCCCCGCCGCGCACCCTCCGCGCGGAACTGCCCGGCTGGTTCGAGAAACTCGTCCTGGACCTGCTGGCCAAACGGCCCGAGCAACGGCCCTACGACGCACGGGAACTGAGCCGGCGGATCACCGCCGGACGGGCGGCACCCGGGTACGTCCCGACCGTCGTCACCGCCGCACCCCGGCTGCGGTCCCCGGCGCTGCGCGAGCCCCGGCCGCCGTCCTGGACCCGGTCCATGACCACCGGCCCCAAGGCGACCGGCACCGGCCCGCGCTCCACCCCGCCCGATCCCGCGGCCGGGCTCACCCGGGAGTGGACCACCCGCGCCACCGAACCCCTCCTCGCCGCCGCCGTCCCCGATCCGTGGACCGTCACCGCGCTGGCCGGCCGCCACCGGGCCGGACTCGGCCTCGGACGGCTCGGCCGCTGGACCGAGGCCGGTCAGGTGCACCGGGAGGTCGCCGCCGAACGCGCCCGCCTCCTCGGCCCCGGCCACCCGGACACCCTCGCCAGCCGCTACGAGATCGCCTTCACGCTGAGCCGCACCGGCCGCGCGGCCGAGGCCCTGCGCGAGTACACCGAGGTCGCCAGGGCCCGGGAGCGCGCACTCGGCGCCGACCACCCCGACACCCTCGCCGCCCGCCAGGAAACGGCCTACGTGCTCGGCCAGTTGGGCCGCCACTTCGAGGCCCACCAGGCGTACACCTCCGTACTCGCCGACCGGCGGCGGCTGATGGGCCCGGACCATCCCGACACCCTGCGCTGCCGCCACAACCTCGCCTTCAACCTCAGCCGGCTGGGCCGGCTGGAGGACTCGTACCGCATGGCCCACGACGTGGCACTCGCCCGCGCCCGCGTGCTCGGCCCGCGGCACCCCGACACGCTGGTCACCCGCTACGAAGTCGCCTACGCGCTGAGCCGGTTGGAATGCTGGGAGGAGGCCCTGGCGACCTATCGCGAGGTCGCCGAGGCACGCGCGCTGGCCCTCGGCCCGGACCACCCCGACACCCTCGCCGCCCGCTACGAGGTGGGGATCAGCCTCGGCCGCCTCGGGCGCTGCGCCGACGCGCTCGGCGTCTACCGGGCCCTGATCGAGGACCGCACCCGCGTCCAGGGCCCCGACCACCCCGAGACGCTCCGGGCCCGCCACGGCCTCGGCGTCAACCTGGGCCGCCTCGCCCGCTGGGAGGAAGCCCTCGCGGAGTCCCGGGAGGTGTGCGCCGCCCGCGCCCGGGTCCTCGGACCCGACCACCCCGACACCCTGGTCAGCCGCCGGGAGGTCGCGGTCGGCCTGGGCTGGCTGGGCCGGTGGCCGGACGCGCTGGCCGAGTACCGGTACGTCGCCCGCGCGCGCGAGCACGTCCTCGGCCCCGACCACCCCGACACCCTCGCGGGCAGGAACGACGAGGCGCACTGCCTGGAGCGGTTGGGCCGGGGCGAGGAGGCCGCGGAGCTGTACCGCGGGGTCGCGGTACGGAGGCAACAGCGCGCACCGAGCGGACAGATGTGACCCGCCCCGACGGCGCGCGGCGCCGCCGGGTGCGCTCCGCCGGGTGGGCGGGGCCGTCCGCACACCACCGGCGCTCTCCGAACGGCCCTCCCCGCGCGGCGATCCGGCACGCCTCTTACCTGACTAGATCATCATGTGTTACGAAGAAGCATGCCCCCTGCCTCCGAAACATCCCGGACCTACGACACCGTCATCGTCGGCGGTGGCCACAACGGCCTGGTCGCGGCGGCCTACCTGGCCCGGGCCGGGCGCAGCGTACTGGTGCTGGAGCGGCTGGCCCGCACCGGGGGCGCGGCCGTCTCGACCCGCCCCTTCGCCGGCGTCGACGCACGGCTGTCGCGCTACTCCTACCTGGTCAGCCTGCTGCCCAGGAAGATCGTCCGCGATCTGGGCCTGAACTTCCGGGTCCGCGGCCGCACCATCTCCTCGTACACGCCCGTGGAGCGGGGCGGCCGGCCGACCGGGCTGCTCGTCGGCGGCGGCGAACGCCGCATCCGCGAGGCGTTCGAACGGCTGACCGGCGGCAAGGAGGAGTACCAGGCCTGGCAGCGGTTCTACGGCATGACCGGCCGGGTCGCCGAGCGCGTCTTCCCGACGCTCACCGAGCCGCTGCCCACGCGCGAGGAGCTGCGCCGCCGGATCGACGACGAGGCGGCCTGGCGCGCCCTGTTCGAGGAACCGATCGGCGTCGCCATCGAGGAGAACTTCACCGACGACCTGGTCCGCGGGGTCGTCCTCACGGACGCCCTGATCGGCACCTTCGCCGACGCCCACGACCCGTCCCTGCGGCAGAACCGCTGCTTCCTCTACCACGTCATCGGCGGCGGCACCGGAGCCTGGGACGTGCCCGTCGGCGGCATGGGCGCCCTCACCGACGCGCTGGCCGCGACCGCGCGCGCGGCGGGCGCGGTGCTCGCCACCGGGCACGAGGCGGTACGGATCGAGACGGACGGCGACACCGCCGAGGTCGCCTACCGCACCGCCGACGGCGAAGGCACCGTCGGCGCCCGGAACGTCCTGGTCAACGCGTCCCCGCAGGAACTCGCCGCCCTGACCGGCGATCCGGCCCCGGAGCCCGCCGAGGGCGCCCAGCTCAAGGTGAACATGCTGCTGAAGCGGCTGCCCCGGCTGCGTGACACCGCCGTCGACCCGCGCGAGGCGTTCTCCGGCACCTTCCACGTCGCCGAGGGCTACGGACAACTGGCCGCCGCCCACGCCGAGGCCGCGGCCGGCCGGCTCCCGTCCGCGCCGCCCTCGGAGATCTACTGCCACTCGCTGACCGACCCCACGATCCTCGGCCGCGACCTGGTCGAGCGCGGCTACCAGACCCTCACCCTCTTCGGCCTGCACACCCCCGCCCGGCTCTTCGACGCCGACAACGACGGCGTGCGCGCGCAACTCCTCAAGTCCACCGTCGCCCAGCTCGACGCCCACCTCGCCGAACCCCTCGTCGACTGCCTCGCGCTGGACGCCGACGGCCGCCCCTGCATCGAGGCCAAGACCCCCCTGGACCTCGAACGCGACCTGCGCCTGCCCGGCGGCAACATCTTCCACCGCGACCTGTCCTGGCCCTACGCGCAGGACGGCGCGGGCCGCTGGGGCGTGGAGACCCGGCACGCCAACGTCCTGCTGTGCGGGGCGGGCGCGGTGCGCGGCGGAGGAGTGAGCGGCGTGCCCGGGCACAACGCGGCGATGGCGGTGCTGAAGGGGGAGTGACGGGCGTCCCGCCCCGGACGCCGGGCCGCGGGCGAACCGCCGCCGCAGAAATCTGACGGAGCATCAGGAAATCTCTTCCGCCTGCCGGACGACTGCGGCATCCTGCGCCCATGCAGACGGAGCTGAGCCAGACCCTCGGAGTCGAGCACGCCGTCTTCGGCTTCACGCCGTTCCCGGCCGTCGCCGCGGCCATCAGCCGCGCCGGCGGCTTCGGCGTGCTCGGCGCGGTCCGCTACACCGCACCCGACGACCTCAAACGCGACCTCGACTGGATCGAGAAACACGTCGGCGGCAAGCCGTACGGGCTCGACGTCGTGATGCCGGCCAAGAAGGTGGACGGCGTCACCGAGGCCGAGGTCGAGGCGATGATCCCGGAAGGGCACCGGCAGTTCGTGCGCGACACCCTCGCCAGGTACGGGGTGCCCGAGCTGGCCGCCGGCGAGGCCTCCGGATGGCGCATCACCGGCTGGATGGAACAGGTCGCCCGCACCCAGCTCGACGTCGCCTTCGACTACCCGATCCGGCTGCTCGCCAACGCCCTCGGCTCGCCGCCCGCCGACGTCGTCGACCGCGCCCACGACCAGGACGTCCTGGTCGCCGCCCTCGCCGGGAGCGCCCGGCACGCCGTCAAACACCGGGACGCCGGCATCGACGTCGTCGTGGCACAGGGCTACGAGGCCGGCGGCCACACCGGCGAGATCGCCACCATGGTGCTCACCCCCGAGGTCGTGGACGCCGTGGCCCCGCTGCCCGTCCTCGCGGCCGGCGGCATCGGCAGCGGCGCCCAGGTGGCGGCGGCCCTGAGCCTCGGCGCCCAGGGCGTGTGGCTGGGCTCCCTGTGGCTGACCGTCACCGAGGCCGACCTCTCCTCGCCCGCCGTGACCCGCAAACTGCTCGCCGCCGGCTCCGGCGACACGGTCCGCTCCCGCGCCCTGACCGGGAAACCGGCACGCCAGCTGCGCACCGAGTGGACCGACGCCTGGGACGACCCGGACGGCCCCGGCACCCTCCCGATGCCGCTGCAGGGCCTGCTGGTCGCCGAGGCGGTCTCCCGCATCCAGAAGTACGAGGTCGAACCCCTCCTGGGCACGCCGGTCGGCCAGATCGTCGGCCGCATGACCGAGGAACGCAGCGTCCAGGCCGTCTTCGACGACCTCACCCGAGGCTTCGAACGCGCCGTCGACCGCATCAACCGCATCGCCGGAAGGAGCGCCACGTGACCAGCACACCCCCCGCCGGATTCTGGGCCCAGGCCGCCGCCGAGCCCGACCGCACGGTGCTCGTCGCACCCGACGGCGAGGAATGGACCGCCGGCCGGCTGCTCGCCGCCGCCAACCGGCTCGTCCACGGACTGCGCGCCGCGGGCCTGGAACGCGGCGACGCCTTCGCGGCGGTCCTGCCCAACGGACCCGAGTTCCTCACCGCCTACCTGGCCGCCAGCCAGGCCGGCCTCTACCTGGTCCCCGTCAACCACCACTTCGTCGGCCCGGAGATCGCCTGGATCGTCGCCGACTCCGGCGCCAAGGTGCTGCTCGCCCACGAACGCTTCGCCGGCGCCGTCCGCCAGGCCGCCGACGAGGCCGGTCTGCCGGCCGGCCACCGGTACGCGGTCGGCGAGATCGAGGGCTTCAGACCGTACGCCGAACTCCTCGACCAGCAGCCCGAGTCGGCGCCCGCCGACCGCGAACTCGGCTGGGTCATGAACTACACCTCGGGCACCACCGGCCGCCCTCGCGGGATCCGCCGCCCGCTGCCCGGCAGGCTCCCCGAGGAGGCCTACCTCGGCGGCTTCCTCGGCATCTTCGGCATCCGGCCCTTCGGCGACAACGTCCACCTGGTCTGCTCGCCGCTCTACCACACGGCCGTCCTGCAGTTCGCGGGCGCGTCCCTCCACATAGGCCACCGGCTGGTCCTCATGGACAAGTGGACACCCGAGGAGATGCTCCGCCTGATCGACGCCCACCACTGCACCCACACCCACATGGTCCCCACCCAGTTCCACCGCCTGCTCGCCCTGCCCGCACAGGTACGCGCCCGCTACGACGTCTCCTCCATGCGGCACGCCATTCACGGCGCGGCCCCCTGCCCGGACCACGTCAAACGGGCCATGCTCGACTGGTGGGGGCCCAGTGTCGAGGAGTACTACGCGGCCAGCGAGGGCGGCGGCGCCTTCGCCACCGCCGAGGACTGGCTGAAGAAGCCCGGCACGGTCGGCAAGGCCTGGCCGATCAGCGAACTCGCGGTCTTCGACGACGACGGCAACCGGCTGCCTCCCGGTGAACTCGGCACCGTCTACATGAAGATGAACACCGGCGGCTTCTCCTACCACAAGGACGAGGCCAAGACGGCGAAGAACCGGATCGGCGACTTCTTCACCGTCGGCGACCTCGGCTACCTCGACGCGGACGGCTACCTCTTCCTGCGCGACCGCAAGATCGACATGATCATCTCCGGCGGGGTCAACATCTACCCCGCCGAGATCGAGTCCGCGCTCCTGTCCCACCCGGCCGTCGCCGACGCCGCCGCCTTCGGCATCCCGCACGACGACTGGGGCGAGGAGGTCAAGGCCGTCGTCGAACCCGCGCCCGGCCAGGAACCCGGCCCCGCCCTCGCCGCCGCCCTCCTCGCCCACTGCGCCGAACGCCTCGCCGGCTACAAACGGCCCAGGACCGTCGACTTCATCACCGAGATGCCCCGCGACCCCAACGGCAAGCTGTACAAACGACGGCTGCGCGACCCGTACTGGGAGGGCCGCACCCGTCAGGTGTGACACCGGGCGGCGGCGTCAGACCAGTCCGCCCGGACCGCCGTCCAGGAACTCGGCGAGACCGGAGGCGTCGGTGCCGATCTTGCGGTAGACACGGGACAGCAACTGCCGTACGCCCTGCTCGGTCAGGTGCAGTTCCTTGGCGACCACGGCCACCGACTGCCCCCGCACGGTCAGTTCGGCGGTCCTGTGCTCCTGGGCGGTCAGCGTGTCCGCCTGCGGGTAGCGCAGCGGCAGCGGCCGCAGCCCGGCCGCCGACAGCTCACCCCTGGCCCGGGCGGCGAGCGCGTCGGCACCGCAGTGCACGGCTCCCTCCAGCCCCTGGTAGAGCCGGTCCGCGGCCTCCTGCACGCGCCCGGCACGCGACAGCGCGGCACCGTGACCGACCTGGGCGCGGGCGAGTTCGTAGGCGGCGGGCGACTGCTCCAGGTGGGCCACGGCCTCCGCGTACAGCTCGACGGCCGCGGGACCGCCGGTCACCTCGGCCAGGGTGTGCAGAGCCTGGCCGACCGTGGAGACCGCGCCGAACTCCCGCGCCCGCCGCACAGCTTCGCGCGCGTGCCCGACCGCCTCCCGCGGGGCGGCCGGGGCCAGCGCGGTGGCCAGCCGCAGCTGCCACGGGCACCAGGAGGGGTTGCGCCAGGCCCGCCCGTCCAGCCACTCCCCGACCGCGGCCAGCAGCGGCGCCGCCTCCGCGTGCCGCCCCTCCGCCAGCAGCAGCTCGGCGTACACGGTGCGCGGGTCGGGATAGATGACGGCGTTCGGGACCGTCTCCCCGAAGTGGTGCCGGTCGGCCAGCGCACGGGCCTCACCCACCCGGCCACGCGCCAGCAGGGTCTGGATCAGGATGCCGACCGCGAACCACTGGGCGGGCACGGCCCCTTCGACCCGGTCCGCGATCCGCAGCCCCCGCAGTTCGAGGTCCTCGGCCTCGGCGAGGCAGCCGCGCCGGTAGCGGATGTAGCCGGCGAGGGTCTGCCCGAGGGCGAGATGCGAGCCGCACCACCCCTTGGCGGCGCACTCGGCGATCCCCGCGCCGAACAGCTCCTCGGCCCGGCGCGGCCGGTCGCCGTACATGAAGACCAGCGCGACCGAGGCGGGCACCTCGAAGCCCCGGTTCTCGTCGGTCCAGCTCATGCCGCCGCGCAGGGCCCGCTCGGCGTACCCGAGCGCGGTCCGCCGGGGCTCGCCCCGCATGACCGCGTCCCAGGCCCGCAGCCCCAGGATGTACCGCTCCTCGAGGCGGCGGCCCGGCAGCTTCCCGGCCAGCCGCGTCAGCGTGCGGGAGCGGGCCGGCGAGTCCCGGTCGTCGGTGCGGAACATGCCCCAGACGAACTGGTCGGCCTGCATGCGCAGTTTGACGCGGGGATTCGGGGCCTGCCGCGCCTCCTCGGTGGCGACCCGCTCCGCCTCGGCCATCTGGTCGGTGTGCGCGAGTGCCTGGGTCAGCCGGAAGACGAGGGAGGCGCGCAGATCGGGGTCGACGTCGGGTTCCCTGAGCGCCTGCCGCAGATGCCGGACGGTGGCCGTGGGCTCGATCAGGAAGGTGGCGCAGGCCAGTTCGTGCAGGATCGCGGCCCGGTCACCGGGACGCGGCGGCTCCTGCAGCGCACGGGCCAGCAGCCGCCCGGCCGCCTCGGTGGCTCCCGCGCGCAGGTACCCGCGGGCCGCCTCCCGCAGGGACTCGACCGTCTCGGTACTGCCGTCGCAGGGCACCTCCAGCAGATGGCGGGCCGCCGCGGCGGCACCGTACCCGGCGGCCAGGACCGCCCGCGCGGCGGCTTCGTGCAGCCCGGCGCGGAAGTCCGTGCCGATGGACTGGTAGATCGTCGTGGCGATCAGCGGATGGACGAACTCCAGCTCGCCCTGCGGACCGTGACCCTCCGCCAGGATCCGGGCCGCGCGCAGTTTGCGGACCGCCTCGGCCGCGGCCTGCTCGCCGAGCACCGCGACGGCGGCGGCGAGCCGGGGCGAGAAGGGCGACCCCAGCACGGCCGCGGTGTGCGCGAAACGTACGGTCGCGGTGCCCAGCCGTTCCAGCCGCGCGATCAGCCCCGGGCCCTTGATCGCCGCGGCGAGCTCCCGCATCGTCGGCAGGTCCTCGCCCGTGCCGCCGAGGTTCCGCTCGGCGAGCCCGATGGCCAGCTCCACCGCTTCGAAGGGGCTCCCGCCCGTGGCCAGCCAGCACTCCTTGCAGAACCGGTCCTCGGCCGTCTCGCCGATCTCGTTCCTGACGATCCGCGCCACGCCGTCGGCGGTCAGGGGCGCCAGACCGTGCGGCCGCTCCCCGTGGTCCGCGAGAATGGCGCGGAGGCCGCTCGCCTCGGGCGGCAGTTCGTCGGGCCGGTAGGCGACGACGATCAGCAACGGCAGGTCCTCGACGCGTGCGGCGAAGGAGGCGAGCCAGGTCAGGGACTCGGTGTCCGCCCAGTGCAGGTCGTCCAGGAGCAGGACGACGGGCGCCTGCTGCACGGTCAGACGCGTCATGACCCAGTCCAGGCCCTCGCGGACCCCGGTCGGGTCCGGCGCCGGGACGGCTCCGCGCGCCTCCAGGCCGAGCACGGCGGCCACGACGTCGTACCAGCTGCCCAGGAACCCGTGCAGCTGCGCCTCGTCCATCCGCGCCAGCGGGGGCTGCATCAGCTGCCGTACGAGGCGGAACGCCGAACCCTGTTCCGACTCGCCGCCCCGGCCCGACAGCACGGTGAGACCGGCCGCCGCGGCCCTGGCCCGTGCCTCCGTGACGAGTGCGGTCTTGCCGAGCCCCGCCCGGCCGGTCAGGGCGAGCATTCCCCTGCGCCGGACCCGCGGCACACCGTCCGCGGTACCCCGCAGCTCACGGAACGCGGCGTCGAGTGCCTCCAGTTCCCGCTGGCGTTCGATCAACCTCCCTCTGTCGGTGATCGGTTGGCGCTGCTCCGTCGCCATGTGCCGTGTCGCTTTCTGTCGTTCGGCCCGGGGGAGCCGAGCGTACGCCCGGAGCAGGCACGCCCGACCGGATTGCGCACCTTAGGGTGAATCACGGGCTGCGGGCGGGATAATGACCGGTCTTCGGGTATGGGGCTCCGATGGCCGGGTCCCCGGCGGTGCCGTCGGCGGCCGGGTCAGGGGGCCGGTGGGACGGCCGGCACCGACACCGTGTCCGCGTACCGCGGCACGGTCCGGGACCAGTGGTAGCAGCCGCGGATCCAGCCGATCATGCCCTCCACGTAGCCGACGCCCGCGCGGCTCAGCTCCGGCTTCACCTCGGCGTGCAGGCGCTGGAACTCCTCGATCGTCGCGTTGATCTGGCGGATGGCCAGCAGGACGGCGGTCTGCAGCGAGCAGTGGTGCGCGCGCTGGTGGGCCAGGGCCAGGTTGATCATGCCGCCGGAGCGCTGCTCCTTCACCGCGGAGAACAGGTCGGGTATCCACACCGCCGCGTCGGCCGACAGCCGGCGCAGCCGCTGCACGGCGGGGTGGTGGAGTTCGGCGTCGGACAGCTCGTCCCGTTGGGCCGCCTCGCACAGCGGGTAGAACGGCTCGACGCCCGCGGTCAGCGACCGGATCGAGGTGCAGTCACCGGTCCGCACGAGACGGGGCTGAGCCTGCGCCACCGCTTCGTAGAGCAGGCCGTGCACGTACTCACGGCTGGTCCACGACCATCGCGCGGCCTGTCCCGGGGTGCACCGTTCCCGGACCTGGCGGTACAGGTCGGCCAGGGCCGCGCCGAGCGGGGTGGCGGGTGGCCGGTCGTCCCGCAGGACCGCGACGCTCTCGCACAGCATGGGCACGAGACCGCCCGGCGAGCGCCCGCCGACGTCCTCCGCGCGGTCGTCGAAGACGAACTGGTAGGCGATCTGGAGGGCCACGACGCGCAGCAGGCCGGCGTCCATGGCCGGGCCGTTGTAGGACGCGAGCCGGGCGGGCCGGGTGCGGGCGATCATCGCCGCCACGCCCGGCTCGCCGGTCAGGCCCCACGTGCTCAGCCAGGCGTCGACGGCGGCCTCGGCCTCGGCCTCGTGCGGGTTGCTCCGGAAGGGGAAGGGCATGTGGAGGTGGGTGTCGATCAGGTCCCGGAGATCGGCGGCCGGGGGGCCGGCCAGGACACCGACCGTGACGTCCTCATGGGTTGCCGACAACGTGATCACCTGCCGTTCGGGAGTCGGGGACGCGCGGGGCGGCACCGGCCCGGGGCGCGGTGTCCGGCTGTCGGCGGGAGCGGGCCTCGCAGGCCATGACGAGGGAGCGCGGGCCCAGCGTGATCGCGGGGCGCGGGGCCCGGTCGGCGGCGCCGGGCAGATGGCGCAGGCGCACCCGGCCGGCGATGGTGGCGAGGGCCAGGGTGATCTCGGCCATGGCGAACTCGTCGCCCAGGCACTTGCGGTTGCCCGCGGAGAACGGCATGGTCGCGCGGCGTTGTGCGGCCGTGGGCCGTCCGGGCAGCCAGCGGTCCGGGTCGAAGCGCTCGGGGTCGGGGAACCACGACGCATCGTGGTGCAGCAGGTAGGGGCTGTAGAGGACGGTGGCACCCGCGGGCAGGCGGCGGCCTGCGAGTTCCGTCTCCCGGGTGGTGACCCGGGTGAAGAGCCAGCCGGGCGAGGAGTGGCGCAGCGTCTCGGAGACGACGCACCGGGTGTACACGAGGTGCGGCAGGTCGTCGGTGCCGGGACGGCGGCCGCCGGGGAGGACGGCGTCGAGTTCCGCGTGCAGCCGGCGCTCGGCCTCCGGACTGCGGGCCAGCAGCCCGAAGGCCGCGGCCAGCGCCAGCGCGGCGGTCTCGGCACCGGTGAGCAGCAGGGTGATCAGGTGGTCGTGGACGTCCTGGTCGGTGACCGGTGCCGGCCGCCGGTCGTCCCCGGCGGCCGCCAGCAGCGTGCCGAGCACGTCGTCGTGTCCGGCGTCCGGCCCGCGCCGCGCGATCGCCGTGTCGATGATCGCGTGCAGGCGGGCCAGTGCCCGCCGGTAGCGGCGGTTGGCGGGGGTCGGGAGGCGGAAGAGGGCGTCGACCGGGACCACCGTGCGCAGGAACAGGCCCCGGACGACGGCCGCGAGGCAGTCCCGCACCTCGGCGGTCGTCCGGTCGTCCAGGGAGTCGGAGAACAGGACCCGGCTGATCACCCGGGTCGTGAGGGTCGTCATCGCCTCGGTGACGGCCACGGTCCCGCCGGGCCGCCAGTCCTCGCACACCGCCGCGGCCTCCTCGGTGACGAGGTCCGTGTGGGCGGCGATCCGGGAGGGACGGAAGGCAGGTTGCAGCAGCCGCCGGCTGTCCCGGTGGTCCGGCTGGCGGCACGTGACCAGACCGTCGCCCATCAGTTTCCCGAGCCGGTCGTAGAGCGGGCCGCCCTTGTCGAAGGTGTGCGGGTCCATGAGCATCTCGTGCGTCAGTTCCGGATGGCACACCATCCAGGCGCGCTGCGGACCCAGGCGTAACTCGACCAGATCTCCGTATGCCGGTAAAGAATTCAAAAACGCCAGCGGCCGACGGTAGAAGGCGATACCGTGACCAAGGAGAGGGAATATGCCGGGAGCAGTACCTGCTGTCCATGCCCGTTTCTGCTCAGGCGCAGCGCGGTTCATGAAAACCTCCTGCCCGATGCTTCACGTGAAATCGACTGAACCTGCTTCGGGTTGAGCGCCCGAGACAAGTCCTGCCCAGGTTCCACGTTCAGAGGTCTTCCGAAACCCTTCTTCCAAGGGGCGCACGGAAGCACGCGGAGGCAGAATCCCGCCAGGCCCGCACGCCTTCTGTGGCACGAGACGCCGACCGGGACGAAGCCGTCGGATCCGGCCGCGGCCGGACCCGGTGCCGCGGCGCTTGACCTCTCCCGGCGACGGACCGAGGATCAAGGGTCATGACGCACGGACAGGGCAGCACGGTCGACGGGGTGCTGCGCCGCAGCGCCCGGCGCACCCCCGCACGGGTCGCGCTGGAGTACGGCGAACGCCGGTGGACGTACCAGGAACTCGACGACGCCGTCTCCCGGGCGGCGAGCGTCCTCCTCGGCCAGGGCCTGACCCCGGGCGACCGGGTCGCCGCCTACGGGCACAACTCCGACGCCTACCTGATCGCGTTCCTCGCCTGCGCCCGGGCCGGCCTCGTGCACGTGCCCGTCAACCAGAACCTGACCGGTGACGACCTCGCCTACCTCATCGGCCAGTCGGGCAGTTCCCTGGCGCTCGCCGACCCCGGACTGGCCGGCCGGCTCCCCGGCGCGGTGCGGGTCCTGCCGCTGCGGGACGCCGACGGCTCGCTCCTGGACCGGCTCGCGGACGCGCCGCCGTACGACGGCCCCGAACCGCGCACCGAGGACCTGGTGCAGTTGCTCTACACCTCGGGGACCACCGCGCTGCCCAAGGGCGCGATGATGACCCACCGGGCCCTGGTGCACGAGTACCTGAGCGCGATCGCCGCCCTCGACCTGAGCGCGGGCGACCGTCCCGCCCACGCGCTGCCCCTCTACCACTCCGCCCAGATGCACGTGTTCCTGCTGCCCTACCTCGCGGTCGGCGCGACCAACATCGTGCTGGACGGCCCGGACGGCGACACCCTCTTCGACCTGATCGAGAGCGGACGCGTGGACAGCCTCTTCGCGCCGCCCACCGTGTGGATCGGCCTCGCCGACCGGCCCGACTTCGGCGCACGCGACCTCGGCGGACTGCGCAAGGCCTACTACGGGGCGTCGATCATGCCGGTGCCGGTCCTGGAGCGGCTGCGCGAACGCCTGCCGCACCTGGCCCTGTTCAACTGCTTCGGACAGAGCGAGATCGGGCCGCTGGCCACCGTGCTCGCGCCCGAGGAGCACAAGGGGCGCCTCGACTCCTGCGGCCGCACCGTGCTGTTCGTGGAGGCCCGGGTGGTCGGCGAGGACGGCGAGGACGTGCCCGACGGCACACCCGGCGAGATCGTCTACCGGTCACCGCAACTGTGCGAGGGGTACTGGGAGAAGCCGCAGGAGACCCAGGAGGCCTTCCGGGACGGCTGGTTCCACTCCGGGGATCTCGCGGTGCGCGACGCCGACGGCTACTTCACCATCGTCGACCGGGTGAAGGACGTCATCAACTCCGGTGGCGTACTGGTCGCCTCACGGCAGGTCGAGGACGCGCTCTACACCCACGAGTCGGTCGCCGAGGCCGCCGTGATCGGCCTGCCCGACGCGCGGTGGGTCGAGGCCGTCACGGCGGTCGTCGTGGCCCGCGGCGAGATCGGCGAGGCCGACCTGATCGCCCACGTGCGCGAGAGGATCCCCGCCTTCAAGGCGCCCAAGCGGGTGCTGTTCGTGGACGCGCTGCCCCGCAACGCCAGCGGGAAGATCCTCAAACGGGAACTGCGGCAGCGGTTCGGCGAGGCCACCTGATGCCCCAAGACGTCCGGTTCCCTACCCCGCGCGGCTTCCGGCGCCACCACCGCCGTTCACCGGTGATGTGCACCTAGCAGACATGCGCTGCTGCCTCCCCGTCCCCCTCGGCGCACTCGCGGGCATCCCCGGACCCCGCGAGATGCTCCGCTCCGGTCTCCTGCTCGCACCCGCCCTGCTCAGGTCGGCCACCGCCCCCGCGCCCCGCCACTCCCGCTCCCCGGCCGCCGTCCACCTGGAACTGGTCACCCTCACCGAGAACCGCGCCGTCCTCACCTGGCACACCGCACAGCCCGGCACCGACGACGGCACCGGCCGCCCGCTGCCGGCCGTCACGGAGGGCGAGGTGGTCTACGGCACCCGTCCCGGCCGCCTGAACCGCACGGCGGGCGAGGACCGTCCCACCGCACACCACCACGTCGAACTCACCGGCCTGGAACCCGGCCAGACGTACTACTACCAGGCGCGCTCCCGAGGCGTGGCGGCCACCCCCACCGCACTGCACCTGGTGCACGGCAACGCCGCCGGCACCTCCCGGCACGGCCTCGGCACGCCCGGCGGCCCTTACTCCTTCACCACCCCGCAGCCCCCGCCCGGCCGCCACCTGCTCTCCGTCGCCCTCTGCAACGACCTGCACATCGGCGAGACCGTCGCCGGACTGGTCGCCGGCGTGCCTTTCCTGCGCGGAGTGGCCCAGCAGGCCGGACTGGGCGCCTACCCGGAGCTGATGAGCCGCGCCGTGGTGGACGAGGCCCGCGGCCGCGGCGCCCAGCTGCTGCTGGCCGCCGGCGACATCTCTGCCGGCGGCCGGCCGCGCGACCTGGCGGAGGCCCGGGCGATCCTGGACGGCTTCGGCACCCACCGGCGCGACTACTTCGTGGTCCGCGGCAACCACGACCGCGGCGCGGCAGGTGGCGCCGGCTTCCGCCGCGCCTTCGGTGCCCCGGACGGCCCCGGCTTCTTCGAGCACGACGTGGGCGGACTGCGGATCATCGGCCTCGACACCTACGACAAGGAGGGCGACGGCGGCGACGCGGGCGGACTCGGTGCCGAGCAGCTGTCCTGGTTCGGCCGCCGCCTGCGGGCCGACCGGGACCGGCCCACGGTGGTCTTCGGACACCACCCGCTCACCGTCCGGGACGCCCTCTTCCCGGTCAGCCCCGGACAGCGCCTCGGCCGACGCCAGGCACGGGCGATCCTGCGGGCCTACGCCGCCGCCCCGGGCGTCTTCCTCCACCACGCCGGACACACCCACCGCAACAAGCGGTCCCAGGTGCCCCAGGCCCCTCAGGTCACCCTCCAGGAGGTCGGCGCCGCCAAGGAGTACCCCGGCGGCTTCTTCCTGCTGCGGATCCACTCCGGCGGCTACGCCCTCAACTTCTTCCGGGCCCGCCCCGCCGAGGCCCTGGAGTGGAACGAGCGCAGCCGGCGGCAGGCCGGCGGACTGTGGCCGTACCACGCGCTCGGCCGCACCGTCGCCGACCGCAACAGCGTGGCCGTGCGCGACCTGTCCGGCGTCGGCCGCCTCGCACAGCCGTCCGCGCCGTCCCGTTCGCCCCAAGGGATGACGGCCGCGGCGAACCCCCGCCGGGATGTGGCCGGGGGCACGCCGCCTCCGTAGCGTGGCCGCATGTCGACCCTGTGGGACCTCATGCACGACTGCATCCCTGACGACCACGCCCGCCAGGTCACCTCCCGCTACTACCTCGACGAGGCCATGAGTTCGCCGCGGGCGCCGGACCGGGTGGTCGACCTCGGCTGCGGGCGCGGCACCTCGGCCGGGCTCTTCCGGCAGCACGTCCCGCACGTGCGGTGGGTGGGGCTCGACATCCACGACTCGCCGGAAGCCGCGCAGCGCACGCCCGGCGGCGACCCGGTCGTGTACTTCGACGGCGTCAACATGCCCTTCCGCTCCGGCGCCGTGCCGCTCGTCTACTCGCACCAGGTCTTCGAGCACGTCGCCCGGCCGAGGGAACTGCTCGCCGACGTCGCCAGGGTGCTGCGACCGGGCGGCCTGTTCATCGGCAGCACCTCCCAGTTCGAGCCCTACCACTCCTTCAGCCTCTGGAACTACACCCCGTACGGCTTCCGGGTGCTGGTCGAGGAGGCCGGTCTGGCCCTGGAGGAGATCCGGCCCTCGCTGGACGGCGTGACCCTGATCATGCGCACCTACCACTCCACGCGGAAGAAGGAGTACGGCCGGTTCTGGCAACAGGAGTCGCCGCTCAACTCGGAGATCGACACCTGGGCGCGCCGCAGCGGACGCCACACCGCCCTGGTGAACCTGCGCAAGCTCACCTTCTGCGGCCAGTTCGCGTTCCGGGTGAGCAAGCCGCACGCGCACGGGTGACCGGGCCGCCGTCCGCCGAACTCCGTTGCGGCGCGGCACCGCCGTACCCGATGATCGACGCCATGCCCACCTTCACCGCCGGGGACGGGACCCGCCTCGCCTGGCACGAGAGGGGCGAGGGCGAACCCCTCGTCGTGCTGCCCGGCGGACCCATGCGCGCCTCCGCCTACCTCGGGGACCTCGGGGGACTCGCGGCCCACCGCCGGCTGATCCTGCTCGACCCGCGCGGGACCGGCGAATCCGGCGCGCCCGCCGACCCGGCGTCCTACCGCTGCGACCGGCAGGTCGAGGACGTCGAGGCGTTCCGGGCCCAGCTGGGGCTCGACCGCATGGACCTGCTGGCCCACTCGGCGGGCGCGAGCCTGGCGACGCTGTACGCGGCGGCCCGTCCGCACCGGGTACGGCGGCTCGCGCTGATCACCGGCAACCCCTCGGCCCTCGGTCTGCGGACCACCCCCGAGGACCGGCTGGCGGCGGCCCGGCTGCGGACGGCGGAGCCCTGGTTCGGCGCCGCGTATCCCGCCTTCGCCGCCTGGCTGAACGGCACCGGCGACTTCGACGAGGCGTTCCTGCCGTTCTTCCACGGCCGCTGGGACGACACCGCCCGCGCCCACGACGCGGCGGCCGAGGAGCAGACCAACGACGAGGCGGCCGACCGGTACTTCGCCGACGGCGCCTTCACGCCCGAGGCGACCCGGACCGCCCTGCGCGCTCTCGCTGCTCCCGTGCTGCTGTACGCGGGCGCGCTCGACGGCGGTCCCGGACCCGCGCTGGTCCGGCGCGCCGCCGAGGCCTTCCCGAACGCCGAGGTGACCGTCCAGCCCGGCGCCGGCCACTACCCCTGGCTCGACGACCCCGACGAGTTCGTCCGCCGCACCGTCGCCTTCCTCGACGCCTGAACCGCGCCGGCCCGTCCGGCGCGCGCCGTCGCGAGCTGGTCCGCGGGGCCTACCGGTCGGCGGCGACCGCGACCTCCCGCGCCCAGCGGTAGTCGGCCTTGCCGCTCGGCGAACGCTGGACGGACTCGGCGATCACCAGCTGGCGGGGGATCTTGTAACCGGCCAGTTGGGCGCGGCAGTGGTTCTGGATGTCCGTGAGGGAGGGCCGCTCCGCGCCCTCGCGCAGCTGCACCACGGCCGCCACGTGACTGCCCCACTGGGCGTCCGGCACCCCGGCCACCAGCGCGTCGTACACGTCCGGATGGGACTTCAGCGCCTGCTCGACCTCCTCCGGGTACACCTTCTCGCCCCCGGTGTTGATGCACTGCGAGCCCCGCCCGAGGACCGTGATCACGCCGTCCTCGTCGACCGTGCCCATGTCGCCGAGGAGCACCCAGCGCGTGCCGTCCTTCTCGAAGAAGGTCTCGGCCGTCTTGCGCGGGTCGTTGTAGTAGCCGAGCGGGACGTGGCCGCACTGCGCGACCCGGCCGGTCCCGCCCGCCGGCACCGGCTCGTGGGTGACCGGATCGACCACCTGCGTACGGGAGTTCACGCGCACCCGGAACCGGCTGCCGGCACCGGAGTCGTCGGTCGCGGTGCCGTTGAAGCCGGACTCCGAGGACCCGAAGTTGTTCAGCAGCAGGCAGTTCGGGACGAGTTCGCCGAACTGCCGGCGCACGGTCTCGGAGAGGACCGCGCCGGAGGAGGAGACGCTGAACAGGGAGGAGCAGTCGGTGCCCCGCAGCGGCCCCCGCAACGCGTCGATCAGCGGGCGCAGCATCGCGTCACCGACCAGCGACATGCTGGTGACCTTCTCCCTTTCGACGGTCCGCAGCACCTCCTCGGGCACGAACTTGCGGTGGATGACGACCCGTTGGCCGAAGTTGAAGCCGATGAAGGAGGTGAGCGTCGACGTGCCGTGCATCAGCGGGGGAGTGGGGAAGAAGGTGATGCCGGTGCCGCCCGCCGCGACCCGCTCCGCGAGCTCCTGAGGCCGCTTCACCGGCTCGCCGGTCGGCGCGCCGCCTCCCAGTCCGGCGAAGAACAGGTCCTCCTGACGCCACATCACCCCCTTGGGCATGCCGGTGGTGCCGCCGGTGTAGATGATGAACTGGTCGTCCGCCGAGCGCGCCGCGAAGTCCCGTCCGACGGAGCCGGACGCCTCCGCCTCCGTGAAGGGCACCGCTTTCGGACCCGCTCCCGGCCCGCCCACCCGCACCAGGTGCCGCAGCTTCGGGGCCCGCGGCAGCGCCGCCGCGACCCGCTCGTCGAACTCCGCATCGAAGACCAGCGCGACCAGGTCGGCGTCCTGGTAGAGGTACGCCAGTTCGTCCTCCACGTAGCGGTAGTTGACGTTGACCGGCACCACCCGGGCCTTCAGGCAGCCGAGCACCGTCTGCAGGTACTCGACGCCGTTGTAGAGGTGGAGTCCCAGGTGCTCGCCCGGTCGGATCCCGCTGTCGACCAGGTGGTGGCCGATGCGGTCGGCGGCCGCGTCCAGTTCCGCGTAGGTCAGCCGGCGCTCCGCGCCGGTGCCGGGGTGGTCGAGGTAGACCAGCGCCTCGCGGTCCGCGGCCACGTCGACGACCGACTCGAACAGATCGGCAAGGTTGTACTCCACCGCTCCTCCTGACCCCGGCAGACCATGGCGAAGAAAAGGCGCACGTGTCGGTTCGCCGGTCATCAGAGCAAAGGGGGCGACAAGTGGGAAGGGTTCGCGCGAAGAAATCTGACTGTCTGTCAGAAAACCCTTGAAGTGCCTCCCGCCCTCCTGCAACCTGTTCTCGTTCCGGCAGAGGGGAGAGGTTCCATGGGTGGGACAGAACACCTCACCGTACGGCGCGAGGGCGCCACACTGGTGCTCACGCTCAACAGGCCCGAGGCCAAGAACGCGCTCTCGATCTCCATGCTCGTCGGCCTGTACGACGGCTGGATCGAGGCGGACGAGGACGACACGGTCCGCTCGGTCGTGCTCACCGGGGCCGGCGGCGCCTTCTGCGCCGGGATGGACCTCAAGGCGCTGGCCGGCGAGGGCATGGCGGGCGAGCGGCACCGCGACCGGCTGAAGGCCGACCCGGACCTGCACTGGAAGGCGATGCTGCGCCATCACCGCCCGCGCAAACCGGTGATCGCCGCCGTCGAGGGACACTGCGTGGCCGGCGGCACCGAGATCCTCCAGGGCACCGACATCCGGGTCGCGGGGGAGTCCGCGACGTTCGGCCTGTTCGAGGTCAGGCGCGGACTCTTCCCGATCGGCGGCTCCACGGTCCGCCTGCAACGCCAGATCCCCCGCACCCACGCCCTGGAGATGCTGCTCACCGGACGGCCGTACACCGCCCGCGAGGCCGCCGCCGTCGGACTGGTCGGCCACGTCGTCCCGGACGGCGGCGCGCTCGGCAAGGCCCTGGAGATCGCCGAACGGATCAACGCGTGCGGCCCGCTGGCCGTCGAGGCGGTCAAGGCGTCGGTGTACGAGACCGCGGAGATGACCGAGACCGACGGACTCGCCGCGGAGCTGGAACGCGGCTGGCCGGTCTTCGACACCGCCGACGCGAAGGAAGGCGCCCGCGCCTTCGCGGAGAAGCGCACTCCCCTCTACCAGCGTCACTGAAGGAGACCGGGCATGCCCGAAGTCCTCAAAGCCCCCCTCGTCGTCGAGTTCCCCTTCACCCGCTCCCTCGGCCCGGTCCAGAGCGCCTTCCTCACCGGACTGCGCGAACGCGTCGTCCTCGGCGTGCGCACCGGGGACGGCCGCGTCCTCGTCCCGCCCGTCGAGTACGACCCCGTCACCGCCGAGGAGATCCGCGACCTGGTCGAGGTCGCCCCCACCGGCACCGTCACCACCTGGGCCTGGAACCACGAACCCCGCCGCGGCCAGCCCCTGGACACCCCGTTCGCCTGGGTCCTGGTCCGCCTCGACGGCGCCGACACCGCCCTGCTGCACGCCCTGGACGCCCCTGGCCCCGCGGCCGTCCGCACCGGCATGCGGGTCCGCGTGCGCTGGGCCGAGGAGCGGTCCGGAGCCATCACCGACATCGCCTGCTTCGAGCCCTACGACGGGGAGCGGGCCGAACCCCACGGCCACAGCGGCGCGTTCGAGGACGCCGTGCACGGCATCGTCGCCCACGCCCGCCTCGACTACACCTACTCGCCCGGCCGCGCCCAGGCCGCCTACATCGAGGCCCTGTCCACCCGGCGGACCTGCGGCGAGCGCTGCCCCTCCTGCCGGAAGGTGTACGTCCCTCCGAGGGGCGCCTGCCCCACCTGCGGGGTGGCCACCACCGAACAGGTCGAGGTGGGCCCCCGCGGCACGGTCACCACGTTCTGCATCGTCAACATCAAGGCGAAGAACCTCGACATCGAAGTGCCCTACGTCTACGGCCACATCGCGCTGGACGGGGCCGGCCTCGCCCTGCACGGCCGGATCGGCGGCATCCCCTACGACCAGGTGCGGATGGGCCTCAGGGTCGAACCGGTGTGGACCGAGGGGGCCCGCTACCCGGACCACTACCGGCCCACCGGCGAACCCGACGCGGACTACGACACCTACAAGGAGCTGCTGTGACCGCACCGATGAGGGACATCGCGGTCGTCGCCTTCGCGCAGACCGACCACCGGCGCACCAGCGAGGAGCTCTCCGAGGTGGAGATGCTCATGCCGGTGCTGCACGACGTCCTCGCACAGACCGGCCTGCGCACCGCCGACATCGGCTTCACCTGCTCCGGCTCCAGCGACTACCTGGCCGGCCGCGCCTTCTCCTTCACCCTCGCCCTGGACGGTGTCGGAGCCTGGCCGCCGATCTCCGAGTCGCATGTCGAGATGGACGGGGCCTGGGCGCTGTACGAGGCCTGGACCAAGCTGCTCACCGGGGACGCGGACACCGCGCTCGTCTACTCCTACGGCAAGTCCTCGCCCGGCCCGGTCCGCGACGTCCTCACCCGCCAGCTCGATCCCTACTACCTGGCGCCGCTGTGGCCGGACTCGGTGGCCCTCGCCGCGCTCCAGGCGCAGGCCCTCCTGGACGCGGGCGAGACCGACGAGCCGGCACTGGCCGCGGTCGGCGCCCGCAGCCGGGCCGACGCCGCCGCCAACCCGCACGCCCAGCTGAGGGGTGCGGTGCCGCAGGGCGACTACCTCGTACGGCCGCTGCGCACCGGCGACTGCCCGCCCATCGGTGACGGGGCCGCCGCCGTGATCCTCGCGGCCGGGGAGCGGGCCCGCGAGCTGTGCTCCCGGCCCGCCTGGATCCGGGGCATCGACCACCGGATCGAGGCACACGGCCTCGGCGTCCGCGACCTGACCGACGCGCCCTCGGCCCGCCTCGCCGCCGAGCGGGCCGGCGCCTTCGAACGGCCCGTCGACACCGCCGAACTGCACGCGCCCTTCAGCTCGCAGGAGGTCGTGCTCCGCAAGGCGCTCCGGCTCGGCGACGAGGTACGGGTGAACCCGTCCGGCGGAGCCCTCGCCGCCAACCCGGTGATGGCCGCCGGGCTGATCCGGATCGGCGAGGCCGCCGCCCGCATCCACCGCGGGGACTGCGACCGCGCCCTCGCCCACGCCACCTCCGGGCCCTGCCTGCAGCAGAACCTGGTCGCCGTACTCGAAGGGGACCCGCTGGAGAGCCCCGCCCAGGAAGGGGATCCGCGATGAGCAAGGAGCCCGTGGCCGTCGTGGGGGTCGGCCAGACCAAGCACGTGGCGGCCCGCCGGGACGTGTCGATCGCCGGGCTGGTCCGGGAGGCCGCCCGGCGCGCCCTCGACGACGCCGAGCTGGGCTGGGCCGACGTCGACGCCGTCGTCATCGGCAAGGCGCCCGACTTCTTCGAGGGCGTGATGATGCCCGAGCTGTACCTGGCGGACGCGCTCGGGGCCGTCGGCAAGCCCATGCTGCGGGTCCACACGGCGGGGTCGGTCGGCGGCTCCACGGCACTGGTCGCGGCCAACCTCGTCGCCGCCCGCGTCCACTCCACCGTCCTCACCCTCGCCTTCGAAAAACAGTCCGAGTCCAACGCCATGTGGGGCCTGTCCCTGCCGATCCCCTTCCAGCAGCCGCTGCTGGCGGGCGCCGGCGGATTCTTCGCCCCGCACGTGCGGGCCTACATGCGGCGCAGCGGCGCACCCGACACCGTCGGCTCGCTGGTCGCCTACAAGGACCGCCGCAACGCGCTCAAGAACCCCTACGCCCACCTGCACGAACACGACATCACCCTGGAGAAGGTCCAGGCGTCCCCGATGCTGTGGGACCCCATCCGCTACTCGGAGACCTGCCCCTCCTCCGACGGCGCCTGCGCCATGGTCCTCACCGACCGCGCCGGGGCGGCGCGCTCGCCGAAGCCGCCCGCCTGGATGCTGGGCGGCGCGATGCGCAGCGAACCCACCCTGTTCGCGGGCAAGGACGCCGTGTCGCCGCAGGCCGGCAAGGACTGCGCGGCCGACGTCTACCGGCAGGCCCGGATCACGGACCCGCGCCGCGACATCGACGCCGTCGAGATGTACGTGCCGTTCTCCTGGTACGAGCCCATGTGGCTGGAGAACCTCGGCTTCGCCGCCGAGGGAGAGGGCTGGAAACTCACCGAATCGGGTGTCACCGAACTCGACGGTGACCTTCCCGTCAACATGTCGGGCGGCGTGCTCTCCACCAATCCGATCGGCGCCTCCGGCATGATCCGCTTCGCCGAGGCCGCCCTCCAGGTCCGCGGCCTGGCCGGAGAACACCAGGTGGACGGCGCCCGCAGGGCGCTCGGGCACGCCTACGGCGGCGGCTCCCAGTTCTTCGCGATGTGGCTGGTCGGCGCCGAGGCCCCCGACTCCTGAAAGGACCCCCTCACGTGGCCTGTTGAGTGCCCGGACCGAAAGCTAGGCTGGCCGCGGACGACGAGTTCGGGAGGAGCACGGACGTGGCCGAGAGCACCATCCAGCAGCAGTCGGTACTGGGCTGGGACAAGCCGGAGCTGGACCTCAGCGAGGCCGAGTGGCAGTCCAGCAGCCGTGGCCTGGGGGATGTCCAGATCGCCTTTGTCGAGGGATTCATCGCGATGCGCAACAGCGGCCGCCCGCAGAGCCCTTCCCTGATCTTCACCCCCGCCGAATGGGGCGCCTTCGTCTCGGGGGCCAGGGAGGGCGAGTTCGACCTGACCTGAGCGCCACCCCCCCGGCCGCGCGGCAGAGAGGTGAACCGGGGGGTGTTCCGCCAGGATTTCCGGACACGTGACCTGCAGCGCCCGTCCGGGGCCGCCGCCTGAGACAGGCTGGCCCCGGACAGGGAAGGTCGCATTCCGGAGGTGAGCAACGATGAGCACTGTGCCGGTCATCGCCGCGGTGGACGGTTCGGACGACAGCCTGCGCGCCCTTGACTGGGCCCTGGACGCCGCCCGGCGGCGGGACGCGCCGCTGCGGGTGGTGCACGTGCGCCAGTACGCCGCCTGGGGACAGCCGGACGTCATGGTGGCCGGGGAGCCCGAGGAGGCCGGCGACCCCGTGCTCGACGAGGTCCGCGACCGGCTGGCCGCGGACACCGCGGACGTGACCGTCGAGTACGTCGCCATGGAGGGCGCCCCGTCCGCGCTGCTGCCCGAACTGGGCGCCGACGCACAGCTGCTGGTGCTCGGCTCCCGGGGCCGCGGCGGCTTCGCCAGCCTCATCCTGGGCTCCAACGGGCTGGCCGCCGCACGGGACGCCCGGTGCCCCGTGGCCGTCGTGCCCAGGCCCGGCCGCGAGGTCCCCGACGCGCTGCCCGTGGCACCCGGCCCCCGGGTCGTGGTCGGCGTCGACGTGGACAGCCCCGACGAGGCCGCCCTGGCGTTCGCGTTCGCCGAGGCCGCCCGGCGCGGCGCCCGGCTCCAGGTGATCGCCGCCTACCCGTGGCCGGTGAGGTTCTGGGCCACCGCCGGGGAACTCGCCCCGCAGACCGTCGACCAGGGCGAGGTCGAGCAGGAGACCCGCACGCTCGCCGAGGGCTTCCTCGCCCCGTACCTCAAGGAGCAGCCGCACGTGACCGCCGAGGCCCTCGCGCTGCCCGGCGACGCGGCGGGCGCCCTCGTCGCCGCCTCCCAGGACGCCGAACTGGTCGTCGTGGGACGGCACCGCAGGCGCCTGTCGGCACCGGCCCGCATGATGGGCTCGGTCACCCAGGCCGTCCTCCTGCACGCGGTGAGCCCGGTCGCGGTCATTCCGCCGCCGCCCGAAGAGTCCTGAAGTGTCCTGTCAAGCGCTTGGGGTGAGTAACCGTCAGTAGGGGGCGGATCACTTTCATCAGGCGTACGCTGAGCTGCCTGCAAGCCACGGTCCGCGCCCGCTCCCCGCGCTCGCGCATCACCGTGGCGGGGGGTGGTCATGGGGCAGCGGGTCCTTCGCAACCGGCGCACGCTCTACGAACGTGAGGGCGAACTCGCCACGGTCGACGAGGCGCTGGCGGAACTCACCGGCCTGAGCGCGGACGGCGCCGCACCGGCCGACCGGGCGCTCGGCGCGCTGCTCGCCTTCGCCGGCCGCGCCGGCATCGGCAAGACCACGCTGCTGACCGAGGTCCGCCGCCGCGCCGCCGCCCAGGGCTGCACCGTGCTCTCCGCCCGCGGCGGCGAACAGGAACAGGGCGTCGCCTTCCACGTGGCCCGCCAGCTCCTGCAGCCCCGCCTCGCCGGCGCACCGGAGGCCGAACTCCGCGCCTCACTGGGCAGTTGGTACGACATCGTCGGCCCCGCCCTCGGTCTGTGCGCGCCCACCGAGGGCGCCCCGCCGGACCTCCAGGGCCTGCGCGACGGGCTCGACTGGGTGCTCACCCACCTCGTGGTGCGCCAGGCCCCGGTGGTCCTCGTCCTCGACGACGCCCACTGGGCCGACCCCGAATCCCTGGGCTGGCTCGCCGCGTTCGCGCCCCGCGCCGAACAGCTCCCGCTGCTCTTCGTGGTCGCCTACCGGCCCGACGAACTCCCCGACCACGCCGAGGCGTTGCGCGGCCTGCCCAGCCGGGCCGGCGGCCGCCCGCACGACCTCGAACCACTCAGCGCCGACGCCGTCGCCGGCCTGGTCCGCGAGCGCCTCGGCGCGCACGCCGACGACGCCTTCTGCCACGAGTGCTGGGCCGTCACCGCGGGCAACCCCTTCGAGACCGTCGAACTCACCGCCAAGGTCCACGACCGCGGCCTCGACCCCACCGAGGCCGGCGCGCCGCTGCTGCGCGATCTCGCCGCCGCCGTCAAGGGCAGTGGACTGATCGCCCGCCTCGAACGCCTCGGCCCCTCCACCGTCCGGTTCGCCTGGGCCTGCGCCGTGCTCGGCACCGAGATCCATCCCGCGCTCGCCGCCGCCGTCGCCGGCCTCGGCCACGAAGAGGCCGCCGACGCCGCCGACGCCCTGCGCGGCGCCCGCGTCCTCACCGGCGCCGAGACCCTGGAGTTCGTCCACCCGCTGATCGCCACCGCCGTCTACCGTGCCATCCCGCCCGGCTTCCGGGTCGCCCTGCACGGCCAGGCCGCCTGGTGCGTCACCGACGACGGCCAGGCCGCCGCCACCGCGGCCCGCCACCTCCTGGAGACCCACCCCGAGGGCGACCCCTGGGTCGTCCAGCGACTGCGCGCCGCCGCCGGCGAGACCCTGCGCGCCGGCGCCCCCGACGCCGCCTGCCGCTACCTCGCCCGCGCCCTGCGCGAACCCCCGACCGCCGAGGACCGCGCCGCCGTCCTCTACGAACTAGGCAGCGCCTCCCTGCTCACCGAGCCCGCCACCACCGTCAACCACCTGCGCGCGGCCCTCGCCGAACCCATCGCCGAACCCGGCCTGCGCCAGAACATCGTCTACCGGCTCTCCCAGGTCCTCGCGCACAGCGACCGGCTGGCCGAGGCCTCCGAGACCCTGGCCCGGGAGATCCGGGTGACCGGCGACGCCCGGGTCCGGCTTCGGATGCTCTCCGAACAGTTCATGTGGGACGCCTTCCGCGCCGACGAACCCGACCACCCCTCCCGCTCCCGTCGGCTGTCCCGGCTCGCCGACCGGCTCCAGGGCCGCGACCTCACCGAGCGGTACATCATCGGCCTGCGCACCTGGGACGCGGTCCAGCGCGGCGAACCCGCCGAGGTCGCGCTCCACCACGCCGAGCGCGCCCTCGCCGGCGGCCTCGGCTGGGCCGAGCCGGACCGCGGTTTCGAGGTGCCCGTGCTGGTCGCCCTCGCCTTCATGTACGCCGACCGGCCCGACCGCACCGAGGAACTCTTCGCCGCCGGCACCGCCGACTTCGAACGCCAGGGCTGGCGCGGCGCGCACCTCTCCTTCGGCTACACCCTGCTCGGGTACGTCCGCTACCGGCGCGGCCGCCTCGCCGAGGCCGAGGACCTGGTCCGCTCCGGACTGCGGATCGCCGAACGCGTCGGCCCCGGCACCCCCGTCTACTGGTACGCGGTCGGCACCCTCGTCCAGACCCTGCTGGCCCGCGGCCGCACCGACGAGGCCACCCGCGTCGCCGAGCAGCACTCCTTCCACGAGCCGTTCCCCGCGGCCGTGGTCTTCCCGGACGCGCAGTCGGTCTACGGCGAGCTGCTGCTCGCGCGCGGCCACGTCCAGGAGGCGGCGGCCGAGCTGGCGGCGGCGGGCCGCCGCCTGGAGCCGCGCGGCATCCGCAACCCCGCGTGGTGCCCGTGGCAGCTCCACCTGGCCCGCGCCCAGAGCCACGACGCACCCGACCGCGCCTCGGCCACGGCCCTGGAAGCGGTCGGCCGGGCCCGCCGGTTCGGCGCCCCGTCGGCGATCGGCCAGGCCCTGCGCACCGCGGCCGAGGTCACCACGGGCCCGGCCCGCCTGGCCTGCCTGAAGGAGGCCGTCGCCCACCTGGATCGCTCTCCCGCCGCCTACGAACTGGCCTGCGCCCTGGTGGCCCTGGGGACGGAACTGAACGACGCCCGTCACCTCCGCAGGGGCCTGGAGACAGCCGAGCGGTGCGGCGCCGACGGCCTGGCCGAGGAAGCGCGCGCCGCACTGGCCGCGGCCACGAAGCAGACGGAGGACGCGACTCCCTAGAGGCGCGGGGAACCGCGCGGACGGCCACCGCGGCGCGGCACCCACCGCACCACCGCCACCTGCCGCGACGGCTTCGGCCCGGCACGGTGCCGCCGACCCGTACCATGGACCGCATGTCGTTCCTCCGTCGCCGCAGCGCCACTCCCGCCGGCCCCGACTTCGACGTCCTGGCCATGGACCCGGGCGACTGGCCCGGCAACCTCGGTGCCGGGCTGCTGCCCGCTCCCGACGGCACCTGCCAGGGCGTCTTCCTGCGCTACGACCTCTTCGGCGGCCGCGGCCCCGCGATGATCATCGGCAACCTCCCCGAGGGCTCCCCGGCCCGCGAGGTCGCCGCGGACGAGGTCCCCTTCGAGGTGGGCCAGCTCCTGCTCGCGCTGGAGAACGACGAGGACGTCACCGTCGTGGGCACCGAGGACATGCCGGTGCTGCAGGGCGACAACCTGCTGATCGTGCGCCGTCTCAAGCTCTCCGAGAGCCGCATCTCCTGCGTCCAGTTCGACCGCAGCGACGGTGTCCTGGTGACCATCGCCGCCTGGGACCGACCGATCACGGACGACCTGTACGCCCTGCTGAAGCCGCTCCCGGCGGAGCTGTTCCAGCAGGGCTGACGTCAGGCCGCTACCGCCGCGCCCACCGGCTCGCCGGCGCCACGGTCACGTCGGCCGCGCGGACGAACTCGATCCGGTGGCCGTACTGGATCTCGTAGTACAGGTCCTTGCCGGCGACCACCCGGTGCGTGTCGGTGTCGAAGGTGACCGCGTAGTAGTACTCGCCCCGCAGCACGTCACCGATCACGTACTCCTGGCCCGCCGGGATGGTGTACGGCAGCGGCGACACCGCCTGCGCGGGTACCCCGGAGGGGTAGGCCGCCGCCTCCGGATAGGCGCGGCCGTAGACCGGGACGCTGGTCAGGCCCGCCTTCGGTGTCACCACCAGGCCGGTGGCATTCACCGCCGTCGGCGCCTTCGCCGGGTTCCTGAACCAGGCCTTCTGCCCCAGGTACCAGATCGCCGTCCAGTCGCCCCAGGTGTCCGCGACCGCGTACTGCTGGCCGGTGGAGACCCGCGAGGAGAGATCGTTCACGTCGGTCGTCGGGGGCCTGCCGTAGCCGATGTCATTGATCAGGGCCGCGTTCTCGTCGTGGTCGGAGTAGAGCCGCACCTCGCTGGACCCGTGCGCGGCGCACGGCCGGCCGCTGGTCACGCAGCCGGTGTACGACGGTTGGTTGGCCGCGTAGTCCGGCAGGATCGTCACCAGACCGCCCTTCTTGCCCGCGGTGCGCTTGAAGGGGTGTTCCAGCAGTTCGAAGTAGTGCCGCCAGTCCCAGTACGGGCCGGGGTCGGTGTGCATCCCGGGGATCGTGGAGGTGGTCGGTCCCGGCACGTTGTCGTGGCCGAGGATGTGCTGCCGGTCCAGCGGGATGCCGTACTCGGCGGTCAGGTACTTCACCAGCCGGGCCGACGAGCGGTACATCGCCTCCGTGTACCAGGCGTCCGGCGCGGCGAGGAAGCCCTCGTGCTCGATGCCGATCGACTTGGCGTTGATGTACCAGTTGCCCGCGTGCCAGGCCACGTCCTTGGCCTTGACGTGCTGGGCGATCAGACCGTCGGTCGAGCGAACGGTGTAGTTCCAGGACACGTAGGTCGGGTCCTGGACCAGGTTGATGGTCCCGTCCCAGGCGCCTTCGGTGTCATGGATGACGATGTACTTGATGCTCTGCGCGGCCGGCCGGTCGGCGAGATCGTGGTTGCCGTAGTCGTCGTCCCCGAACTGCGCGTAGGGCGCCGGGATCCATTCGCACGACACCGTCGACGGGCATTCCGTGTCGTCGCTCCGCACGGTCCGCAGTCCGGTCAGCCTCAGTTGTGCCGTGTCCGCCCTGAGCTCCGGCCGGGCGGCGAGGGCGACGGCCTGTCCCGCGTCCGTGACCCGCTGCTCGCCCGTGCGCAGGACGTCGAACACGTCGTTCGCGTACGCCGCCGCGGTGGCCGCGTCGTCGGCGCCGGAGAACCGGGCGATCGCGCCGTACCAGTCGGCGGGGTCGGTGCTGAGCGGCTGGTGCAGGGCCCGCTGGGCGGAGGCGAGCAGGGCGGCGCCGCCGGCCACGTTCGAGGACGGGTCGGTGCGCAGCCGGGCCGCCGGGATGCCGGTGAGTCCGGCGGCGCGGACGAGGGTCGTGAGCCGTGCCGGGAGCGCGGAGTCGGCCGGGACCGCGACGCGGGGGTGCAGGGCCGGGCGGGCGCTGTCACCGCGGGCGTCCTCGGTGCCGTCGGCGAAGTGCTCGGTGGTGGTGGCCAGTGCGGTGCGCGCGTCGGTGAGGTGCATCGGGCCGTAGCCGCCGGTGACGCTGGGCGCGCCGCCGTGGGTGTCCCAGCGGGACTGGAGATAGGAGACGGCCAGCAGGACGCTCTGCGGCACGTGGTAGTCGGCGGCGGCGGACGCGAACGCGCGCTGGAGCAGCGCGGCGGACGACGTGGTCTCGCCGGGCGGCGGAGCGGCCCCCAGCAGCGGCAGCACCAGTGCCGCGGAGGCGACGGCGGCGGCCGCCGCCCTCCGCAGGTGTCTGCCGCCAGGCGTGGGCGCTGTCTCGGTGACGGATCCTCGCAATGCGGCCTCCTGGGGCGATCGAGCGCGGCGGGGCGTGCGGGGCTGAGCGTGGCTCAGTGGTACCGGCTTGCCGACGATCCGTCAATCATGCCCAGGAGGCTGAGAATTCCCATGTCATCCGATGATCGTGGGAGTTTCGCGCAGGAGGCTTCCGGCCTGCGTGGCGTCAGTGGCGTACACCTCTGAACGGCCGGGCCGTCCGGAAAATCCGCGGCGCGCGATTGCCCTGAGCGCACCGCGGACTCTCGTCCCCGTCAGCGAGTCCCGACCGCCGCGCGCACGGCCCGGCGGGCCAGCTGGCAGTCGTCGTGCAGCCGCCGGAGCAGCAGCCGCTGTTCCTCGCCGGTCGGCGCGGCCCCCGGATGGGCCGTACCCGGTGCCGCCGGGGTCGCGTCGTGCATCGAACGCTGCACGGCGGTCTCGTAGGTCCGGATCTCCCGGGTGAGGACCAGCATCAGGTTCACCAGGAAGGCGTCCCGGGACGCGGGCCCCGCCGACTGTGCGATCTGGCTGATCTGACGACGCGCCACCGGGGCGTCCGCCAGCACCGACCAGAGCGTCGCCAGGTCGTACCCCGGCAGGTACCAGCCCGCGTGTTCCCAGTCCACCAGCACCGGACCGGCCGGCGAGAGCAGGATGTTCGACAGCAGCGCGTCGCCGTGGCAGAACTGGCCCATTCCCTGGCGGCCCGCCGCGACCGCGATGCCGTGCAGCAGCTTCTGCAGGTCACCCATGTCCCGGTCGGTGAGCAGGCCCAGTTCGTGGTACCGGGAGATGCGGGCCGCGTAGTCCACCGGCGCGTCGAAGGTGCCGGCCGGGGGACGCCAGGCGTTCAGGCGGCAGATCGCGCCCAGGGCGGCCCGGATGTCCGCCCGCGGGGGAGCCTCCGCCGGATGGCGCTGGACCGCCGCCACCCGGCCCGGCATCCGCTCGATCACCAGCGTGCAGTTGTCCGGGTCCGCCGCGATCAGCCGCGGCACCCGGATCGGAGGCCGCTGCCGTACGAAGGAACGGTATGCCGCTATTTCGTGGCGGATCCGCTCCGCCCAGGCGGGGGAGTGGTCCAGAAGACACTTGGCCACGGCCGTGCTGCGTCCCGTCGTCCCGACGAGGATCACGGACCGTCCGGAGCGCCGCAGCACCTGTACCGGAGCGAACTCCGGGCAGATCCGGTGCACCGACGCGATCGCGGTGCGCAACTGCGCGCCCTGCGGGCCGGACAGGTCCAGTCTCCCGCTGAGCGGTTGGGAGCCGGGAACCATGGCGCGCCGGGGCCGGCCCACGACCGGTACGGCGGCCCCGGTTCGCGCCGGGTCGAGATAGGGTCCGCTGCCCGCCGGGCGGGGGCGCAGCGTCCGGGGCGGAGCGGACACGGAGGACGATGCTGCGTACATGGGCGATACAGATCCCTTCGTGTACCTGCGGTGCCTGCCTGAGAAGTCCTGCGAAGAGGTCCTCGGCGCCCACCCGGCCCGGCCGCCCGGACACACCCTGGGGAGTCTGCCCGTCGAGTGGCGACCGGGTCGGGGTGGCGCTTTCCTACCTGACACCCGTCGCCCAGTGGCACACCATCTGGCGCACCCTGGCGAACCGTGGCGAATAGTCGCCCGGCAACCTGCACGGGGCTACTGTCAACTCAGCCGAGAACCTGGGGGCTTGACGTGAGCGGACAATCCAACACCCGTCTCTCGGACCTGTTCGGCCTGGCCGGCTGGTCCAAGGGCGAACTCGCGAGGCTGGTCAACCGGCAGGCGGCGGCCATGGGCCACCCCCAGCTGTCGACCGACACCTCACGGGTGCGGCGGTGGATCGACACGGGAGAGATCCCGCGCGATCCGGTGCCGCGGGTGCTGGCGGTCCTGTTCACCGAGCGTCTCGGCCGTGTCGTGACCATCGAGGACCTCGGTCTGGTACGGCACGGGCGTGCGGGAAAACGGCCGGACGACGGGATGGCGGAACATCCCGACGGCATGCCGTGGGCGCCCGAACGAACCGCCGCGGTCCTCACCGAATTCACGGGAATGGACCTCATGCTCAACCGACGCGGCTTGGTGGGCGCGGGTGCCGCGCTCACCGCGGGATCCGTACTCAGCAGCGCCATGTACGACTGGCTGCACACCGACCCCACCCTGAAGGCCGACGCCCCCGCCCTCGACGACCCTCTGCACGCCGACCCCGCCGGGTTCGACCGCTACGAGGCCGCCCCCATCGGGTCCGAGGAGATCGAGGAACTGGAGCGTTCCGTCGAGGTGTTCCGTGCCTGGGACGCGGCCCGCGGAGGCGGGCTGCAGCGCAAGGCCGTCGTGGGACAGCTCAACGAGGTGGGCGGCATGCTCGCCTACCGCCACCCCGACCACCTCCAGCGGCGCCTGTGGGGCGTCGCCGCCAACCTGGCCGTGCTCGCGGGCTGGATGTCGCACGACATCGGCCTGGAGCCCACGGCCCAGAAGTACTTCGTCATCGCCGCGCACGCGGCCCGTGAGGGCGGCGACCGGCCGCGTGCCGGGGAGGCGCTCTCCAGGGCGGCTCGCCAGATGGTGCACATCGGCCGGCCCGACGAAGCACTCGATCTGATGAAACTCGCCCAGTCCGGCTCGGGACAGGAGGTGCTGCCGCGCACCCAGGCGATGTTCCACACCATCGAGGCGTGGGCGCAGGCGTCCATGGGCAAGGGCCAGGCGATGCGCCGCACCCTCGGCCAGGCGGAGAGCCTGTTCGTCTCGGACCGCAGCGACGTGCCGCCGCCGAGCTGGATGCAGATGTTCAACGAGGCGGACCTGTACGGCATGCAGGCCCTGGCGTACCGCACGCTGGCCGATCACGACCCGAGCGCGGCCGCGCACGCCCGGCACTACGCCGAGAAGGCGCTGACCCTCAGGGCCGACAGCAAGCAGGAGCGGTCGAAGATCTTCGACTTCCTCTCCATGGCCTCCGCCTGCTTCATCGCGGACGACCCCGAACAGGCGGGTCACTACGCGCGGTTGGCGCTGGTGTCGATGGGGTCGAACTCGTCCCACCGGACCTGGGACCGGCTGCGCCAGATGTACCGGCTCACCGCCGAGTACTCCGGCTACCCGAAGATCCAGGATCTCCGCGACGAGATCAAACTCGCGCTGCCCAAGACCAGGAACAGGGGGTCGGACAACAGCGCACAGGCGTAGAAGGCCTGGGCGCGACACCAGAATCTGGTTGATCCGGGTGGCGGCAGCCGCCCCTATTCACTCACCTTGGCGACGAGCACGCAGGCCTCGTCCTCGCGCTCGGTCTCGCCGAACTCCTCGATCACGGCCCTGACACCGTCCTGGGCGGTGGATGCCGCCCCGAACCGCGGGGACAGGCCGAGGAGACGGTCAAGGGAGTCCGCCGCGCTGTGCCCGGGCAACAGCCCGTCGGTGTGCAGCAGGAGCAGGTCGCCCGGTTCCAGGGTCACTTCGGCCTGCCCGTAACCGGCTCCCGTGGTGGCACCCAGCAGGACGCCGTCCGGCGCGTTCAGTACGCACCCCGTCCCGTCGCGGAACAGCAGCGGGGCGGGGTGTCCCGCCTGCGCCCAGGACAGGGTGCGGGTCGCGGGTCGGTAGCGGCAGCAGACGGCGCTGCCCAGGGCGGGCTGCACGGTCGCGTCGATCAGCTGGTTCAGCAGGGACATGAGCTGTCCCGGCGCGGAGCCGGCCATCGCCATGCCGCGTACGGCGCCCAGCAGCATCGTCATGCCCGAGGCGACGCCGGCCCCGTGCCCGGTGAGGCCGCCGATGCCGAGCAAAGTGTCGCCGTCGGGCAGGTCCAGCGCGTCGTACCAGTCGCCGCCGAGCGGGGTGCCGGTGCCCGACGTCAGGAGGCGGGCGGCGACGTCGAGCGTGCCCGGACCGCAGCGCTTCAGCCGCAGCGGGTCCGGCTCCGGCGGCCGCGCGGTCTCCCGCGGTCCGGGCACGGGCGGCTGCCCGGCCGGGGCCGCGCGCTGCCGGTGGCGCAGCGAGTCACGCCGCTCGCGCACGGTGCGCTGGCTGCGCCGCAGTTCGCTGACGTCCCGCAGGACGGCCCACATCGAGGCGGTGCTGCCGTCGCCGCCGAGCACGGGCTCGCCCATCATGTGCACCGTGCGGACGGTGCCGTCGGGCCGCAGGACGCGGAACTCGCCGTCTATCGGCTTGGCGTCGACCAGGCAGGCGGTGACCATCGCGGTCAGTCCCGGCCGGTCCTCGTCCACCACCAGGGCGGGCAGTTCGTCGAGGCCGAGCGCGGGCACGGCCGGGTCCCGGCCGAGGATCTGGTACAGCTCGCCGGACCAGCTGGCCTCGTCGGTCAGGAGGTTCCACTCCGCGCTGCCGACCCGGCTGAGCAGGGAGCCGTGCGGGATGCCGGAGGCGGCCGGCCGGCCCGCCGGTCCGGTGTCCGGGCCGGGCGCGGGCGGCGCGGGGCCGTCCCGCAGCTGCGCCAGGTGCTCGTCGAGGTCGTTGAGCTGATGCAGTGCCAGGTCGTACAGCGCGCGCTGCCAGCGGTCCCGGGGGTCCGAGCCGTCGCCGCGGGCGTCCCGCCGAACGGCGTCCACCTCGCCCTTGAGCCGCCGTGTCTGCGATATCAACGCCTCGACCGAGCCGCGTCCGGGCGGCTGGGCGGCGGGGCGGTCCGCGGAGACATGGGACGGCATGACGCACTCCGATGCGGGGACGGTACGGCCAGGACGGGCGGGGGACCGGTTACGACTGTTGCACAGCCTGCGACGCGTCGTAAGGGATTTGGCAACACCCGATACGGTGGTGCTTCCGGCATATGCCAGAGTCTTTTCGGGCAGGTGGACCGCCATGAAAGACGTACGCGGCCGGGTGGGCCAAGACGTAGGCGGACTACGCGACTTGACCTATTTTCAAGACTTTCCGTGTCGCGCTCGGGCGGCTGTTCGAGGCGTCCGAGCGCCCAGTGTCGCGGTCTCGGCCAACCGCGGCAACTCTGTCCGGATTTCGCGTCATGCGAAGGACACATGTGGAGTCCTACAGGCATGGACATCACTTTCGAGCAACCCGCCCGCGCCCGGCTGATCACCGCCGAGGACCAGGAGGTCCCGGTGCCCGCCACGCTCCGGTACACCTCCGGCGATCCGCTCGCCGTGTTCCTCGACTTCCCGGCCGAGGTCACGCTCGGGGGCGAGGAGGTCACCTGGACCTTCGCCCGCTCGCTCCTGGACCAGGGGCTCGACGTCCCCGCCGGGCGCGGGGACGTGCACATCTGGCCGTGCGGCCGCGGCCGCACGGCGGTCGAGTTCCACTCGCCGCACGGGCTCGCCCTGCTCCAGTTCGACACCCAGGCACTCGTGCGTTTCCTGCAGCGCACCCACGAGGTGGTGGCACCGGGGGAGGAGGACGTCGAGGGAGTCGTGGAACGGGGTCTGAGCGCTCTGTTCGGGGGCGTGTGAGCGCGGTCCCTCGGGCACGGCACGCACGTTGAATGGTGTTCACTCCCGCCTCACCGCCGCGGACCGGAGCCTGACGGACGCCTCGTGCACCCTGGCGCGTGGTGTGCCGCCCGGGCACACCCGTGACGAGGACGGGGCGAATGACACCGATCAGCCGAAGAGGCTTCGTGGGGCTGGGCGCCTACTTCTGCTCCACCCTCAGCGCCACCGGCCCCAACCGCACCTACCTGTGGAGCGGCAAGGTCGACTCCGCCAGCTACGACGGCGGCGACGAGTCGGGCCTGACCTGGCAGAACTACGCCGAGGCCCTGCAGAACGCCGGAGTGACCTGGAAGGTCTACCAGAACGCCCAGGACAACTACGGCGACAACGGCTGCGCCTACTTCGGGAACTTCGCCGGCGCCAAGGCGGGCAACCCGCTGTACGACCGGGGCATGGCCTCCGTCCCGAGGGTGACGGGCTCCACCCCTGACGACATCGCCGCCGCCATCAAGGCCGACGTCCTCGCGGGCACCCTCCCGCAGGTCTCCTGGGTGGTCGCCAACCAGGCCTTCTCCGAGCACCCCTACGCACCGCCCGGCGACGGCGCCCACTTCGTCAACCTGGTCTACCAGGCCCTCGCCGCCGACGCGGACGTCTTCGACTCGACGGTCCTGTTCCTCAACTACGACGAGAACGACGGGTTCTTCGACCACGTACCGCCCCCGGCGCCGCCCGCGGGCACGGCCGGCGAGTTCCTGAACGGGGTGCCGTACGGGTTCGGCTTCCGCGTTCCGATGATCGTCGTCTCGCCGTGGACGCGCGGCGGCTGGGTCTCCTCCGAGGTCTTCGAGCACACCTCGGTGCTGCGCTTCCTGGAGACCTGGACCACGGCCCTCGGCAAGCCCGCCGAGTGCCCCAACATCAGCGACTGGCGGCGTTCGGTGAGCGGCGACCTGACCGGCGTCTTCGACTTCGCCCACCCGGTCCCCGGCGCCGTGGCCCTGCCCGCGACCGGCGTCATCGGCCTCTCCACCTGCGGTCCGCTGCCCAACCCGGTGCCCACCACCAACGCCCTGCCCGCCCAGGAGCCCGGCACCCGCCCGGCCCGCGCGCTGCCCTACCAGCCCAACGGGTACCTGGACCGCCTGGAGTTCGGGACCGCCGGCAAGATCCTCGCCTGGTTCACCATGGCCAACCAGGGCGCCCCGGCCACCCGTGCGGCGCACCTCTCCCTCCACCCGAACGCCTACCGGGACACCACGCCGTGGCAGTACACGGTGGCCGCGGGCGGCACCGCCTCCGACTCCTTCAACATCGGCACGGGGTACGGCGCCGGCAAGTACGACCTGAGCATGGTCGGCCCCAACCGGTTCCTGCGCCGCTTCCAGGGCGACGCCACCAAGGCGGGCAAGTCGGCCGAGGTGAGCGCCCGTTACACCGTGGAGCCCGGCACCGGCAAACTCGCCGTCTGGTTCAGGATGACCAACTCGGGCTCCGCGTCGGTGAAGTTCACCATCACGTCGAACAACTACCGCACCGACGGCCCCTGGACGTACCAGGTGGCCGCCGGCGCCTCGACCGAGGACTACTTCAACGCCGTGGCCTACCAGAACGGCTGGTACGACTTCACGGTCACGGTGGACTCCGACGCGACCTGGTCGCGCCGGTTCACCGGCCACCTGGAGACCGGCGCCGCGAGCGTCAGCGGCTGACGTCCGCGGCGTACAGGTCCGGGCGCGGTGCGAGTCCGACGGTCGTACGGCCGCCGGACTCCAGCGCCCGGACCCCCGCCTCGGCGACCACGGAGGACGCGTACCCGTCCCAGACGCTCGGTCCGGTGACCAGGCCCTGGCGGGTGGCGTCCACCCAGGACTGCACCTCGCGGTCGTAGGCGTCGGCGAACCGCACCAGGTAGTCCTGGGGAACCTCCTCGCGGGCCGCGCCCGCGGCGGTGACCAGCAGGGAGTGGTCCTCCCCGATCCGCGCGCTGCCCCGCTCGCAGACGGCCTCGCAGCGCACCTGGTAGCCGAAGCCGCAGTTGACGAAGATCTCGACGTCCACCAGGGCGCCGCCCTCGGTCTCGAAGAGCACCAGCTGCGGGTCGAGCAGCCCCTCGGGGGCGCCCGCGGAGGGCCGCGGCCGCAGCACGGTCACCGCGGTCAGCTCCTGGCCGAGCAGCCAGCGGGACGCGTCGATCTCGTGCGAGACCGAGCTGTTGATCAGCATGGCGCTGGTGAAGCCGGGCGGCGAGGACACGTTGCGGTGGATGCAGTGCAGCATCAGCGGCCGGCCCAGGCTGCCGCCGTCCAGCAGCGTCTTGAGCCGGCGGTACTCGGCGTCGTAGCGGCGCATGAACCCGATCTGCGCCAGCCGGCGGCCGAGCCGGGCCTCGGCCTCCACGACGCGGAGCGCTCCGGTGGAGTCCGGCACCATGGGCTTCTCGCACAGCACCGGCAGCCCGCGGGCGAAGGCCGCGAGCAGCGGCTCCTCGTGCGCCGGGCCGGGCGAGGCGATCAGCACGGCCTCCACACCGGGTGCCTCCAGGGCGGCCAGCGGATCGGCGTGGACGGTGACTGCGTCCAGGCCGGCCGCCGCCGCCTTGGCGCGGTCCAGGTCGGGATCGGCGACAGCGGCCACCCGCGCGCCGCTCACCACCCGGTCGAGGCGTCGTATGTGGTCGGCACCCATGTGTCCGGCACCCAGTACCGCGACGCCCAGCGGCTCAGCCACGCCCACACTCCCTTGTCAGCCGGCGATCACGCTGCAGAGCCTAGACGTCGGCCGGGCGGGCGGGCCGGTCAGTACCGGAGCACCCCGGCGATGCCGTCCTCGTCGTCCAGGGTGCCGTCGGGGACGAAGCGGACGTCGGCACCGGTCTCCAGGCACTGCTCGACGATCTCGTCCACGATGTCGTCGCGGGCGTCGAGGTCGCCGCTCGCGGCCGGGACCAGGTGGTCGCCGTCGTCCCGCACGGTCGCGCGGTAGTTCTCCTCGACGGCCAGCAGCCGGACGCGGCCCTCGCGGGCGCTCTGCCAGACCTCGTCGACACCGGCCGCGAACGTCCGGCGGCCACGGGCCGATTCGAGTTCCCGCGTCACCGAGGCGGTGTTGCGCCGGGAGTCCGCGTCCAGCAACGGCTGGATCACCTGCCACACGGCCTCCGGACCGGCGTGCGTGAGCCCTCCGTGCTGCACCGGGACGGTGTAGCGGGCGACGTTGCCGAACTCCTCCCACAGGGAGAGCGCGGCCTGCACGCCGGTGACGAAGAGGCGCCTCGGCTCCTCGCGCAGCAGCGCGGCCATCATGGTGTCCGCGTCCCGCAGGAAGCGTTTGGTGTCCTCGTCGCGGAAGGTGCTCGGCATGTCGCCGATGCGCTGCAGCCGTTCGGCGTCGAAGTTCTCCTGGCTGCGGGTCATCGGGAAGCCGCCGGCCCTGCTCTCGGTGACCCGGTCGACGCCGCCGTTCCACAGCGTGACGCGGTCGGCCGAGATCGACAGCACCCAGAACGGCCGCTCGGCGGCCTGGGCGGAGACCAGGTTGCGGGTGAGGAAGGTGTCCGAGAGCACCACGCGCTCGGGCACGCTGCGGGCCAGCGACCACACCTGGTGCTCGCCGGGCGCGGCGAAGATCACCAGGCCGTCCTCGGCGTGCGCCAGATCGATCTCGGCGAGGGCCCGGTCCAGCTGGTCGAAGACGTCGCTGCGGCGCTCGCGGGAGACCGCGGGATCGGTTTCCAGCTGCTTCTTCGCCTCGGCCACGACGTTGCGCAGCCGGACGGGATCCTGTGCGTTGTCGGGCTCGCGACGGTGCGTGGGCGTCAGCACCGAGACGGCGGGGTAGGGGCGCGGGCGGCGCAGCTCGGCGAGGGTCGTAGGACTGAGTGCGTGCTCCATATCAGCACCATAGGGCGGATTCGCCGGTGCGGCATTTGGGGTAATCGGCCCCCGGGAGACCGCCCTGGGGCGAGACCGGTCCCGTGCCGTCGCCGAGCGGGCCGCGGCGGTCATCGGGCGGGCGCCGTGACCGTGTTGAGGCCGGCCCGTCGATGACGGCAGCCCGCGCGGACGGATACCGTACCCGTCAGTAACCGGATCGCGCCCCAGGAGGCCCCCATGCCGCAGCTCGAAGTCGACGGAGCGGCACTGACGTACGACGACGAGGGCCCCCGGGACGGCGCCGCCGCGCCCCTGGTGTTCCTCCACGGCTGGACCGCCGACCGGCACCGCTGGGACCACCAGATGGCGCACTTCGGCCGGAGCCGCCGCGTGATCCGGCTCGACCTGCGCGGTCACGGCGAGAGCACCGGCGCAGGAGTGCGGACGATCGCCGAGCTGGCCGAGGACGTCGTGGCGCTCCTCGGCCACCTGGAGGTGGACCGCTTCGTGCCCGTCGGCCACTCCATGGGCGGAATGATCTCCCAGACCCTCGCGCTCGGCCACCCGGCGCGGATCGAGCGGATGGTGCTGGTCAACTCCATCGGCAGGATGACCTACAGCCGCGGGCGCGGCCTGCTGATGGCGGCTTCCACCCTGGTGCCCTTCAAGCTGTTCGTCGCGGCCAACATCCAGCGCGCCTTCGCCCCTGGCCATCCGCGCGAGGAGATCCGGGAGTACGTCCGCGCGTCCGCCGGCACCCCGCGCGAGGTCGTGATGACGCTGTACGGCGCCATGCGGGCCTTCGACGTCCTGGACCGGGCGGCGGAGATCACCGCGCCCACGCTGATGGTGCACGGCTACCACGACGTCCAGCTGCCGGTCGGGCAGATGCTGCGGATGGCCAAGGCCTACCCGGACGCCGAGGTCCGGATCATCGACGCGGGCCACGAGCTGCCCGTGGAGCGGCCGGCCGAACTGACGGCGGCCCTCGACCGCTTCCTGGCGACCGCGGCCTGAGCGCGGGGGACCAATGCGTCCCGAGTCCGGCGCCCCGGAGAAACCCGGGGCGCCGGTTCCGTTTGGCGAACATTTTGCAGTTGGCCTGTTCCGGGCGGCCGGGCCCGGTGTGAGGCGGCGGCGCGGGCCCGGCGCGGGCCCAGGACGGGCAAAGCGCGGCCGAAAGGGTGGGGCGAGGGGGCCGTTCGTGTTACGGCCAGGTTGACCGGCCGAGGTCCCGGGCGCACGCTCGTTATATAGGTGCTGAATACAAGTGGTTCGCTTGGGCAATCGGCTCCGCCGTGGAACCGCAGGTGGCGCGTGTCGCCCGGCCGACCGGCAGCAGGAGGTAACGCATGTGTGGCATCACCGGCTGGGTCTCCTTCGACCGTGATCTCACCACCGAGGCCCGCGCATTGGATGCGATGACGGAGACCATGGCCTGCCGCGGCCCCGACGACCGGGGCACCTGGAGCGAGGGCCCCGCCGCCCTCGGCCACCGTCGGCTCGCGATCATCGACCTGCCCGGCGGCCGCCAGCCCATGAGCGTCCGCACCCCGGACGGAACCGTCGCCATGGTCTACTCCGGCGAGGCCTACAACTTCACCGAGATGCGCCGCGAACTCGCCGACCGCGGGCACGAGTTCATCACCGACTCCGACACGGAGGTGGTGCTGCACGGCTACCTGGAGTGGGGCGACGCCGTCGCCGAGCGGCTGAACGGCATGTACGCCTTCGCCGTCTGGGACGGCCGCCACGACACGCTCGTGATGATCCGCGACCGCATGGGCATCAAGCCGTTCTACATGTTCCCGACCCCGGACGGTGTCCTGTTCGGCTCCGAGCCCAAGGCGATCCTGGCCAATCCGCTGATCCGCCCCCGGGTCGGACTGGACGGCCTGCGCGAGCTGTTCACCATGGTCAAGACCCCCGGGCACGCCGTGTGGGAGGGCATGCGCGAGGTGGAACCGGGCACCGTCGTCACCGTCGACCGCCGCGGCATCCGCACCCGGACGTACTGGCGGCTGGAGACCCGCCCGCACACCGACGACCGGGACACCACCGTCGCCACCGTCCGCGAACTCCTCGACGACATCGTGCGCCGCCAGCTGGTCGCCGACGTGCCCCGCTGCACCCTGCTCTCCGGCGGCCTCGACTCCTCCGCCATGACCGCCCTGGCCGCCCGGCAGCTCGCCGCGCAGGGCGAGAAGGTCCGCAGCTTCGCCGTCGACTTCGTCGGCCAGACCGACAACTTCGTCGCCGACGAGCTGCGCGGCACCCCCGACACGCCCTTCGTGCACGACGTGGCCCGGCTCGCCCGCACCGACCACCAGGACATCGTCCTCGACGTGAACAGCCTCGCCGACCCCGCCGTCCGCGAGCGGGTCATCCGGGCCCGCGACGTGCCCGCCGGGTTCGGCGACATGGACGCCTCGCTCCTGCTGCTCTTCCGGGCGGTCCGCGACCAGTCCACGGTCGCGCTGTCCGGGGAGTCGGCCGACGAGGTGTTCGGCGGCTACCTGCAGTTCTTCGACGAGGACGCCCGCAAGGCGGACACCTTCCCCTGGCTGTTCTCGATGGGCCGGCACTTCGGCGACGACACCGAGGTCCTGCGCACCGACCTCACCAAGTCCCTCGACCTGGAGTCCTACATCGCCGACGGCTACCGCTCCGCCGTCACCGGCGTCCAGCGCCTGGACGGCGAGAGCGACTTCGAGTTCCGGATGCGCCGGATGAGCTACCTGCACCTGACCCGCTTCGTCCGCATGCTGCTCGACCGCAAGGACCGGATGAGCATGGCCGTGGGCCTGGAGGTCCGGGTGCCGTTCTGCGACCACCGGCTGGTGGAGTACGTCTACAACGTGCCCTGGGCCCTGAAGTCCTTCGACGGCCGTGAGAAGACCCTGCTGCGCGAGGCCACCCGGGACGTCCTGCCGCAGTCCGTGTACGACCGGGTCAAGAGCCCCTACCCGTCCACCCAGGACCCCGAGTACGGCCGGGCGCTCCAGGACCAGGTCAAGGCCCTGCTGGCCCGACCCGACCACCGGGTCTTCGAGCTCGTCGACCGCGAGAAGGCGGACCGTGCGGCCCACCGGACCGGGCTCGGCAGCCAGAGCGCCCGGCGCGGCCTGGAACGCACCCTCGACCTGGCCCACTGGCTCGACCTCTACGCCCCCGAGCTCACGCTGTCCTGAGCGGGGGTCAGTCCGGCGGCCCGGCGGCGGCACCGGGCCCGCCGGCGTCCGCCGGGCAGGAACTGCCGTCGGCCGGCAGCGTGCCGTACAGCAGGAAGTCGTCGACCTTGCCCTGCACGCACCGCGAGGACGTGTAGCCGGTGTGGCCGTCACCCCTGTTGTCCAGCACCACGGCCGACGGCCCGAGCCGCTTCGCCGTCTCGACCGTCCAGCGGTAGGGCGTCGCCGGGTCGCCGCGCGTGCCCACCAGCAGCATCGGCGCCGTCGCCACGTCCTTCACCTCGTCGCGGATGAAGTTGGTGCCGCGCGGCCGGCCGTAGCACAGCAGCATCTGGGTGAGGCGGACCCGGCCGAAGACCGGGGAGGTCCGCTGGTACTCCTCGCCGAGCCGCCCGATGTCCTCGGTGATCCGCCGGGCGCTCGGCCGGTCGGGGTCGTCGGCGCAGCTGATCGCCATCAGGGCCGCCGACAGGTTGTCCACCGGGATGTCGGCGCCGCTCGCCGTCGCGCTGCCGGGCCGCTGCCCGACGGGCAGGGAGTAGCCGCCCGACGCGACGTTCTGCACGCCCCGGGTGTCGCCGTCCTCGATCAGGGAGGCCAGCGCCCGCTCCAGCAGCGACCAGAGGTCACGGCCGTACAGGCCCTGGCCGATGGCGCCCACCAGGTCCTGGCCGGAGAAGGAGCCGCCGAAGTCGGACGGCACCGGGTTCCGGTCCAGCGAGCGGACCAGGTCCACCACTGCCTCCCCGGCCTTCCGCCGGTCCTGGCCGAAGGGACAGCCCCGGTCGGTGACGCACCAGTCGAGGAAGTCGTCGAGCGCCGTCTGCTGCCCCTGGGCGCCCGCCACCCCCTGTTCGGCCAGCGACTCGGTCAGGGTGTCCACGCCGTCCAGGGCCATCCGGCCCACCTTGTCCGGGAACTGGGCCGCGTACACCGCGCCGAGCCTGGTGCCGTACGAGAAGCCGAGGTAGTTCAGCTTCTCGTCGCCGAGCGACTGGCGGATGACGTCCAGGTCCCGGGAGGCGTTCACGGTGCCTATGTGGGACAGCACCGGCCCGGAGTGCGCGGTGCAGCGGGCCGTCAGCTGTTCGAGGACCTTCATCAGGGCCTGCGGATGGGCGACGTCGGGAATCTTGCCGGTGCCCGAGTCGTCCGAGGGGTCGGTGGGATCGTCGCCGCAGGTGACGGGGGCGGAGCGGCCGACCCCGCGCGGATCGAAGCCGACGACGTCGTAGCCGTTGGTCAGGCCCATGAAGTCCTTGCCGGACAGCCCGAGCCCGCTGACGCCCGAGCCGCCGGGTCCGCCGAAGTTCAGCAGCACCGAGCCCCGTGACGGCCCGGTCGCCCGGTAGCGGGACAGCGCCAGGTCGATGGTGCCCTCGGCGGGCTTCGCGTAGTCGAGCGGCACGGTCACCCTGGCGCACTGCATGTCCTTGGGCAGCGCCGCGTCCTGGCACGCCGTCCAGCGGGCCTTCTGCCGGTAGAAGCGGGTGAGGTCCGGGGGCTCGGCGCCCGCCGCCGCGGCCGCGGGCAGTCCCGCGCCGATCAGGGCCAGCGCGACGGCTCCGGCGCCGGCGCAGCGACGCACGGCGGGCCGGGTCTGGGGCATGGCCGGCATCGAGCCTCCGGTGACACTCCGTGACGGACCGGGAACGGAACTCCGCCCACCATAAGCGGGTCCCGGTGGGGGCGCCTCCGGGCGGACGGACCCGGCCGGGGCGCCGTGTCCTGCGACGATCACCGGCTTCTGACCCCTTACACGGTTTTGCCCCGAGTTCGATATCGGTGTCACTCGATGGGGTGAAATGTGGATAAGCCATAACTCACCCGACGCATTGCCGGTTTATCCGGTGCGGGCGAGCGCCCGTGACAATGTCTGGAAGGCAGGGAGCCTATGAAACGGGTTACCCGAAACGGTGTGATCGCCGTCGCCGCCGCCTCCGGTGCGATGGCCATGGCGGTCCCGTCCTGGGCCGACTCGGGCGCGGACGGCACCGCGGCCGGTTCGCCCGGAGTGATCTCCGGCAACGGCATTCAGCTCCCGGTGCACGTCCCGGTGAGCGTGTGCGGGAACACCGTGAACGTGGTGGGGCTGCTGAATCCGTCGGCCGGAAACACCTGCGCGAACGTGGGCGGCGGCACCGGTGACGGCAGGTCCGGCACCTCGGCCGGGTCCGGCGGCACCGCCGCCACCGGCGGCAAGTCCGCGGGCACCGGCGGCGGTTCGGCCACCACGGGCGGTGGCGCGTCGGCGCGGGGCGCCGAGGAGGACTCGCCCGGAGTGCTCTCCGGCAACGGCATCCAGTTGCCGGTCGACCTCCCGGTGAACGTGAGCGGCAACAGCGTGAACGTGGTCGGGGCACTCAATCCGGCCATCGGCAACACCTCCGTGAACACCTCCGGCGAGCACCCGAGCACGCCGGAGACCCCGACCCCGGAGCCGCCGAGCACCCCGCCGGTCAAGGCGCACCCCGCCCCCAAGCCGGTCGAGGCCGTCGAGCCGCCGGCCGCGACGGCGTCGCTCGCCCACACCGGAGCGGGTCTGACGGGTGCCGCCGCCGCGGGCAGTGCGGCACTGCTGCTCGCCGGCACCGTTCTGCACCGGCGCTTCCGCCCGGATCGCACGCGCTGACCCGCGGCGCGCCGCCGAGGCGGTGCGCCGGGATCCGTGCCCACGGACCCCACCGGACCCCGACCGGTGGGGCCCGCGCCGCGCACGCGTCCCGGCGCACCGCCCCGGCCGCCAGGCCGTCCCCGCGCCCCGCCGGGCGCGGGGACGGCCTGATCCCGGCGTGGTGCCGGGCCCGGTGATCGGGAAGGATGCTGCGGACGCGGCGCCGGCCGCCGCGACCGCCCGTCCCCGCAGTCGAACGGAGCACGCCGATGCCCTCCCCGGCCCCCCAGGACCTCGTCGTCACCCAGGCCACGCCCGAGGACTGGCCGGTGGTCCGCGACTGGGCCGTGGACGAGGGCTGGAACCCCGGGTTGTCGGACCTCCCCGCCTTCTTCGCCCAGGATCCCGACGGGTTCTTCGTCGGCCGCGTCGAGGGCGTACCGGTCTCGGCCGTCTCCGTCGTCACCTACGACGCCGACTACGCCTTCCTCGGCTGGTACCTGGTCCGCCCCGACCGGCGCGGCCGCGGCCACGGCCTCACCACCTGGAAGACCGCGCTCGCGCACGCCGGCACCCGCACGGTCGGCCTCGACGGGGTGGTCGCCCAGCAGGACAACTACCGCCGGTCGGGGTTCGAACCGGCCTACCGCACCGCCCGGTTCGTCGGCGCGGCACCGGCCGCCGACGTTCCCGCGGGTGTCCGCCCGGCCCGCGCCGCCGACCTGCCGGCGCTCATCGCCTACGACGGCCTCTGCTGCCCCGCCGACCGCCCGCGGTTCCTCGCGGCCTGGCTCACCGCCCCCGGCCACCGGGCCTTCGTCCGGCACGACGGCGACCGCCTCACCGGATACGGCGTGATCCGTCCCGGCCACGACTGCCTGCGCGTGGGCCCCCTGTTCGCCGACACCGCCGAGGACGCACGGGCCCTGTTCACCGCCCTCATGGCGCAGGCGGCCGGCGCCGAGGTCGCCGTCGACGTGCCGGAGACCAGCGCGGCCGGCGTCGCCCTCGCCGAAGAGGCCGGATTCACCCCGTCGTTCGAGACCGCCCGGATGTACACCGGCCCGGTCCGCGACCACGCCCTGGAGCGCGTCTTCGGGGTGACGACACTCGAACTCGGCTGACCCGGCCGGCCGCCGCCCGCCTGCTTGGCCGCGGTACGGCCGCAGGGCGGCCGGCAGGGACTCTCTCCCCGCGGTCGCCCTGGAGCGTTCCGCGTGCGTGTGGAGGGAGGAACGTGTGACGTGACCGGGCAGGTCACCCGGGGGGCCGGGCGGCCTGACCCCGGCGGCAGGCGGCCCGGTCCTCCCGTCTCACCGGCGGCGGCTGCGGTCGAGCGCCGCGATGCCGAGCGCCGCCAGCGCGATCTGGATGAACCACTCGATCCAGTCCGGCCCCTTGGTGTCCGCCACGCCGAAGCCGGCCGCGATCGCCGAGCCCACCAGGGCCGCCACGATGCCGACGACGATGGTCAGCAGGACGCCGATGTGCTGGCGGCCGGGAACGACCAGGCGTCCCAGCACACCGATGATGATTCCGATGATGATGGCACTGATGATGCCCGAGATCTCCATGTCCGCCCCTCTTCGTCGGGTCCCGCTGACATCAAATCTGCCCGCTCAGTTCGCGGGCAGTCCCGTCGGGTTGTTACAGCGGTTTTCTGTTCACCGATCAGACATGCCATGTACCTTTCAATCAGTCGACGCGTGTAGAAATCTCGACCACGTTCTACGCGCGAAGAGTTGGCGCCCCCACCGCCTCTACCCCACCCCCTCATGGAGGTTCGCCGGATGTTCGGATCCAGCAGATCCCGCCACAGAATCACCACCGCCCTCGCCGGGTTCGCCCTGCTCACCGCGGGCACCGCCCTCCAGGTCGGCACCGCGGCCGCGCCCGCGCACGCGGCCACCACCTACCGCGTCCTGTTCGACGACGGCCATGCCGAGGAGGCCGGCAACGCGGACTGGATCATCTCCACCAGCAAGCCCGACCCGCTCTCCCAGGACTCCTCGCCGTCCTCGGAGACGGACTGGACCGGCGCCCTCTCGTCCTGGGGCGTCGCCCTCCAGAAGACCGGCGGCTACAGCCTGAAGACGGCCACCAGCGCGCTGTCGTACGGCGGTTCGTCGACGACCGACCTGTCCAAGTTCGACGCGCTGGTCCTGCCGGAGCCCAACACGCTGTTCACGAGCGCCGAGAAGACGGCCATCATGAACTTCGTCAAGAACGGCGGCGGCCTGTTCATGGTCTCCGACCACACCGGCGCGGACCGCAACAACGACGGCTACGACGCCGTCGAGATCTTCAACGACCTGATGACGAACAACAGCGTCGACTCGACCGACCCGTTCGGCTTCTCGATCGACTCGCTCGACATCAGCTCCGGGTACCCGGCCGCGATCAGCGACAGCACCAACCCGGTCCTGCACGGCTCCTTCGGCACCGTCACCAAGAGCCTGATCGCCGACGGCACCACCGCGACCCTGAAGCCGTCCGACAACTCCGCCGTCAAGGGCCTCGTCTACCGCAGCGGTTACTCGGGCAACACCGGCGCCTTCTTCGCCACCAGCACCTTCGGCAGCGGCCGGGTCGCCTTCTGGGGCGACAGTTCACCGATCGACGACGGCACCGGCCAGTCGGGCAACACGCTCTACGACGGCTGGAACGACAGCGGTGCCACCAACGCGGCCCTCGCCCTGAACGCCACCGCCTGGCTCGCCGGCGGAGGCAGCGGCGGGGGAGGCGGTGGCGGTGGTGGCGGCACCTGCACCGCCGCCCAACTGCTCGGCAACCCGGGCTTCGAGTCCGGCAACACGACCTGGACCGGCAGCAGCGGGGTCATCACCAACTCCAGCGGCGAGGCCGCCCGCACCGGCTCCTACAAGGCCTGGCTCGACGGCTACGGATCCGCCCGCACCGACACCCTGTCCCAGTCGGTGACCATCCCGGCCGGCTGCTCCGCGACCCTCAGCTTCTACCTGCACGTGGACACCGCGGAGACCACCACCAGCACCGCCTACGACAAGCTGACGGTGACCGCGGGATCCACCACCCTGGCCACGTACTCGAACCTGAACGCGGCCTCCGGATACGTCCTGAAGAGCTTCGACGTCTCCTCCCTCGCGGGCACCACGGCCACCGTCAAGTTCACCGGCGTCGAGGGATCGACCCTCCAGACGTCCTTCGTCCTCGACGACACCGCGCTCAAGGTGAGCTGAGCGGGACGGACGGTTCCGGCGCTCCCGCCGGAACCGTCCGCTCCACCGCGTTCCAGCCGGAGACCCGCACCCGGGGCTCCGAGCCGTGCAGGTCGGCGGTCCGGTAGGTCGCGGTCAGGGTCGCCGACTCGCCGGGCCACAGGCTCACCTCGTTGTCCGACCAGCGGACCGGCAGCACGGGCTTCCCGCCGGCGTCGACCAGGTGGACGTCCGTCAGCAGGGCCGGGGTCTTGCCGGTGCCCGTGTTGCGGACGGTGACCGTGGTGGCCGACGTGCCGCCGGCCTCCGTCGTCGACGCCGTCGCCGTGACCGGGACCCGGTCCATCGAGGACAGCCCCGTCAGGTCGGCGGAACCGGTCGTCGGGGTGTGCCACCAGTCGGTCTTCGCCCAGTCGAGGGTGTCGGGCCTGGTGGAGAGCCAGTAGACGTTGCGGCTCACCTCCCGGCCGCTCGCGTCCGTCAGGACCAGCCGTGCCAGATAGGTGGACGGCAGCCCGCTCACCGACGCGGGCACGGTGAGGGCGGTGGTGTGCGCGCCGTCGCCCTCGACCGAGAGACCGGTGGCCGTCCTGTCGTACCGCTGCGTGCCGTCCGGGTCGAAGAGCGTCACCCGCGCGGTGAGGCCTGACGCCTTGGCGTGCCGGTTGTTCACCACGGCCACCGTGCGGTCGTCGTAGGAGTACTGGACGTGCAGCGGCTCGTTGGCCTTCTTCGCGCCGAAGTAGGCCCCGCCCTGGTCGAGGTAACGGTCCATCAACTGCCAGTGCAGGGACGTCCAGCCGCTGTTGAACATCCAGTAGACGACCCCGGTCGACGGCTTGTCGGCGTCGGTCTGGTTGCGGCCGTACGCCTCGTACTGGGCGCGGACGTTCTCGTACTGCGCGAGCTGCGCCTTGCGGACGTAGTCGGTGAGGCTCTTCGGGGCGCCGTACCGGCCGCTGAGGGCGGCGTCGTAGACCTTGAGCGTGCCGAAGACCGGTGAGGGGGAGCGGTGGTACTGCTTGAGGTCCGGGTTCTTCCAGAGGGTGCCGAGCTCCGCCGGGGTCATCATGCGGCGCAGGGTGTCCAGGGTGGGGATGTCCGGGCCCGCGCTGGTCTCGGAGTTGAAGCCGGTGGCGCCGCCCTCCCGCTTGGCGTACCAGTAGCCCGGCGGGATCCAGTCGTAGGGCCCGGTCATCTTCATGCCTGAACTGCCGAGCTGGGGCGTGGAGTTGTCGGAGGCGGCGGAGACCACGGGAACGGACCAGTCGGCCCCGCGCAGCGCGTCCAGGTAGATCTTCTCGATCTTCGCGTCGGGAGCGAAGTCGCTGCCGATCAGGAAGGAGACGACGCTCGGATGGTCCCGCAGCCGGGCGGCCTCCGCGGCCATCGAGGCCCGGGCGACCGGGTAGTCGGCGGCGGTCCACTTCTCGCCCCGCTCACCGTCGCCGTTGACCTGGCCCTCCCACTTGTCGCAGCACTCCCAGCCGGGCAGCGTGAGGATGCCGTACCGGTCGGCGAGGTCGAAGAACTCGTCGGGCTCGATGTGGCCTTCCAGGCGGATCGTGTTCAGCCCCAGGTCGAGCGCGTACTTCAGGCGGTCCTCGACGTAGGTCGTGTCCCAGCGCAGGAACTCGTCCGGAGACCAGCCGCCGCCCTTGATCAGCAGCCTGCGGCCGTTGACCGAGTACTGGCGGGCGCCGTCGGAGTTCAGCGGAGCCCGGACGTCGCGGATGCCGAAGGTCTCGTGCGCGGTGTCCGACGCCGTGCCGGCGACGGAGGCGGTGAGGTCGAGGTCGTACAGCGGCTGGCCGCCCATGCCGGCCGGCCACCACACCTTCGGGGAGGCGATGCGCAGGCCGGGGACGTCGGCGGGGGTGAACGTGACGGTCCTGCTCTGGTGGGCGTCGAGCGCGACCGACCTGGTCACGGCCACTCCGGCGACCGTGCCGGAGACCTGTGCGGTGACCGGCCGGTCGGAGTCGTTGCGGGCCTCGGCCTTCACCGTCAGGTCGGCGGTGGCCAGGGAGGGCACCGCCAGCTTCGTCACCACGTGCGCGTCGCGCAGCGCCACCGGGCCGCCGCGCCGGACCAGGACGTCACGGACGATGCCCATGTTCTGGTCCGGCGGCGGCTGCAGCCAGTCGATCCAGCCCATGGTCAGGTTCTTGTCCGGGTCGTTGGGCCGGATCCGGAAGGCGACCGTGTTGGTCCCGGCCCGGACCAGCGAGGTGACGTCCAGCTCGTGATGCGTGTAGGCGCCGGTGACGTCGGCGGTGGTCGCGACGCGGTGGCCGTTGACGTACACGTCGGCCGCCGAGATCACGCCGCTGAAGTCCAGGTAGGTGCGGCGGGAGGTGTCCCTCACGGTGAAGTCGCTGCGGTACCACCAGGGCACCTGGAACGGCGACTTGGTGATCTTCTGCAGGTTGGTGGAGACGAACGGGTCGTCGTAGGCGCCGTCGGCGAGGAGCGCGGCCAGCACCGTCGAGCGGGGGCCCGCCGGATACCAGCCCCGGGCCGGATAGCCGGGGGAGGAGACCGCCTCCGCGGAGTCGCCCACGTCGGCCGTCGAGCGGATCGCGTAGCCGGACAGCGGGGTCTGCGATCCGGCGGCGGACGGCACACGGGTGATCCGGGCGGCCCCGTGGGCCGGGTCGCGGCCCGTGGCCCAGGCGCTCGTGTTGAGTGAACCGAGCAGGCCCAGGGCCAGGGCGGCCGTGGCGAGGCGATGTGCGGGGGCACGGCGAGGGAACACGGTGGTCTCCAGGCTCGTAAAGTTAGGAAACTTTACTAACTCGGCTCAAGCTAGGGTCCCGGAAGGGCGGTGTCAAACACCGTGGCCGCCGCGTGAGTTGGCGGCGGCGGATTCCGGACGCGGCTGCGGCGGGCGGCTTCAGGGCGCCGCCGACCTGCGCTCGAAGACCAGGTCACGGGCGGTGTCGAGGGCCGTGGCCACCGCGCCGAGCAGCACCGCGTCCTCGCCGAGCCGGCTGGGCGCGATCTTCGGGCGCAGCGGAGTGAGCGTGCGCAGATGCTCCCGTACCGGACGCAGCAGGAGGTCGACGCTGTGACCGACCCCGCCGCCCAGGACCACCAGGTCGGGATCGAGCACGGCGGCGGCCGCCGCCACCGTGTGGGCGATGCGCTCGCCCTCCAGGCGCACTGCCTCGACGGCCGCCCGATCGCCCTGGCGGGCCGCGTCGAACACCGACTTCGCGGTGAGCGGGCCGGTCATGCCGAAGTGGCGCGCCGCCTCGACCACGGCCTCTCCGGACACCGCGTCCTCCAGCCGCTCCGGCTTGCGCTGCCGTCCGGGCCAGGGCAGGAAGCCGATCTCCCCGGCGAGCCCGTGCGCCCCCGTGAACAGCCGGCCCTCGCTGACCACGCCCATGCCCAGACCGGTGCCGATCATGATGTACGCGAACAGCCGGCTGCCCGCCCCGACGCCGTACGTGTACTCGCCGAGCGCCGCGAGGTTGGCGTCGTTGTGCACCTCCAGCGGGACGCCCAGCTCCTCGTGCATCCGGTCGAAGAGCCCGGCCCGGCCCCAGCCCGGCAGATGCATCGCGTACCGCACCCGCCGCTGCCGCTCGTCGTACACGCCGGGAGTGCCGACCACGCCGTGCACCACCTCGGCCGGATCCACCCCGGAGTCGGCGACGGCCCGGCGGGCGGCGGTGACCAGCAGATCCGCCATGGCGCCCGAGCCGCGGGCCCGGTTGCGCACGTCGGAGCGGGCCACCAGGGTGCCGTCCAGGTCGGCGACCGCCACCCGCAGCCAGCCGCGGCCCACGTCGACGCCGAGCGCGTACCCGGCCGCCGGGTGGGGTGCGTAGAGCACGGCGGTGCGACCGCGTTCGGGGGCGTGCGTGCCCGCCTCGCGGACCAGGCCCGCCGATTCGAGCGCCGCCAGCGCGCTGGACACCGTCGGCTTCGACAGGCCGGTCTCGCGGGCGAGTTGGGCACGGGAGGCGGACCCGAGCCGGCGCAGCCGGTCCAGCAGCAGCCGCTCGTTGCTGCTGCGCAGTCGCTGCCGGCTCCAGGGCTGTTCCTGCTGCTCTACGACGTCGCTGGCGGCCATCGCACCATTCTCACCGATTCCTGACACATACTTGACGCATCTAGTAAGGCTCCTTAACTTTATCGGCCATCCCGCCGATTCGGCCGCCGACCGTGTCCGCGTCCCGCCCCTCCCCGTCAGCGCCTCGCTCAGGAGCCTTCATGTCCGGTAGTCCCGGTAGTCCCCTCGGTCCCGGTAGTCCGCCGTCCGACGGCGGTTTCGTCCGGCGGGTCGGCCTGTTCCAGGCCACCGCCATCAACATGAGCCAGATGTGCGGCATCGGCCCGTTCGTGACCATCCCGCTGATGGTGTCCGCGTTCGGCGGCCCGCAGGCGGTGATCGGCTTCGTCGCGGGTGCGCTGCTCGCGCTCTGCGACGGCCTCGTCTGGGCCGAACTCGGTGCCGCGATGCCAGGCTCCGGCGGCAGTTACGTCTACCTGCGCCAGGCCTTCCAGTACCGCACCGGACGCCTGATGCCGTTCCTGTTCGTCTGGACGGCGATGCTCTTCATCCCGCTGATCATGTCCACGGGCGTGGTCGGCTTCGTGCAGTACCTGGGCTATCTCGCCCCCGGCCTCGGGCAGACCTCCGGCGACCTCGTCGGCCTCGGCATCATCGCCCTGGTCGTGCTGCTGCTCTGGCGGGGCATCGAGCACATCGCCCGGATCACCGCCGTGATGTGGACCGTGATGATCGCCTCGGTGCTGCTCGTGATCGTCGCCGCGGCCTCCGACTTCAGCCCGCACCTCGCCTTCACCTACCCGGCGCACGCCTTCGACCTGAGCAGCGACCACTTCTGGCTGGGCTTCGCCGCGGGCCTGACCATCGGCATCTACGACTACCTCGGCTACAACACCACTGCCTACATGGGCGCCGAGATCAAGGACCCGGGCCGCGTCCTGCCGCGCTCCATCCTCTTCTCGATCGTCGGCATCATGGCGATCTACCTGCTGCTGCAGATCGGCACGCTCGGTGTCATCGACTGGCACCGCATGACCAGCCCGGGTGACATCGCCTCGACCTCGGTGGCCTCGGCGGTCCTGGAGGAGACCTGGGGCAAGGGCGCCGCCGACACGGTCACGGTGCTGATCCTGATCACGGCCTTCGCCTCGGTCTTCACCGGCCTGCTCGGCGGCTCCCGGGTGCCCTACGACGCGGCCCGCGACCGGGTCTTCTTCCGGCCCTACGAGAAGCTGCACCCCAGGCACCGCTTCCCGACGCTCGGCCTGGCCACCATGGGTGTGATCACCGCGATCGGCTTCCTGATCGGCCGCCACACCGATCTGGCCACGCTGATCCAGCTCCTCACGACCGTGATGGTGATCGTGCAGGCACTGGCGCAGATCCTCGCGCTCACCGTCCTGCGGCGCCGCCAGCCGACGCTGAAGCGGCCGTACCGCATGTGGCTCTACCCGGTGCCGAGCATCGTCGCCTTCGCGGGCTGGTGCGTGATCTACGGCTACGCCGACAAGAACTCTCCGGGCCGCCACCCCATCGAGTGGTCGCTGGGCTGGCTCGCCCTCGGCTGCGTGGCGTTCCTGGTCTGGGCCCGCCTGGAGAAGGTGTGGCCGTTCGGGCGCAAGGAGATCAGCGAGGAGTACCTCACGCCCGAGGACCCGGTCGCGGTGTAAGCTCCGGAACACCTGTCAGCCTCATCCGGCGGTCGACTCCCACCGGGTGAGGCTTTTTTCATGCCTGATTCCCCTTTCGAACCGCAGTCCGGCGCCCGCTGTGCCGACGTCCTCGTCCGCCCCGCCTCCGCCGAGGACCGTCCCGTCGTCGAACGGCTGTGGCTGATGTTCCGTCATGACCTGCCCGAGTTCCACGCGCTCCTGCCCCGCCCCGACGGCACGTTCCGCGCCGAGCGCGTGGAGGCCGCCTTCACCTCGGCCGACTGGGTGCCGTACCTCTTCGAGTCGGGCGGACACCCGGTCGGCTTCGCGTTCGTGCGCGGCCTGGACGCCCCCGTGCGGGTGCTCAACAGCTTCTTCGTGGTCCGCGGCGCGCGCCGCGCAGGCCTCGGCCTGCGGACCGTGCGCGAGGTCCTGGCCCGGCACCCGGGGCGGTGGGAGATCGCCTTCCAGTACGAGAACCCCGCCGCCGTCGGCTTCTGGCGGCGGGTCGCGGCCGAGGTCGCCGGCGAGGCCTGGACGGAGGAGCCCCGGCCGGTGCCGGACCGGCCGGACCTCCCCGCGGACGCGTGGATCTCGTTCGGCGCCGGGGGAGCGGACGCGTGACGGGCACCGCCGGCCCTGGCATGCAGGCAACCGCCTGCATGGCGTCGAGTGTGCGATCAGGGGGCGACAGGGGAACACGTGCGCACCGACGGCTCCGGCATCGCCGAGGGGGCACCGTCGTGGAGAGCGCCCGACCCGGCTGGTGACCACCTGGGCCGCGCCGGAGCACGACGGCGAGCCGCGACGGCACTCCCGGGTCACCCGCGGGAGCCCTGGCTGGTACCCGGCCCGTGACAGCGCGGCGGGGCCGGTCCGCCGTCACCGGACCGGTCCCGCGTCCTCCCTTCTGAGGGGGAGCTCTGTGCGTCTACGGCACGGGCGTCCGCTTGGCCGCCGAGGCGGCACACACCAGCCCGAGGCAGAGCGCCAGCGCGCCGATGATCACGTTGTTGATGATGACACCCGTGTCCGGGCTGCGGCCGACCACCCAGGGCGCGATGATCATCCAGATGCCGAGGGCGCACATGGCCCAGCTCAGGCCGTACATGCGCTCAGGGGCCCGGGTGAACCCGAGCGCCAGGAGGCCTATCGCTATGCCCATGATCAGGTTGTGGGTCATCAGCGCCGGCTGGCTCGCCGTGTAGTGGAGGATCCACGGGGACGCCGCGCAGTACAGACCGAGCAGGAACACCGGTCCGTCCACGAGGGCCACATCACGACCGCCGAGCATGCGGTCGTAACGCTCCCGCATCTCGCCTACATCGGGGTGGCTCGATATGTCGCTTCTGCCGTGCGAGACGTTGGCCATGAGTCGTCTCCTTTGACTGTGCAGCCTGACCGCGTCTGATGCGGGCGATATACGCCGCTATTGGACATTGTGCTCTTATTTCGCCTTTATGTGTAGAGCGGAGTCCAGGGGGCGGGGGAAAGCGGCTGCAGCGTTTTCGCATCGAAAATGCGTGTGATCGGCGAACCCGCGTGCCGTTCAGGCGCCCATGTCCGGCTGGAGGGTGCCCCGCAGACGGCACAGACCGCGGCGGGCGTGGCTCTTGACGGTGCCCAGCGGCCAGCCGGTGCGTTCCGCGATCTGGAGGTGGGTGAGGTCCTCGTAGAAGGCCAGCCGCAGCACGCGCTGCTGGGCGGCGGGCAGCTTGGCCAGCTCGTGCAGCACGATGACCCGGTCCAGGGCCGCCTCGGGCTGCCGGGCCGCGGGATCGGCCAGGGCCAGCGACGAACCGGCCGACGCGATCACGGCGAGCCGCCGGGTCCGCGCGGTGAGCGCGTCGGCGATCTTCCGCCGGGTGATGCCCGTGATCCAGCCGCCGAACGAGCCGCGCTCCGGACGGAAACCGTCACGCCCGCGCCACACCCCGAGGAACACCTGCTGGGTCACGTCCTCCGCCTCCCTGGCGTCGCCGAGGGACCGCCAGGCCAGCGCGTGCACCAGCGACGACCAGCGACGATAGGCCGCCGCCAGGCAGTCCTCGTCCCCCGCGACGAGCCCGCGCGCGAGCTCCTCGTCGGTGCGCGACTCCGCTGTCGGCGCCGGTGCGACGGCACAGTCCTGCGGGCTCATGTCGACGGCTCCTCACGTATCAGGGAACTCGTTCATCGTCCGAGCAGCGGAACCGCTTCCTCAACTCGCATCGTTTCTGCGTCGTATAGTCGATGTCATGAGTCAGCCATCCCTCACGGCACGCATCCCGTACGACGGGGCCCCGGACGAGCCGGGGCCGTCCGCGCAGGCGGCGGACGTGTCCCTGACGACCGGTGCACTGGCCCGTCGGCTCGGCGTCTCGCCCACCACCCTCCGCTCCTGGGACCGCCGTTACGGCATCGGGCCCGCGGTCCGCGCCGACGGGCGGCACCGCCGCTGGACCCCCCAGGACGTCGCCGTGCTGGAGGAGATGTGCCGGCTGACCACGACGGGAGTGCCGCCCGCCGAGGCCGCGCGGGCCGCCCGGCAGACCGCCGGCGGCCCGGCCGGGACGGTGCCGGCGGTGACACCGGAGCGCGGCGGCGCGTCGCACGCGGCCGGCGCGCTGCCCCTGTCCGGCGTGCGCCAGGAATGCCGCGGTCTGGCCCGCGCGGCCGTCCGCCTGGACGCGCCGGCCGTCGAGGAACTGCTCACCGCCGCTGTGGACCAGTACGGCGTCACCGTCGCCTGGCAGGAGGTGATGGTGCCCACCCTGCACGCCGTGGGGCGCAAGTGGTTCTCGTCCGGCGACCGGTACGTCGAGGTCGAGCACCTGCTGTCCTGGCACGTCTCCAGCGCCCTGCGCCGCCGCACCCCGCCGCCCGACCGGCAGGGCGCCGGACCCGTCATCCTGGCCTGCGTGCCCGGTGAGCAGCACACCCTGCCGATCGAGGCGCTCAACGCCGCGCTGGCCGAACTCGGCCTGCCCACCCGCATGTTCGGCGCGGCCGTCCCGGCGGAGGCGCTGACGGCCGCGGTCCGGCGGCTGGGGCCGGCCGCCGTGGTGCTGTGGTCGCAGGCCCGCTCCACGGCCAGCCTGCCGCTGGCCCGGCACGTCGCCGACACCCAGTGGGGCGTCAAGGGCGCGCGCCGCCGTCCCCTCGTCGTGCTGGGCGGAACCGGCTGGTCGGGGCCGCCCGTGCGCGGCATGTTCCGGCCGTCGAGCCTGCAGAACGCCCTCGACATCCTCGCCGCCGTGTACCGCGAACCGGCGTCCGGCGAACCGTCCTGACGGCCGCCACGGGCCGGACCGGACGGCCGCCGCGGCACCCGGGACGCCCCGGCCGGCACGTCCGCTAGGGCGGCCCGTCGCCCCGCCGGCTCTCCGTGCGCAGGACCTCGTCCAGGTCGCTCAGGCGGTCCAGTCCCTGGACCGCCCGGGCCATGCGCGGATTGCCGGACAGCCGGGCGCGGTGGCGGTGCAGGAAGGACCAGTAGCCGGCCGTGAACGGGCAGGCCCGGTCGCCGACCCGGTCGGTGGGGCGGTAGGCGCACGGCCCGCACAGGTCGCTCATGCGGTGCACGTACGCGCCGCCGGAGGTGTACGGCTTGGTCGTCATGCGGCCGCCGTCCGCGTACTGGGACATGCCGACCACGTTCGGCAGCATCACCCAGTCGTAGCCGTCGACGAAGCAGCGGTGGAACCAGTCCGTCACCGCGGCCGGGTCCCAGCCCCGCTGGAGGGCGTGGCTGCCGAGCAGCATCAGCCGCGGGATGTGATGGGTCCAGCCGGTGTCCCGCACCTGCGCCAGCGTCGTGGCCAGGCAGTGCGCGGTGACCGCGTCGGCGTCCAGTTCCAGGAACCACTCCGGCAGCGGCGCGTGGTGCCCGAGCGCGTTGCGCCCGCGGTACTCCTCGCCGAAGTACCAGTACAGCTGCCACACGTACTCGCGCCAGCCCGCGATCTGCCGGACGAACCCCTCGACGCTGTTCACCGGCGCCGCACCGGCACGCCAGGCCGACTCGGCCGCCGCCACGCACTCCAGCGGGTCCAGGAGCCCGAGGTTGAGGGACGAGGACAGCAGGCTGTGGCTCATGACCGGGTCGGCGGCGAGCACGGCGTCCTCGTACGGGCCGAAACCGGTCAGGCGCCGCTCCACGAACCGGTGCAGCGCCGCGAGGGCCTCCCGGCGGGTGGCCGGGAACAGGCGCGGCCCGTCGCGTCCCACGAACCGGATGCCCTCCTCGCGCTCCCAGCGGTCGAGGTCGTGGCGGACCTCCTCGTCCACCTCGCTCTCGCGCGGCCGGTACGGGGCCGGGACACCGAGCGTCCGCGCGCCCTTCGGCGGCGGCTCGCGGTTGTCGTGGTCGTGGTTCCACCGGCCGCCGGCCGGGGCGTCGCCGTCCATGAGGAGGCCGTGGCCGCGTCGCACCCAGCGGTAGAAGTCCTCCTGGAGCAGCCGCTGCCCGCCGTGGCCGTCGGCCCAGGCGCCGAAGTCCCGCTGCGGGACGAGGAATCCGCGCGCGGGCAGGACCGTGACGCCGGGCAGCGCCGACACCAGCCTCAGGGCGGCCCGCGAGGTGGGGTGATGGACCGTCAGAGGGTCGTCGCCGACGGCCTTCCGCAGACCCTCACGGTAGGTCTCGGCTTGTACGTACCGCACCCGGTCGCCGAGTTCGGCCGCGCGGTGACGCATCGCGGACAGCACCAGATGCGCCTTGGCGCGGTGGAAGCGGCGGCGCCGGAAGACCGATCTGGCCTCGATCATCACCACCGGCGCGCCGTGCTCGGGCCCGCCCTCGCCCGCGGCCAGGAAGTGCGGGCCGAGCTGATCGCCGAAGAGCCAGTGCGGGGTGGCCATGGGCGGGACTCCTTCAGTCGCGGCCGCGGGCCTGCTTGAAGCGGGCGAGGCCTTCGGAGAGTTCGACGATCGGGTCCGGGTAGTCGTCGAGGGCGGCGCGGTCCAGTCCGCGCAGCTTCCAGGGTTCGTGCACCGCCGCGCCGTCGAGCGAGGCGAGTTCGGGCACCCAGCGGCGGACGTACTCCCCGTCGGGGTCGTAACGCTTGGCCTGGGTCACGGGGTTGAGGACACGGTTGGGGCGGGTGTCGGTGCCGGTGCCCGCCATCCACTGCCAGTTCAGCTGGTTGTTGGCGACGTCGCCGTCGACCAGGAGGTCCAGGAAGTGGCGGGCGCCCACCCGCCAGTCGACGTACAGCGTCTTGGCGAGGAAACTCGCGGCCAGCAGCCGGCCCCGGTTGTGCATCCAGCCCTCGTGGCTCAGCTGGCGCATCGCCGCGTCGACCACCGGGTACCCGGTGCGGCCCGCCTTCCAGGCCTCGATGTCCGCCCGCGCGGCGTACTCGGAGCGCCAGCGGTCGCGTTTGGTGCGGTAGTCGGCGGTGGCGGCCCCGGGGCGGGCGGCGAGGACCTGGCGGTGGAAGTCCCGCCAGGCGATCTGCCGGACGAAGGCCTCGGGTCCGGGTCCCTCCACCGTGCGTGCCCGCTGGACCAGTTCGACGGGCGAGAGCGTGCCGAAGTGCAGATGGGGCGAGAACCGGGAGGTGGCGTCGCCCGCCAGGTCGTCGTGGCGGTCCTCGTACGCACCGATCCCGCCGCGCAGCCACGTGCACATGCGGCTGCGGGCCTCCGTCTCCCCGCCGGCCGCCAGGCCCTCGGAGACCCCGGAGAGGCCGGTGCGCGAGGGCAGTTCCTCGGAACCGACCCCCTCCGGGACCCGTACGGTGCGCGGCGCGGCCAGCACGTCGCGCAGCGGCACGCCCGACCACTGACGGAAGTACGGGGTGAAGACGGCGAAGTGGTCCGAGGAGGCCGGGGTCACCTCGCCGGGCGTCACGGCGGTGGTCACGGTGTCGTGCACGTGCAGCCGCCGCCCCTCCGCCTCCAGCGCCCGGCGCAGCCGCCGCTCCCGCAGGTGGGCGTAGGCGCTGACGTCGCCCGCCATGTGGACCTCGTCGGCGTCCGTCTCGGCGGCCACCTTGCACACCTCCTCGACGACGTCGCCGCTGCGCACCACCAGCCGCCCGCCCCGCTTGCGCAGTCCGCCGTCGAGGTCGCGCAGGCAGTCGGCGAGGAACGCCAGCCGGTTGGGCACGGCGAACCCGCCGTCCATGACGGCCCGGTCCCGGACGAACAGCGGCACCACCTCGCGGGACTCGTCCGCGGCGCGCAGCGGCGGATGGTCGTGCAGGCGCAGGTCCGCGGTGAACAGGACGACCGAGACGTTCATGGGGCTTCTCCGGGAGGGATCGAAGGGCGGGCGGCCGGCGAGTCACTTCCGCGCCGGAAGCCGCCGCGGATGCGGCCCCTCACCCGCCGGCCGGGACTTTCCGCGCGGGGACGGCCGGGGCGCGGGCCGCGGCCCGCGCGATGTTGCGGGCCATGCCGCCGAACACGATCGCGTGGAAGGGGGAGACGCTCCACCAGTAGGCGTGCCCGAGCAGCCCGTGCGGATGGAACAGGGCCCGCTGGCGGTAGCGGGTACGGCCGTCGGGGTCGATGTCGGCGCACATCTCCAGCCAGGCCAGACCCGGCAGCCGCATCTCGGCCCGCAGCCGCAGCAGCCGGCCGGGCTCGATCTCCTCCACCCGCCAGAAGTCCAGCGAGTCGCCCGCGCGCAGCCGTGCCGCGTCCCGCCGTCCCCGCCGCAGTCCGACCCCGCCCACCAGCCGGTCGAGGCGGCCCCGTACCGCCCACGCCAGCGGGCAGGAGTACCAGCCGTTGTCACCGCCGATCCCCTCGATCACCCGCCACAGGGCCTCACGGGAGGCGTCCACGGGCAGTTCCCTGCGGTCCGTGTACAGGCTGCCGCCGGCCCAGTCGGGGTCGGTGGGCAGCGGGTCGCTGGGCGCGCCGGGCACCGCGGCCGACGACCAGCGGGTGGTGACCTGCGCGTCCTGGATGCGCTGCAACGCGAGCCGAACCGCCTCGTCGAAGCCGAACGGGTGGCCGGGCGGGTCCGGCACGTACCGCGCGATGTCGTGCTCGTGGCAGACGACCTCGTGGCGCAGCGACTCGGTGAGCGGCCGGGCGATCGACGCGGGCACCGGCGTGACCAGCCCGACCCAGTGACTGGACAGACCGGGGGTCAGCACCGGCACCGGGAAGATCACCCGGCGCGGGAGCCCGGCCACGGCCGCGTAGCGCATCATCATGTCGCGGTAGGTCAGCACGTCCGGCCCGCCGATGTCGAAGGCGCGGCTGACGCCGGCCGGCATCCGGGCGCTGCCGACGAGGTACCGCAGCACGTCACGGACCGCGATGGGCTGGATGCGGGTCCGCACCCAGCTCGGCGTGACCATGACCGGCAGGCGTTCGGTGAGGTAGCGCAGCATCTCGAAGGAGACGGAACCGGACCCGATGACGACCGCGGCCCGCAGCACGGCCGTGGGCACCCCGGAGTCCAGCAGGATGCGGCCGACCTCGGCGCGCGAGCGCAGGTGCGGGGACAGCTCGGACTCGGGTACGCCGGACGGGGTGAGACCGCCGAGGTAGACGATGCGCCGCACGCCGGCGGCGCGGGCCGCGTCGCCGAAGATCCGGGCCGCCCTGCGGTCGGTCGCCTCGAAGTCGTGTCCGCTGCCCAGCGCGTGCACGAGGTAGTACGCCACGTCGATGTCCCGCATGGCCTCGGCGACACCGGCCGCGTCCGTGACATCGCCCCGCACGACCTCCGCCTGACCGGCCCAGGGATGGTCGCGCAGCTTCTCGGGGGAGCGCGCCAGGCAGCGCACCCGGTGACCCTCGGCGAGCAGTTCCGGCACCAGCCTGCCGCCGATGTATCCCGTCGCCCCGGTGACCAGGCAGCGCAGGCCGGGGCCGTGGTCGTCTGCGTTCATCAGCTCTGCGTTCCTCCGCGCATCGGCCCCCCTGGTGATCACTTCCACGTGTGCTGTCGTTCCGGATGCGGCGCCTTCCATGATCCGCCCGTCGGCGACGGCGGTCGACCGGGAGCGGCGGACGGCGGATCGCTCGCCTTCTGGGCATGTCCGCGTCCATCGCGGGCAGGCGGATCCCAGGACGGGAGTCGGCCGGAGGCCAGGACGCTGGAGGTGTCATCCGCTATGAGCGCGAAGGTGTTGGAACGTTTTCCTGCCGGGTCTCCGCGGGGTTCGTGGCCGGCGGAGGAGTACGCGGCGGAGTGCCGCGCCGCGGGTGAGCCCGCGACGGTCGTGATGGACCTGAGGTCCGACGCGTTCCTGGTCGTGGTCCCCGGCGCGGACGACGACTGACCTTCGGGAAGCGCGGTTCCTGCTGGTCCGGGGCCAGACCGCGAAGACCCGCACGGCCCTTCCGGAGTGGCTCGCGCAGCCGCCCGGCCGACCGGTGCACCGCCACGCCCCCACGGCTCCCACGGCCGGGCCACGCGTGGGGACCGTCCGGCACGTGGCTCGCTCCTACGAGGAGTTGCCGGCGTCCGCGGAGATCGTCCTCGGCTCCGGACCGGCCGGGGCGGGCCGAGCCGCCGTGAGCCTGCGGACCCAGGGCCGAGAACCGGTCGGGTGGTGCTCCGGCGGCGGAATTTACTTCGCCCCCTGAAAGGTTGCATTATGCATCCGAGCGTCCGACATCCCGCAGGGCCGCCAGGCCCGTAGGCACCACCAGCGAGGCATCCGTGAACCAGTCCACCCCCGAGCAGCCCGCCGACGTCGTCGCCCGGCTGCGCGCCACCTTCCGCACCGGCCGCACCAAGCCCGTCGCGTGGCGCACCGGCCAGCTGCACCGGCTGCGCGCCCTGCTCACGGAGCGCCGCGACGAGCTGGCCGCCGCGCTCCACGCCGACCTGGGCAAGAGCGCCGCCGAGGCCCACCGCACGGAGATCGACTTCACCGTTCGCGAGATCGACCACAGCCTCGAGAACCTGGCGGAGTGGCTGCGCCCCGAGTCCGCCCCCGTCCCCGCGCACCTGGGCTCCGACGCGCGTGCCTGGACGCAGTACGACCCGCTCGGCGTCGTCCTCGTCATCGCCCCGTGGAACTACCCCGCCCAACTGCTGCTCGCCCCGGTGGCCGGCGCGCTCGCCGCGGGCAACGCGGTCGTCGCCAAGCCCAGCGAGCTGGCCCCGGCGACCTCCGCGGCACTGGCCCGGCTGCTGCCCGAGTACCTCGACACCGACGCGGTCGCCGTGATCGAGGGCGGTGTCCCGGAGACCACGGCCCTGCTCGCCGAGCGCTTCGACCACATCTTCTACACCGGCAACGGCACGGTCGGCCGGATCGTCATGCGTGCCGCCGCCGAACACCTCACCCCGGTCGCCCTCGAACTCGGGGGCAAGTCGCCCGCGTTCGTGGACCGCGACGTCGACCTCGCGGTGGTCGCCGACCGGCTGGCGCGCGGCAAGTTCCTCAACGCGGGACAGACCTGCGTCGCCCCCGACTACGTCCTGACCGATCCCGGGACGGCCGCCGCCCTGGAGCCCGAGCTGGTCAGGGCCGTACGGGAGCTGTACGGCACGGAGCCCAAGGAGTCCGGTGAGTACGGCCGGATCGTCAACGAACGGCACTTCGACCGGCTCAGCGGACTGCTCGGCTCCGGCCGGGTCGCCCTGGGCGGCGACACCGACCGGGCCGCCAAGTACATCGCGCCCACCGTGCTCGCCGACGTCGACCCCGGCTCCCCGGTGATGCGGGAGGAGATCTTCGGCCCGATCCTGCCCATCGTCACCGTCCCGGACCTGGACGGCGCGATCGGCTTCATCAACGACCGCGACAAGCCGCTCGCGCTCTACGTCTTCAGCGAGTCCGCCGACACCCGGGACCGGATCGCCGCCGAGACCTCCTCCGGCGGCCTCGGACTGGGTCTCCCGGTCGCCCATCTCACCGTCTCCGACCTGCCGTTCGGGGGAGTGGGGGAGAGTGGCATGGGCAGTTACCACGGCCGCTACTCCATCGAGACGTTCAGCCACCGCAAGGCGGTCCTCGCCAAGCCGCTGAGCTGACCCGCCGCGCCCGCCCGGCCCGACTCGCCCGTTTCCGGGCGCAACTGCGGACACCGCCGGCCGGAGACCGGCTCACGGATGACTGGTGCCACGGCCGCAACCCGGCACGGGTCCAGAGCCGGGTCAGCGCCTGTCAGAAGTTCACCCAGATCCTCGGGGTCGCGGCGGGCGCCGACCTGTACTGCTGACCCCGCGGGTTCGTGTGCCAGACTCCGCCGATGACCTCCGAAACGATCACCGCGGACGCGTCCGGCACGTGGCGCCTCGGCGACCTGCCCGTCCACCGCCTCGGCTTCGGCGCGATGCGGCTGACGGGCAGTGCCGCCTTCCACCAGGGCACACCGAGCGACCGCGGCCGCTCGATCGCCGTCCTGCGCAGGGCGAGGGAACTCGGCGTGAACCACGTCGACACGGCCGCCTTCTACTTCTCCGCCCTGCGCTCCGCCAACGAACTCATCAACACCGCGCTCGCCCCGTACCCGGACGACCTGGTCATCGTCACCAAGGTCGGTCCCCACCGCGACCAGTCCGGTGCGTGGGCCACCGCCGCCCGCCCCGACCAGCTGCGCGGACACGTCGAGGAGAACCTGCGCCAGCTCGGCCGCGACCACCTGGACGTGGTCAACCTGCGCCGGATGCGGCAGGACTCGATCGCCGAGCACTTCGGCGCCCTCGCCGAACTCCGCACGGCGGGGCTGATCCGGCACCTCGGGATCTCCGAGGTCACGGCCCGCCACCTCGACGAGGCACTGGCCATCGCACCCGTCGTCTGCGTGCAGAACCGCTGGGGACTCGACCGGCGGGACGCGGACACCGACGACCTGGTCCGCCTCTGCGGCGAACGCGGGATCGCCTTCGTGCCCTTCTTCGCCGTCGCCGGCGAGGCCGGGTCGGGCGGCGGCGCCACCTCGCACCACGACGAGGCCGTCCTCGCCGTCGCCCGGGCGCACGACGCCACCCCCGCGCAGGTCCGCCTGGCCTGGACCCTGCACCAGGGCCGGCACGTCCTCGCCATCCCCGGCACCGGCAACCCCGACCACCTGGCCGAGAACGTGGCGGCGGGCGCGCTCCGCTTCACCGAGGCGGAACTGGCCCGCCTCGACGCCTCGCACGCCGGGCCGCCCGCCTGACCGCCCCGGCATCGGCCCGCCCGCCTGACCGCCCCCGGCCCGCCCGCCTGACCGCCCCCGGCCCGCCCGCCTGACCGCCCCCGGCACCGGCGCACCCGTTCCCGACCCGCGCAGGACGCCCCCTCCCTGTCGCGACGGCCGTCGCGGTGGCCGGGAGGGCCCGCGGACCGCCGTACCGCCGTACCGCCGTACCGCCGTACCGCCGTACCGCCGTACCGCCGTACCGCCGTACCGCCGTACCGCCGTACCGCCGTACCGCCGTCCACGCCGTACCGGACGCGCGATGCCCGGCTCCGGGCGGGGACGCTACGGCGGGACCGCGAGGCGGGGCGGTCGGGCTCGGTCTCCCCGCGGGAATCCGGACCGCCTGCCGGTGCCGGACGGCCCCGGACCGCCCGCCGGATCCGTCCCGCACCCCGGGCGCGCCTCCCGGATCCCCGTACCGCGCGCCCCGCGGCCGGCCTCCCGCCGACGTCCGGGGCACCGTCCGGGCCGGGCGCGCAGGCGGCGGGTGCGGCCCGTCCGCCTACACTTCCGGGGTAAGGCCGCAGGACTGGGGACGATGAAGGAGCGAGGGACCTTCCATGGCCGACGCGAAAGACGAACGCCGGCCCGCCGGTGAGCTGGAGGCGAGCGTCATGGCGGCGCTCTGGGCCGCGGGAGCGCCGCAGACCGCGGGGCAGGTGCAGCAGAGCCTCGGTGCCGACCTGGCCCGCACCACCGTGACGACGATCCTCAGCCGGCTGCACGACAAGGGCGTGGTCGCCCGCCACCGTGAAGGCCGCGGCTTCGCCTACGTCCCCGTCCAGGACGCGCAGGGCCTGACCGCGAAGCGGATGCACAGCGAACTGGACCGCGACACCGACCGGGAAGCCGTGCTCGCCCGCTTCGTCGCCCAGCTCAGCCCCGACGACGAGCGGGTCCTGCGCGGCCTGCTCGATGCCGACGAGCAGTCCGGGGCGTCATGACCGGGCTCCTGGTGCTGCCGCTGCTGGTGCCGTTCGCGCTGCCCGCGCTCGCCCGGCGGGCCCTGGACCGGCTGGCGCCCGCCGCCGCCCTCTGGACGGTCACCGTCGCCGCCGTCGCCCTCGCGGGCTGCGTCCTGACCGTGCTCGGCGCGTTCGTCCTCACCGGGCTGTTCAAGCTGCCGTACTTCGCGGCGCTCGTCGAGCTGGTCCGGCCGCTGCACACGCTCTCCGACCGCTTCACCCTGCCGCTCGCCGCCCTCGGGGTCGGCGCTCTCGCGGTCTGCGCCTGGACGGTCACGCGCTGGACGCTGCGGCAGACACGTGCCTTCCGCGCGGCCCGCGCCGAGGCCGGGCGGGGTCCCGCCGCCGGTGACCTGTGCGTGGTCGACGCGCCGGACCCGGACGCGTACGCGCTGCCGGGACGGCCGCACCGGATCGTCGTCACCACCGGGATGCTGCGCAGCCTCGACGGCGCCGAACGCGAGGCGCTCTTCGCGCACGAACGGGCCCACAACAGCGGAGGCCACCACTTCTTCCTGGCCGCCGCCGAACTCGCCGCGCACTGCCATCCGGCGCTGCGGCGGGTCCGGCACGTGGTGCGGCTGGCCGCGGAGCGGGCCGCCGACGAGGCCGCGGCCGGCGCGGTGGGGGACCGGCGGCTGACGGCACGGGCGATCGCGCGGGCCGCGCTGGCGGGACAGGGCGCGACGGCCGAGCGGCCGGCGTTCGTGCCGGGGGCGACGACCGGGCCCGTGCCGCGCCGGGTGGCGGCCCTGCTGGCGGCCCCTCCCGCCCGGCGACTCGCCGGCAGCGGGGTGGCGGTCATGCTCGCGGCGTGCGCGGCGCTGTCGTGCACCGCCTCCGCGACCGGGATGATCGACTTCCACCACCGGGTGGAGGTCGCCCAGGGCGAAGCGGCGCGCTAGACCGAGCGCCGCCCCCGGGTCGCGGGCCCGTCCCGGCCCCTCGCCCGGCTCCCTTCGCCGCTCTCCGGGCCTGCTCGCCGTTGGTCACGCGGTGCGGAGAAGACGACTGGCATCCCGGAGGTTTTACGTATAACCTCTCCCGCTAACCGCTCCACGGAAAGGCCCCCATGCGACGCGTCGCCCTGGTCACTCTCGTCGTCCGCGACTACGACGAGGCGATCCGCTTCTACACCGAAGCCCTCGGGTTCCGGCTCGTCGAGGACGCGCCGCGGCCGGACGGCTCCCGCTGGGTCGTCGTGGAACCCGGGACCGAGGGGCACGGCACCGGACTGGTGCTGGCCCGCGCCAAGGACGACGACCAGCGCGCCCGGGTGGGCGACCAGACCGGCGGCCGGGTCGGGTTCTTCCTGCACACCGACGACTTCGCCCGCGACCACGCCCGGATGACCGCCGCCGGCGTGACCTTCCTGGAGGAGCCCCGGCACGAGCCGTACGGCAGTGTCGCCGTCTTCCAGGATCTGTACGGCAACCGCTGGGACCTGCTCCAGCCCGCCGCCTGACCGACCCCGCACGAACCACCCGCCGAGGAAAGCCCCGCCATGAATGCTACGCGCGTAGACTCCGACGTGATCCGCCGCCTGCCCAAGGCCGTCCTGCACGACCACCTCGACGGCGGCCTGCGCCCCGCCACCCTGATCGAACTCGCCGCCGAGATCGGTCACCCGTTGCCCGCCTCCGACCCGGACGAGCTGGCCGCCTGGTACGTCGAGGCCGCCGACTCCGGTGACCTGGTGCGGTACATAGCCACCTTCGAGCACACCCTCGCCGTGCTGCAGACCAAGGAGGGGCTGCGCCGTGTCGCCGAGGAGTACGTCCTCGACCTCGCCGCCGACGGCGTGGTGTACGGCGAGGTGCGCTACGCCCCCGAGCTGAACGTCAGGGGCGGGCTCACCCTCAACGAGGTCGTGGAGAGCGTGCAGGAGGGTCTCGCCGCCGGCATGGCGAGGGCCGCCGCCGCGGGCACGCCGGTGCGGGTCGGCACCCTGCTGTGCGGGATGCGGATGTTCGACCGGGTCGGGGAGGCCGCCGAACTGGCCGTCGCCTACCGGGACGCCGGTGTCGTCGGGTTCGACATCGCCGGCGCCGAGGACGGTTTCCCGCCCGCCGACCACCTCGCCGCCTTCGAGCACCTGCGCCGCGAGAGCGTGCCCTTCACCATCCACGCCGGTGAGGCGCACGGCCTGCCCAGCATTCACCAGGCGATCCAGGTGTGCGGCGCGCAGCGCATCGGGCACGGCGTGCGGATCACCGAGGACATCGTCGGGGACAAGCTCGGCCGCCTCGCGAGCTGGGTGCGCGACCGCCGCGTCGCCCTGGAGATGTGCCCCACCTCCAACCTCCAGACCGGCTGCGCCACCTCCATCGCCGAGCACCCGATCACCGCGCTCAAGGAGCTGGGCTTCCGGGTCACCCTCAACACCGACAACCGGCTGGTGTCCGGTACGACGATGACCCGGGAGATGTCCCTGCTGGTCGAGGAGGCCGGCTGGACGGCCGAGGACCTGCGCACGGTCACGGTGAACGCCCTGAAGAGCGCGTTCATCCCGTTCGACGAGCGCACGGCCCTCATCGAGGACGTCGTGCTGCCGGGTTACGCCTCCGTGCTCTGAAGCAGCCCCCGCAGATAGGCGGCCTGTCCGACGTGCTGGAGATCGTCGGACAGGACGCTCACCAGCCGGACGCCCAGGGTGACCGGCGGATCGAACCGGGTGTCCACGATCCGTTCGAGATCCTTGGCCGGCAGGTCGCGCAGCACTCCGAGGGTCTGCTCGTGCACCGCGTCGTAGTAGCCGGCCAGCAGGTCGCCGGAGTCGACCGTGACCTTCGCGACCTTCGCCGGGGTGTGGCCGTATCCGTGGTCGCGGGCCGGCAGGTCGAGGCCGAAACGCTTCTCCCAGCCCTGGGCGGTCCAGACCTGGTCCAGGTCGAAGGCGTCGGCGACATGGTCGTCCTGGATCCGGGTCAGATGCCAGACCAGCCAGGTGATCGTGTTGGCGCCGGGCGCCGGCGGCCTGTTGAGCAGGCCGGGATCGAGGCCGTCGAGGGCGGCGTGGACTTCTTCCTGGATGCGGCCGAAGCCGTCGATGAGGATGTCCCTTGCATGCATGCGACCACGATCGCTCATCGCGGTCCGTCATGCGTCCGGAATCCAGCTTCCGTGGAATCCCAGCGGCACCCGGCCGGGCAGGTGGATCCGGGCCAGCGGTTCGCCCGTGAAGTCCTGCGCTGCCAGGATCAGCAGGTCGGCGGCGCCGCGGTCGGGATCGTGGACGTAGGCGAGGGTGAACCCGTCGTCCTCCTCGGCCGCGTGTTCGCCCGGCACGAACACCGCCTCGCCGGCCGCCGCCCCCCTCGGCAGCCGGTGGACCTGCGCCGTGCCGCGCGCGAAGTCGTGCTTCAGCAGGGCGTTGGAGAAGGCGCGGTCCGGGGGATTGCCGTCCCCGGCCAGGTAGGCCACGGACATCTCGGCGGCCGCCGCTGAGTAGCCGTAGCGGTGCCGCCGCGAGACCAGGTTCTCGTTGACCCGTGGGAACTCCTGCGGCCTGTCGTCCACGGTCCGGCGGCTCACCCGCCCGTGGCGCAGATCCACCGTCCACCGTTCGAGCCGCGCGGTGCCCACCGCGTGCGGTCCGTCCGTGGCGGTCCCGGCCACGTCGAAGGGCGCCGGGTACGTGGTCAGGTCGATCACCACGCGGTCGCCCTCGTCGTAGGCGTTGAGGGTGTGCGAGTAGAAGACGGGGTCCACGCCGAACCAGCGGACCGCGCCGCCGGACCGGGGCATCACCCCGACCCGCGCCGGGTGCCGCCGGTTCCAGACGTACGGCACCGGGGCGCCGGCCTCGGCCGCCGCCGGGTCGAAGGTGACCGGGACGTCGAAGACCACCACGTGCCGCGCGGTGAGCGCGAAGTCGTGCATCATCGGCGCGTCCCGCACCGGGATCCGGGTGGTGCGCGCGACCCGGCCTGCCGGGTCCACGACCAGGTGCCGCACGTGGTCCCAGGTCGGGTAGTAGGTGATCGCGTGCAGCTCGCCCGCCTGCGCGTCGTACTTGGTGTGTGCGGTGAACGCGCCTTCCAGCGTGCCCCGGAAGTCGTGGGTGCCCACGGTGTTGAGTTCGCCGTCCAGTTCGTACGGCAGCGGGCCGCTCTCCTGGAGCGCGAGGATCCGGCCCCGGTAGGGGATGACATGGGTGTTGCAGGCGAAGTCGTCGGGCGGGACCGGGCCCGGGTACGACTCCCCGAGTTTCGCGGCGACCTGCGACGAGCGCACCCACCGGTTGCGGTACCACTCGGCCCGGCCCTCGCGCAGCCGTACGCCGTGCACCATGCCGTCGCCGAGCATCCAGTGGTGGGCCCGCGGGTCCTCCAGGCCCAGCACGTTGGGGCCGTTGCGCAGGAAACGGCCGTTCAGCTCGCGCGGGACGCGGCCGCTGACCGGCAGGTCGAAGGCCGTGAGTTCCTTCGTGACCGGTGCGAACGCGCCCTGGAGGAACGGATACCGGCGCTCCGCCGGTTCCGTGGTGGCCGGGCGTGCCGACGCCGCCGTGACTCCCGCCGTTCCGGCCGGCACGGTGGCCGCCGCGAGGCCCGCCGCGCCGCGCAGCACCGTACGCCGTGTCTGTTCCGCCATGTCCTTCGCTCCCCGTTCGTCGTTGCGGACGCTGACGAGTCTGCGCCGACGGGAAGCCGGGGTCAGGAGGGGTGGACACCCTCCGCGGGTGGTGCCAGGCCCCCTGTTTCCAGGAGCGTGACCAGCGCCCTGGCCGCCGGGCTGGTGGCGGTCTCGGGCGGCAGCAGGGCGACCGTCTCGTAGGCGTCCTCGTCGGTGTCCTTGAGCGCCAGCGCGGTGAGCGAGGGCCGCTTGTGCCGGAAGTGCCGGGGCACCACGGCGATACCGAGGTTCTCGTCGACCAGGTCGAGGAGGCTGTGCACGTCGTTGACCTCCAGCGCGACCGTGCGCCGTACCCCGGCCGCCGCGAAGGCCGAGTCGGTCGTGCGGCGTGGGCCCCAGTCCGGGTGGAAGTCGACGAACACCTCCCCGCCGAGGTCCGCGGGGACCACCGCGGGGCCGGCCGTGGCGAGCCGGTGGCTGGGATGGCACAGCACCGTCATCGGCTCGCCGGTGAGGGCCACCGAACGCAGCTGGTCGGTGTCGTCCTGGGTGCGGTAGGCGAAGGCCAGGTCCAGCCGCCCGGCCGCCACCTCCTCGGCCAGCGCGCCCGAACCGGCCTGCCGCAGCCGGATCTCGACGTCCGGGTGGCGGCGCCGGAAGGCGGCCAGCAGACCCGCCACGTGCACTCCGGCGATGCACTGCTCGGTGCCCAGCGCCAGCGTCCCGCGCAGCACGCCCTGCACCGCGGCCACCGCCTCGTGCGCCGCCCGCACCTGTGCGAGGATGCGCTCCGCCTCGCCGAGCAGTGCCCGGCCGGCCTCGGTGAGCGTGACCCGGCGGGTGGTCCGCACGAACAGCGGCGCCCGCAGCTCCCGCTCCAGGGCCCGGATCGAGGCGGACAGACCCGACTGGGACACCAGCAGCCGTTCCGCGGCCCGCGTGAAGTGCTGGTCCTCGGCGACGGCGACGAAGTGCTGGAGGTGGCGCAGTTCCATGATTGAGAAGCCTAGCCGCACAATTCCATCGCATTCTCCTGTTGGACCGCTGCGTGGGGAGCGGGGAAGAGTGGAACCGGTAGATCCTGTGCCCACCCCCCTGGAGCCGCGTTGTACACCGCACACCCCGACCGCTACGCCGACATGCCCTACCGCCGCAGCGGGCGCAGCGGCCTGAAGCTGCCCGCGCTGTCGCTCGGCCTGTGGCACAACTTCGGGCCGGACCGTCCGGTGACGGTCCAGCGGGCCATCCTGCGCCGTGCCTTCGACCTCGGGGTCACCCACTTCGACCTGGCCAACAACTACGGCCCGCCGCCCGGCTCCGCCGAGTCGGCGTTCGGAGAGGCGCTGAAGGCGGACTTCGCCGCGTACCGCGACGAGCTGGTGATCTCCACCAAGGCCGGCTACCTGATGTGGCCCGGACCGTACGGCGAGTGGGGTTCGCGCAAGTACCTGCTGTCGTCGCTGGACCAGTCCCTGAGCCGGATGGGCCTGGACTACGTCGACATCTTCTACTCGCACCGCCCGGACCCGGAGACTCCGCTGGAGGAGACGATGGGTGCCCTGCACGCGGCGGTGCAGCAGGGCAAGGCGCTGTACGTGGGCGTCTCCAACTACTCGGCCGAGCAGACCCGGGAGGCCGCCCGGATCCTCGGCGAGCTGGGCACCCCGCTGCTCATCCACCAGCCGCGGTACTCGATGCTCGACCGCCGCCCGGAGACCGAGGGCGTCCTGGACGCCCTCGACGAGCTCCAGGTCGGCTCCATCGTCTTCTCCCCGCTGGAGCAGGGGCTGCTGACCGGCCGCTACCTGGACGGCATCCCGGAGGGCTCCCGGGCGGCGAGCGACAGCCCGTTCCTGAACTCCGACGCGGTCACCGAGGACCTGGTGGCGCAGCTGCGCGACCTGGACGAGATCGCCAAGGGGCGCGGCCAGACGCTGGCGCAGCTGGCCCTGTCCTGGGTGCTGCGCGGCGGCCGGGTGACCTCCGCGCTGATCGGCGCGAGCAGCCCGCGCCAGGTCGAGGACTGCGTCGGCGCGATCGGCAACCTGGACTTCGACGCCGAGGAGCTGACGCGGATCGACGCGATCGTCAACCGGTGAGCGGCGGCGCCGGCCGCTGACGTGCCGGGTGCGGGGGACGCCCACGGCGTCCCCCGCGCGCGTGCCGGCTCAAGCTCCGGTCGGGACCCGGTCCAGGAAGCCCAGTACCCGCCGGATCCGGCCGTCCTCGCTCAGCGTGACGACGTCAAAACCGGCCACCGGTGCCGACCCTCCTCCCCCCAGAGGGGGTGCCCCCAGCCTCGTTCACCAGCTCCCAGCCGAAGCGCGGCGGTGTCGTGGTGGCCGTCGACGGTCCCGAGCGGACGGAACGCGAAACCGGGGAACGGCTCGTGCGCGGCGGTGATCACGGCCCTGATCTGGGCGTGTCCGGCCGCGTCGGCGAGCGGGCCGGTGCAGGTGCCTTCCGGAGCCCAGGATTCCGCGACCGCCTTGCGCAGCACCTCGGGGCCAGGTGGCGTTCCAGGCCTCGAAGGAGCGGGCGGCGGCGGCCTGGTGACGGTGGGTGTTCACGGACATGGCGAATCAGCCTCCCTTGAGGGTGTCACCGCTGTTCAGGGCCTGGATCGCGGCTCTCGGCGATCCGCTTGCACCACCCTGCCCGGATCCGGGTGACGGGTCGATCACCCCTCGGGTAATGAACGCTGGGCCGTACAGCTGGCGCATTCCGGCCAATTCGTAGGCCGAATATGCCAAGAGACTGGCCGGAAAGGTGTGGTGACAGTGTTTCGAAAGTGAACATACTCGAATGTCAGGGGCACTTCACCGCACAGGAGCCGCACGGAAAACCGGCCGCGACGGCACACCGGCGAGCTACGGGGGAGTGATCGTGCACGACGAATTCCTGTGCCATGTCACGGCATACGGGGTCTGCGGCGGGCAGCGCATCGGCGTCCCGCTCGGCACCTACCGTGCGCCGACCCTGGCACTCGCGCTGTGGTGGTTACGGGACCGGGCCTCGTGGATCGCGGAACGGCTGGACCCCTTACCCGAGAACCCCCGGTTCCCGCAGGGCGCGCTCGTCCCGGTGGGCGAGAGCGTCTCGGACGTCCCCGGCCTGCTGCGCGCCTGGTGTTCCGACGTGGTCGGGCAGGAGCTCGTCGCCGACGAGCTGGCCGGCGGACGGCTGGTGCGGATCGCCGTCCAGGACGACACCACCGAGTACGAACTGCTCGCCGAGTCCGTCGACGCCCTGCGCATGCAGCGCACCGTCCCCGCCCTGGTCGTCCCCGTGGCGTGACACGTGACAGCCGTGAGAGCCGCCGGCCGGTCCCGCGTGAGGCAGCCGGACGAGCACGGTGTACGAGCTGGCCCATCGGTAGAATTCCCGCCGTGGCGGCGCGGCCGGTCACCTCGACGTCGCCCGAACCGGTCCTGGAGACCGACACGGGTTCCACGGTGACGAGCCCGGGACGCGACCACCAGGGAGGGCGGACCCTCTCTGCGACGGCGGCGCCCTCTTCCGCGCTCCACCCGGCTCCCGGTACGTCGTCGGCATCGGCCGCCGGGTTCCCGGCCGGCCCGGCCGCACCGTGGGTCCCCCCTGGCTCGGCGCCCACCGCGCCCCCACAATCCGGAAGCCCCGGTTCCCCGGAAATGTGACCAGCATGACGCGTTTTCCACCCGATCCGGCGAACATGCCGAGGACTGTGGGACGACACTCGGGGTACGAGCATGGTTGCAACAGCGACCGGGCCGGGCGCCGGCCTCCTGGAGAGACGCATGATCGAACACCTGGGCGGGGCAGTGATACCGACTGGCTTCGACGTACCCGTGGAGCCGCTGCGACGCGCGGCGCACTACACCGGTGAGCCCGGCTGTATCGCCGACGCGCGGGACTTCGCGGCCCGGTTCCTGGAACAGCTCAGGACCGAATGGTGCGCCACGATCGGCCCCGGCGCCGACGGCGAGCTGCTCCTGGTGGTGAGCGAGCTGATCACGAACGCGGACCGGCACAGCAACGGGCCGTACATCCTCGAACTGGAGGGTACGGACAGCGCGGTCCTGGTCTCGGTCTACGACAGCAGCGCCGCGCTGCCCCGCCGGTTCCCGAGGGATCCCCAGCGGGTCGGCCGGCACGGTCTGGAGATCGTGCACGCCCTGGCCGCGGAGGTCACCGCCGAGCGGGTGCCGGTCGGCAAGCGCGTCCGCGCGCTGGTACCGCTCGTCCGCTGAGCCGCACCACGAGGGACTTCCGTCCGGGGAACTCCGCGCGAGCCCGGGCGTCAGGTCTGGGCCCGGGTGTCAGGCGTCCCGACACGCCCCGGGAAACCAAGAGCACCGAGACCGGAGAAGACCGGAGAGCTTCACGAACACCACGGGTGCCACCCCACGCGCCGGTGCGGGGCGGCACCCGTGAGTCCGCCGTCTCAGGCGCAGCCGAGTTCGCCGAGCATCCCCTGCCGCAGACGCGCGATGATCCGCTTGATGAGGCGGGAGACGTGCATCTGGGAGCAGCCGAGCCGCTCACCGATCTCCGCCTGGGTGGCCTCCTCCACGAACCGGAGGTGGATGATCTCCCGGTCCCGTTCGCTCAGCTCGGCCATGAGCGGGGCCAACGACTGGAAGTCCTCGACGAGCCGCAGCCCGTCCTCCTCGACGCCGATGAAGTCGGCGAGCACCGACTCGCCGTCCTCGGGGCCGTCGCCGGTGAGCGCGGCGTCCAGCGAGGAGGAGTTGTAGCCGTTGGAGGCCAGCTGGCCCTCGACCACCTCGGCCTCGGACAGGTTCATCAGCGTGGCGAGCTCGGCGACCGTCGGGTCCCGGTCGAGGCGGCTGGAGAGTTCCTCGCGCGCCTTGGCCAGCTCGACGCGCAGCTCCTGCAGCCGGCGCGGCACGTGCACGGCCCAGGTGGTGTCGCGGAAGAACCGCTTGATCTCGCCCACGATGTACGGCAGCGCGAAGGAGGTGAACTCGACCTCGCGCGACAGCTCGAACCGGTCGATGGCCTTGATCAGGCCGATCATCCCGGTCTGAACGATGTCCTCCATGTCGTCGCCGCGGTTGCGGAACCGTCCGGCCGCGAACCGCACCAGCGACATGTTCATCTCAATGAGGGTGTTGCGGGCGTACTGGAATTCCTGGGTGCCTTCCTCCAGCTCGGTGATCCGCTGGAAGAACTGGCGCGACAGCTCGCGCGCGTCCCGCGGGGCGATGGTCTTGGGGTCCTTGATTCCGGGCAGCACTACTCCTGCCGCCGAGTGCTCCTCGACGGACTTCTCCGTGCTCACTGCTTCCGACCGGATCCCGGTTGTCATTGCCTCTCCCCACGAAAGTCACGGTACGGCGTGTGCCTCTTCGGCCTGTGTCGTGCCGGCCTTGTCCAGTTGATCGCGCTGGCGCGGGTACCCGCTATCGGACATCCCATGCGTGCTTGACGGCTCGGCTACCCGCGATGACGCGTCGCATGCACCCCGATTACGCGTCCGGCGGAAATTTTTTTGGTGACGGCAGGTCCACGGCTCCTCACTCTCCGACGCGTACGGCCGTGATCAGCTCGTGCAGGTACCGCTTGACGACCACACCGCCGTACCGCGAGTCGACGAGGTCGCGGACGCAGTCCAGCAGACCCTGCCGGGCGTCCTCGGGCAGCAGCCGGTGGTTGGAGTAGGTGAGCAGGACGTCCAGGTAGGCCTCGGTGGTGTAGGTGATCTCCTGGGCGTGGCCGTGCACGGTGACGCCGGTGAAATGCGGGGAGTCGCCGAACTCGGCCGTGTCGGGGACGATCTCCGACTCCGGGGTCTGCCGCAGCCCCGGCGGGGTCGCCGGATCCCAGCGCTCGTAGCACGCCTGCACGTCGGCGAAGAAGTCCTCCGTGCCGCCCGCCACGTGGTGCGTGGTGACGACGGCGAGCAGTCCGCCGGCGCGCAGCGCGCGGGCCGCGGCGGGCACCCGGACCGCCGGGTCGATCCAGTGGAACGCCGTCGCGCACACCACCGCGTCGAACGGCTCCGGCGGCGGCTCCCACGTCTCGAAGTCCGCCGTCACGACGTCCACGGCGGGGAACGCGGCCAGCTCCCGGCGGGCCACCGCCGCCAGCGACGGCCCCAGCTCCACGGCCGTCACGGCACACCCGGTAGCGGCGAGGTCCACGGTGAGCTGCCCGGTGCCCGGAGCGATCTCCAGCACCCGCACCCCGGGGCCCGCGCCCGTGACCCGCACCATCTCCTCGACCAGGGACGACGGATAACGCGGCCGCGCGCGCAGGTACCGTTCCGCGTCCTGGTCGAAGGTGTCCCGCAGCTCCGGTCCCGTTCCCATGAACTCGATCGCCTCCACGCCCGGCAGCATGCCGATCCGCCGCCGCGGCGGGCCACTGCTTTTAGGCTGTCGGAGTGAGCAGCCAACCGCCGAACCCCGCGCCCGCCGTCCCGCCGAGCCCCCGCGCGCCCGTCCCGCAGACCAGGGAACCCCTCTGGCGCGACCTGGTCGGAGACGTCCTGCGCCGCGAACGGCTGGACCAGGAGCGCACCCTCAAGGACGTCGCGGAGAGCGCCCGGATCTCCATGCCCTACCTGTCCGAGATCGAACGCGGCCGCAAGGAGGCCTCCTCCGAGGTCCTCGCGGCCGCCGCGCACGCCCTCGGGCTCGACCTCGGGAGCCTGGTGTCCCGGGTCCACTCCGAGTTCTCCCGTCGCACCGCCCCGGGCCGGACCGTGCGCGGTCCCCGCAACGCCCTGTGCCTGGCCGCCTGACGGCGGTTCAGCGAACGCCCTGCTCCCGCAGCTGCCGGAAGAACGCCCGGACGTCGCCCACCAGCAGGTCCGGCTCCTCCATCGCCGGGAAGTGCCCGCCCCGGTCGAACTCCGTCCAGCGCACGATGTTCTCCGTGCGGTCGGCCTTGTGCCGCAGCGGACGGTGGGGTTCGGCCGGGAACAGGGCGAGGGCGGTCGGCGCCGTGGAGGGCCGGGAGGGCGCGGTGGCGCGGGAGCCGGTGGCGTGCGCCCGTTCCCAGTAGATGCGGGCGGACGAGGCGGCCGTACCGGTCAGCCAGTACAGCATCACGTCGGTGAGCATCCGGTCCCGGTCCACCGCCTCCTCCGGCAGCTCCGCGGAGTCCGTCCACTCCTGGAACTTCTCGACGATCCAGGCGAGCTGTCCCACCGGTGAGTCCGTGAGCGCGTAGCCGGGGGTGTGCGGGCGGCTGCTCTGCAGGACCGCGTAGCCCGTGCTCTCCCGGGACCAGGCGGCCCAGCGGCGCCACGAGTCGAGGGTGTGCGCCCGCTCCTCGGGATCGAGCGCGGCCAGCTCCTCGGCGGTGGGCTCGGTGGCCTGCTGCGCGCCCGGCAGCAGGTTCAGGTGCACACCGATCACCCGGCCGGGATGGGCGCGGCCCAGCTCACGGGAGATCGCCGCACCCCAGTCACCGCCCTGCGCGCCGAACCGCTCGTAGCCCAGCCGGCCCATCAGCTCCGCCCAGGCGTCCGCGACCCGGCCGGCCTCCCAGCCGGGTGCCGTGGTCGGACCGGAGAACCCGAAACCGGGGACGCTCGGCACCACCACGTGGAAGGCGTCGGCCGGATCCCCGCCGTGGGCCGCGGGGTCCGTGAGCGGTCCCACCACGTCGAGGAACTCCACGATCGAGCCTGGCCAGCCATGGGTGATCACCAGCGGGGTGGCGTCCGGCTCGGGCGAGCGGATGTGCGCGAAGTGCACGCGGGCCCCGTCGATCACCGTCGTGAACTGGGGCCACGAGTTCAGCAGCGCCTCGGCCGCCCGCCAGTCGTACGTGTGCCGCCAGTAGTGCGCGAGGTCCCGCAGGTACGCCGTCGGGACGCCGTACTCCCAGCCCGCGCCCGGCAGCTCGGCCGGCCAGCGGGTGCGGTCCAGACGGTCGTGGAGGTCGTCCAGGTCGCTCTGGGGGACCGAGACGCGGAACGGTTCGACGGCCGGCGAAGAGATCATGGTCGGTCATGCTAGGCGTGGTGCGAAAGTCCCGTCGATCACCCGGAGGGCGTGCCGCGCGGCGTCAGGCGGGACATTCGCACCATGCCCTGGGCGCCGGGGTGGCGGTCGGCGATGAGTTTCCCGCCGTACGGGGGTCGGTACGGATGACCCTGTTCCACGCTCCAGGAGGTGTCCATGACCACCGACGGTTTCACCACGTGTCTCTGGTTCGACGGCCAGGCCGAGGAGGCCGCCCACTACTACGTGTCGGTGTTCAAGAACTCCGGCATCGGACGGATCGGCCACTACACCGAGGCCGGACCGGGCCGGGCCGGATCGGTCGTCACCGTCGAATTCACCGCCAACGGCCAGAGGTTCGTCGCCGTCAACGGGGGACCCGACTTCACGTTCAACGAGGCGGTCTCCTTCCAGGTCCACTGCGACGGCCAGGAGGAGGTCGACCACTACTGGGCCAGGCTCACCGAGGACGGCGGCGAGCCCGGACCGTGCGGCTGGCTCAAGGACAAGTACGGCGTGTCCTGGCAGGTGGTCCCGGACGGACTCGTCGAGATGATCTGTGACGCCGACCAGGAGCGGGCGGCCCGCACCGCGCGGGCGATGTACGCGATGGGCAAACTGGACATCGCCGCCCTGACGAAGGCGCACGCGGGCGAGTGACCGGCGCGCGGACGCGGGGCGGCGTCCTCGGACTCCGCCCCGCGCGGGGACCGTGCCGGGTCAGACCCGGTCGGCCACGATCAGCAGGTACTGGAAGCTGCCGTTCTTGTACGCGGTGAGGAAGGGATCCTCGACGCCCGTCACCAGGTGGTCGGCCTGCTTGCGCAGTTCCCAGTACGGGATGGCCGCCTCGGTGAGGTCCTCCACGTGGACCGGCACCAGCCGGTTGTTCGCCATCGCCCGGAAGTACTCCGACCTCGGGTGGATGTCACAGATGTAGTGGGCGTTGATCAGCGACACCTCGCGGGACGCCTGCCCGTAGGTGTTGTTGTAGCAGCCGGTGATCGTGACGTAGCGGCCGCCGCGGCGCAGCAGCCGGGCGTGCTCGGCGAAGAGCAGCTCCAGCTCGACGTACATGGTGGACTCGTTGTTCCACGAGGCCGCGTACGCGCCGGTCTCGAACCCGGTGTCCAGCATGTTCCGGTGGTGGTAGCGGACCTTGTCGGCGACCTCCCGCTTGCGGGCCATGCCGTTGGCGAACTCGGCCTGCTTGGCGGAGATGGTCACGCCGTCGCAGTGGCAGCCGTAGCGCAGGTTCGCCACGATGCTGCCGCCGCCCCGGCCGCAGCCGGCGTCGAAGACCCGGTCGTCCGGGGTGAGCGGGCCGAGGTGGCCGGCGAGCAGTTCGGCCTGCGCGTGTTCCAGCCGGTGCAGTTCGCCGGTGACCCGTTCCTTGCGCAGTTCGGGGTCGGGCTCGTCGAGCACCGACCAGTCGGCCTCACCGATGCCGTAGTGGTGGTGGTAGAGGTCGTCGATCCTTCCGAGTTCCAGGTTGACCGGGTTCTCCTCGGCGTTCCAGTACTCCGCGACGCTGTTCTGGTACCTGGACTGGGTGGGCACCGGTGCTGACGTGGTGGTCTTCCGAGCGACAGGGGCGGTGGTCAACAGTTGCTCCTCGACGTGTTGCTGACGGTGGTTCGGATGTGCTCGCCGCTACCAGTAGTCGGGCAGGTGGTAGCGGTTGCTGTTGGTGGCGTGCCATTCGTGGTTGCCCGAGACCCAGGCGGCCAGGCCCTCCGCGTACCGCGCGACCAGTGGCGAGCCGGCGGCCAGGGCGGCCGACTCCTCCTCGAAGGCGGCCATGATCCGGTTGTGGATGTCGACGGACTTCAGATACGCCGCCTTCAGCCCGCGCCGGTCGTTGGCGGCCACCACCTGCGGCAGGTTGAGGTGGTCCGGGTCGCTCGCCAGCTCCTTGGTGAAGGAGTACAGGTCGTTGACGATCGTGGTCGCGTTGCAGGCCAGCGCCGTGATCCGCTGGATCTCCGGGCGGGCGTACAGCGGCTCCGGCAGTTCGTAGCCGTCCACCGCGTCCACGATCGACAGACACGGCCGGAAGTTGTTGAACTGCCGCATCACCAGGTACTCCCAGACCCGCGGCATGTACCCGGTCTCCATCCAGGCGGCCTCGCCCAGGTACCCGAGGTGCAGCCGGGCGACGTCGTGCACGAACCGGTCGGTCTGGCTGGGAGTGGCGAACTCCGCGAAGTCGGCGAGGGCGAGGCGGTACGAGCGCAGCGGGCCGTCGGCGCCGATGCCCTCGCGCCACTCCTCCTCCATCTCCGGGACGCCGTGGTAGGGGTCGAGCGCCGACTGGGCGATGATCAGCGGACCGCCCAGGCCGCGCCGGGAGCCGCCGCGCCCTTCGTCCTCCTCGCAGTAGCAGGAGTCGACGATGTTCTCGGCCAGCAGCAGCTTGCCGGCGACGGTCAGCCGGTCCAGGTCGAGACCGCCCGGGTGCTGGAGGGCGACGGCCCGGCCGAACTGGAAGCCCGAGAAGTCCCCTTTCCAGGCCTCGGGAAACAGGTCGAACTCGCGGGCCCAGGCCTCGAGGCGCCGGTCGAGCTCGGCGGCCTTGGCGGGATCGGCGGGCACGGCCGGCCGGTAGTGCAGCCCGGGGACCGCTCCGGTGCGCCGGGCCGGACGCAGGCTCCGCGCGAGGCTCGGCGGTCCGGGCAGGACGTAGGAGGTGGTGGGTGTGGTCATGGTGACTGTGCTCCAGGCCGTCAGTCGGCGGTGCGGCCGAGCTGGACGTTCTCCAGGATCCCGGCCGCGTCGGGGACCAGGATGGCCAGCGAGTAGTAGGCGGTGACCAGGTAGTTGACGATGGCCTGTTCGTTGACGCCCATGAAGCGGACGTTCAGGCCGGGCTGGAACTCCTCCGGGATGCCGGTCTGGTAGAGGCCGACGACCCCCTGGTCGGCCTCTCCGGTGCGCAGCGCGATGATGCTGGTGGTGTGGTCGTCGCTGATCGGGATCTTGCTGCACGGATAGATGGGGACGCCGCGCCAGGCCGGGATCTCGTGGCCGTCCACGGTCGCGCTGGGAGGCACCAGTCCGCGCCGGTTGCACTGCCGGAAGAACGCCGCGATCGCCTTGGGATGGGCGAGGATCACCTTGGTCTTGCGGCGCATGGAGATCAGCTCGTCCATGTCGTCCGGGGTCGGCGGGCCGGTGAAGGAGCTGATCCGCTGCCCGTAGTCGATGTTGTGGAGCAGGCCGAAATCGCGGTTGTTGACCAGCTCCCACTCCTGGCGCTCACGGATCTCCTCGACCGTGAGGCGCAGCTGCTGCTGGGTCTGGTCCATCGGGTCGTTGTAGAGGTCGGCGACCCGGGAGTGCACCCGCAGCACGGTCTGGGTGAGCGACAACTCGTACTCGCGGGGCGCCAGGTCGTAGTCCACGAAGCCGCCCCGCAGGGTCGGCTCGCCCCGGTGGCCGGCCTGAACCGGCACCTCGGCCTCGCCCTTGCGGTTCATCGGCAGCCGCTGCCGGTCCACGTAGGCCCGCAGGTGCGCGCCCAGCGACGGCACCCGGTCCATGACCTCCTCGACGACCGTCCACGGCAGCGCCAGGACCACGCCGGCGGTCTCGGCCCGGACCGAGGTCAGCCAGAGCGGGTCGGTCTGGCCGACCGCCTCGTCGCCCATCTGGTCGCCGTCGGAGACGACTCCGACGACCTCCTCCTCGCCGTACTTGCCGGCCGCGAACCGGATGAACCGGCCGTGCACCACCAGGTAGGTCTCGGTGACCGGCTGCCCGGCCTCGAACAGCACCTGCCCGGCCCGCACTTCGCGGGCCTGGAACCGCTCGGCGATCTGGGTCAGCGCGTCCAGGTCGTCGTAGCCGCGCAGCACCGGCAGTTCGGTGAGCGTCGCCGGGATGACCCGGATGTCGTCCCCGCCGTTCTGCTCGAAGCTCACCCGGCCGCGTCCGGTGCGCAGTTGGAGACGGCGGTTGACCCGGTAGGCGCCGCCTTTGACGTCCACCCACGGCAGTGTCCTCAGCAGCCATCGCGAGGTGATGGCCTGCATCTGCGGTTCGGACTTGGTGGTCGTGGTGAGCTGCCGCGCGGCCCGGGTGCTCAGACTGGTGAGCTCGGCTGCGGTGGCCGGATCCGGCTCGGGCTCGTCGACGGCGGAGCCGATGACGCTGTCCGGTGTGGACACATTCCCTCCAGCAGAGAGGCGAACAGAGGTGACCCGGAGGGTCGGTGGTGTGCGAGGTGGCGCTGCGCGAGGACCAGCCAAACAGCCGTGGTGATCTAGGGATACGGCGTGAAAGGGGCGGTTGCGCGCCTTAGTTGCGCAAACCCGGTGTCAGGGGCGGAAAAGGTCGCGTTCCTTGATCGCGCGCCGGTGATCCGCTCCGGTGCCCGGGTCCGGCGTGGATTGGACTCAGGAAAGATCGTTGACCAGCACCGCGGCACCGTCGAAGCGCCCGGCCTTCAGGTCCCGCAGGGCTCGCGGAGCCTCCGACAGCGGGTAGGCGTGTGTGGTCGCGCGCACCTGGTGGCGCTCGGCCAGCGCCAGGAACTCCCGGCCGTCGGCACGGGTGTTGGAGGTGACACTGCGCAGCTCCCGCTCGTAGAACAGCTCCCGCTCGTAGTTCAGCGGCGGTACGTCGCTGAGGTGGATGCCGGCCACCGCCAGCACCCCGCCCCGGTCCAGCGCGCGCAGCGCGACCGGCACCAGATCGCCGACCGGGGCGAACAGCACGGCGCTGTCCAGCGGTTCGGGCGGCGCGTCGGTGACGTCCCGGGCCGAGGCCGCGCCCAGCTCCAGGGCCAGCCGCCGGGCCTCGGCGCCCCTCGTCAGCACGTGCACGGTGGCGCCCTCCGCGAGCGCCACCTGCGCGCAGAGGTGGGCGCTGCCGCCGAAGCCGTACAGGCCGACGCGGGCGCCGGGCGGCGGCGCGGACCGGCGCAGCGCGCGGTAGCCGATGATCCCGGCGCACAGCAGCGGCGCCGGCGCCACGTCGTCGACGGCGCCGGGCAGCCGGTAGGCGAAGTCCTCCGGGACCGTCGTGTACTCCGCGTAGCCGCCGTCCGCGTCCCAGCCGGTGTACTCGGAGCGGGGGCAGAGGTTCTCGGCGCCGCGCCGGCAGTAGGCGCACGTCCCGTCCGTGCGCCGCAGCCAGGCCACCCCGACCCGGTCGCCCGTCGAGAAGTCCGCGACCCCGGGCCCCAGGCCCGCGACCACGCCGACCACCTCGTGTCCCGGCGTCACCCCGGACCGGTGCACCGGCAGGTCGCCCTCCGTGACGTGCAGATCGGTCCGGCACACCCCGCAGGCGGCCACCCTGACCAGCAGCTCGCCTGCTCCGGGCACCGGCACCGGACGCTCGGTGAGGCGGAGCGGGTCCTCCTCGACCGGTCCGGGCCGCGTCACCGTCCACGCCCGCATCATGTCCGCCATGTCGCGTCGCCTCCGCCGAAGCCGCCCGGTCGTCCTTCCCAGTCTCCGCCGGAGTCCGGCGTTCGGCGCGCGGGCGGTCGGGCCGGTGGCTAGCGTGAGGAAACGGGAGAATCCGTGCGATCGGAAAGGCCGCGGCCATGCCGGTACAACCTGAGGGAACCCCCTGCTGGGTCGACGCGATGTTCAGCGACCTGGAGGGCGCCAAGAGCTTCTACGGCGAGGTCCTCGGCTGGACGTTCGGCGAGTCGTCGTCGGAGTACGGCAACTACACCCAGGCCTACGCGAACGGCAGGGCCGTGGCCGCCGTCGTCCCGCCCATGCCCGGACAGGAGGGCCAGTCGCAGTGGTGTCTGTACTTCGCCTCGCCGGACGCGGCGGCCCTCGCCGAGCGGATCCGCGACGCCGGCGGCGAGGTGCTGATGGAGCCGATGCGGGTCGGCGACTTCGGCACGATGTGCCTGGCGCGTGAGCCGAGCGGCGCGGTGTTCGGCATCTGGCAGGGCGGCGTCCACGAGGGCTTCGAGGCCACGGCGGTGCCCGGCGCCTACTGCTGGGCGGAGGTCTTCACCCGCGAGCCGGAGAAGGCCGACGCCTTCTTCACCACGCTCTTCTCCTACACGGCCCGGCAGGTCGAGGACGCCCACGTCGACTTCCGGATGTTCGACGTGGGCGGGAACACGGTCCTCGGCCGGATGGCGATGAGCGACGAGTTCCCGCCCGAGGTGCCCTCGTACATCAACGTCTACTTCACCGTCGCCGACTGCGACCAGGCGGTCGCCCAAGCCGTCGAGCGGGGCGCGGTGCTGCGGTTCGGCCCGATGAGCAGCCCGTTCGGCAGGTTCGCGGCGCTCACCGATCCGCAGGGGGCGCACTTCTCCGTGATCGACATCACCACCACCGAGGGTGAGCAGCCCCCGGTCAAGGACGTCTGACCAGGGCGGAGCCCGGACCTCGGCCGGGTGACCGGGTCCGGCCGTGGCATGATCGGGGCCATGCGTGAACGAGTGGTGGCCGCGTGCGACGGGGCTTCTAAGGGAAACCCCGGACCGGCCGGCTGGGCGTGGGTGGTGTCCGACGACGCGGCGACTCCGGCCCGCTGGGAGGCCGGTCCGCTCGGCAAGGCCACCAACAACGTGGCCGAACTGACCGCGCTGGAGCGGCTGCTGACGGCCGTCGCCCCGGACGTGCCGCTGGAAGTGCGGATGGACTCGCAGTACGCCATGAAGGCGGTCACCACCTGGCTGCCCGGCTGGAAGCGCAACGGCTGGAAGACCGCGGCGGGCAAGCCGGTCGCCAACCAGGACCTCGTCGTGCGCATCGACGAACTCCTCGACGGCCGGTCGGTCGACTTCCGGTACGTCCCCGCCCACCAGGTGGACGGCGACCCGCTGAACGACTTCGCCGACCGCGCGGCCAGTCAGGCGGCGACGGCCCAGGAGGCCGCGGGCAGCGACCTGGGTTCCCCGGTGCCGCCGCCTTCGCCGGTCTCCGCCGCCCCCGCCGGGGCGCCGCGCCGCAAGGCGGCGCCCCGCAAGAGCGCCGCCGGCGGCGGCGCGGCGCGCACCATCAAGGCCAAGTTCCCCGGCCGCTGCCTGTGCGGCCGCTCCTACGCGGCGGGCGAGCAGATCGCGAAGAACGGGCAGGGCTGGGGCCACCCGGAGTGCCGTCAGACGTCGAACGTGTAGAACCGCGTGTGGTCGAGCAGGTCGGCCGGCCGCACGTCGTTCCACGGCTTCATCGTCTCGTTCAGGTCGACGACGTCCGGGGTGCCGCCGCCCGGCAGGTAGGCGGCCTGTGGATGCCGGCGCTGCCACTCGGCCCACAGCTTGTCGATGAAGGCGTGGTGCAGCCAGAACACCGGGTCGTTGGGGGAGACCCCGGTGGCCATCTGACCGCCGACCCACACATGGACCCGGTTGTGCAGGTTGACCCCGCGCCAGCCCTCCAGATGGTTCCGGAAGCCGTCCGAGGCGCTGTTCCAGGGGGCCATGTCGTAGGTCGCCATGGCGAGCACCGATTCGACCTCGGCCCGGGTGGGCAGCTCGCGCACGCCGGTCCCGAGCGACCTGCGCAGGTATGTACGGCCGTCCACCCGGACGTCGAGCGGCCAGTTGCCGCCCGCCGCGGCGAACGGTCCGTCCATGACCCGCCCGTCGGAGGCGCGCCCGGTGCCGCCGAGGAAGTCCGGTGCCCACAGTGCGGCACGGACGGTGCGGTCGGTGCTCCAGTCCCAGTAGGGGAGCGCCACCGAGGAGTCCACCGACTGGAGCGCCCGCTCGAAGTCGAGCAGGAATCTGCGGTGCCAGGGCAGGAACGACGGCGAACGATGGCCGGTGCGCTCCGAGTCGTCGGTGTCGGACATGATGAAGGCGTTGTGCGTGCGCACGAAGTCGTCGTAACGCCCGCTGCGCTTCAGGGCGATGACGGCGGCGACGAACCGCCGCTTCTCGTCGGTGGACAGGGCGGCCTGGTTCTTGCGTACGGTCATGATCTTCGGAGCTCCGGAATTCCTTGCGGGGGCTGTCAGTTGGCGGGGAACGGCAGCAGCGGGGCGCCCTGCAACTCGTCCACCGCGGCGCGGGCGACCGCGCGCGGGGTGCGCACCGGCTGGTAATGGCTGACCACGCTGATCCAGCTGCCGTCCGCGTTGCGCATCACGTGCAGCTCCACACCGTCCACGAACACCGCGTATCCGGTGCCGTGGCCGTGGTGGTGACCGCCCATGCCCGCCATGCCCCCCATCCCGCTCATGTCGTCCGCGTCCGACGGACGGCCCTGTATCCGGCGGCCCTTGTAGACCTCGTCGAAGGGTTCGAGCGCTCCCTCCCGCGGGTGAGGTGCGGCCGAGGCGCCGGCGGCCGTGAGGGTGGTGGCGCCGGCCGCGGCGGCGAGGGCGGCCGCGGCGGTGAGCGCGCGGCGGCGGGTCAGTTCGGGCATACGGATGCTCCTGTGCTGGGTGCGGGTGATGACTCCGTATGCCTATCCGCCGGTTTCCGGGCGGGAGAAATCGCCCGGATCGGGTTGGCTGCGATCAGGACAATTGACTACATGTCATACAAGCTTGAACTAAGATGATCTTGCTTTGGATGTCGACCGGCCGGTACCGGAACGGGGAATTCCTTGCCGGGGTGAGGGGGTTTCCGGCGATCTTTCGCGCGGACCCGGCGTCCGGGTGGTGTGGCTCACGCCGTCAATCTGGCGCGATTCGAAAGCCCGGCCGAGCCCGTCCGCGCTGCTACCCTGCGAGGCCAATCGACCACTTTCGGTGACATCCAGGGGTGCGTGTGAAGGTCGTCTGCGTCGGAGGCGGGCCCGCAGGCCTGTATCTAGCGATCCTGCTCAAGAGGCAGGATCCGTCCCACGACATCACCGTCCACGAACGCAACCCGGAGGGCTCGACCTACGGGTGGGGCGTCACCTACTGGCGGGCCCTGATGGACCGGCTGCACGCGTACGACCCGGAGTCGGCGCGCGCCGTCGAGGAGAGCTCGGTGCGCTGGCACCAGGGGGTCGCCCATGTCCGCGACCAGGTCACCCGCCGGCCCGGCGACCCGGGCCACGGCATCGGCCGCCACCGCCTCCTCGCGATCCTCGCCGCCCGCGCCCGGTCCCTCGGCGTGCGGCTGGAGTTCGAGAGCGAGATCACGCCCGACGACCTCCCCGACGCCGACCTGGTGGTGGCCGCCGACGGCATCCACAGCGCCCTGCGCACCCGGCACGCCGCCGACCTCGGAGCCGAGGTCAGCGAGGGCCGCAACCACTACGTCTGGCTCGGCACCACCAAGGTCTTCGACTCCTTCACCTTCGCCTTCGCCGAGACCGACCACGGCTGGGTCTGGTGCTACGGCTACCCCTACGACGACGGGCACAGCACCTGCGTCATCGAGTGCGCCCCCGCGACCCTCACCGGCCTCGGCCTCGACACCCTGCCCGAGGCCGACCAACTGGCCCTGCTGGAGAAGCTGTTCGCCGACATCCTGGACGGCAGGCCGCTGATCGGCGGATCCTCCGCCACCGTCTGGCCCACCTTCCGCACCCTCACCAACCGCACCTGGCACCACGGCAACCTCGTCCTGCTCGGCGACGCCGCCCACACCACCCACTACTCCATCGGCGCCGGCACCACCCTCGCCCTGGAGGACGCGATGTGCCTCGCCGACGCCCTGCGCGAGCACGGCGCCGTACCGCAGGCCCTCGCCGCCTACGAGCGGCGGCGGCGCGCCGAACTGGTCTCCGCCCAGAGCGCCGCCCGGCTCAGCGCCCAGTGGTACGAGAACCTGCCCCGCTACATCGACCTGCCCGCGCACCGCATGTTCGCCCTGCTCGGCCAGCGTCACTCGCCGCTGCTGCCCTACGTGCCGCCGCAGCTCTACTACGGCATCGACAAGGCGGCCGGGCGGCTGGAGGTGCTGCGCCGGCTCAAGAGGTGGCTCGGGCCGCGAGCGGCGCGCGCCCTGCACACCCGGCCGTAGACGCCCTTGGCGGCGGCACGAGTTGGTGAAAGACCATTCACTCGATAGGGTGAATTGGTATTCACCTCCATATCTGTGCCGTACGCAGGAGCGCCGATGGACCACCCCGCCCCGACAGCCGGCCCCTCGGGCTCGCCCGCCGCACCGCCCGCGCTGCGGCAGCGGCTGACCATCCCGGTGCTGGCCTTCGGCGGGATCCTGATGGCCGTCATGCAGACGGTCGTCGTCCCCCTGCTCCCCGATCTGCCCCGGCTCACCCACTCCTCGGCCGGCACCGTCTCCTGGACGGTCACCGCGACCCTGCTCGCCGGGGCCGTGCTGACCCCGGTGCTCGGCCGGGCCGGTGACATGTACGGCAAGCGCCGGGTGCTCACCGGAGCCCTCGCGCTGATGACCGTGGGCTCCGTGATGTGCGCCCTGTCGTCCGACATCACGGTGCTCATCGTCGCCCGCGCCCTCCAGGGCGCCGCCGCCTCCGTCGTACCGCTGTCGATCAGCATCCTGCGCGACGAACTGCCGCCCGAGCGGCGCGGCTCGGCGGTGGCGCTGATGAGCTCCACCGTCGGCATCGGCGCCGCGCTGGGCCTGCCGCTCGCCGCGCTGGTGGTGCAGTACTACGACTGGCACACCATGTTCTGGCTGACCGGCCTCCTCGGAGCGGTGGGCGTGGCGGGCGTGTGGTGGGCGGTCCGGGAGTCACCGGTGCGCGCGCCCGGCCGGTTCGACGTGCTCGGCACGCTCGGGCTGGCCGTCGGGCTGACCTGCCTGCTGCTCGGCGTCTCCCAGGGCGGCCAGTGGGGCTGGGGCAGCCCGCGGGTGCTCGCCCTGTTCGCCGCCGCCGTCCTCGTCCTGGCCCTGTGGTGGTGGCAGCAGCTGCGCACCGCGCAGCCGCTGGTCGACCTGCACCTGGTGACCCGGCCCCGGGTCGGCCTCTCCCACGTGGCCGCCCTGCTCACCGGCTTCGCCTTCTACGCCAACTCCCTGGTCACCGCCCAGCTGGTACAGGCGCCGAAGGCGACCGGCTACGGCCTCGGACTGTCCATCGTCGCCACCGGCCTGTGCCTGCTCCCCGGCGGCGTGACCATGCTGCTGTTCTCGCCGCTCTCCGCCCGGATCTCCGCCTCCCGCGGCCCGCGCGTCACCCTCGCCCTCGGCGCCGGGGTCATCGCCTGCGGATACGTGGTGCGCATCGCCGACAGCCGCGACCTGTGGCTGATCATCCTGGGCGCCACCGTCGTCGCCACCGGCACCACGCTGGCCTACTCGGCGCTGCCCACGCTGATCCTGCGGGCCGTCCCGGCGAGCCAGACCGCCTCCGCCAACGGCGTGAACGTCCTCATGCGCACCGTCGGCCAGGCCACCTCCAGCGCCGCCGTGGCCGCCGTCCTCACCCACCACACCAGCCTCGTCGGCGGCGCCCAGGCGCCCACGCTCCACGGCTACCTGCTGTCCTTCACGATGGCCGGTGTCATCGCGCTCGTCGCCGCCGCGGCCGCCCTGTCCATCCCCGGCGACAAGGCCACGGACGACGCCCCGCCGGTCCGCGGCGGCACCCGGGGCGCCCGCGACAACGCGCTGGAGGGAGCATGAGTGCCGTGAACACCCGACCCGACGCCGAGCCCGGCACCGCCCACGCGCCCGCCCGCCGGGACGCGGAGGCCACCAGGGCGGCGATCCTGAAGGCCGCCCGCCACCTCCTCGCCCGGCACGCGCACGCCGACATCACCCTCAAGGACGTCGCCGAACGCGCCGGGGTCAGCGCACCGCTGATCCTGAAGTACTTCGGCAACAAGGACGGCCTGTTCGCCCGCGTGATGTCCTTCGACACCGACGCGGCCGCCCTGCTGGACGCACCCCTGGACGACCTCGGCCGGCACATGGTCCGGCACGTCCTGGAGGGCCAGCGCGACCGGGGCGCCGACCCGCTGCTGCGGATCGTCTTCGCCCCGCTGCACGGCGACCACGGGGACGTGCTGCGCGCGAACTTCCGCGCCCAGGTCGTCGACCGCGTGGCCGCCCGGCTCACCGGCCCGGACGCCCCGCTGCGCGCCGAACTCGCCGTCGCGCAGCTCATCGGCCTCGGCGTGATGTACGGCATCGCCCGCGGCCCGCGGCTGCGGGACTCCGCCGTGGACGACCTCGTCGACCGCTGCGGACCCGCCGTCCAGGCCCAGTTGACACCCTGACCCGGTGCCGGGCCGGCCGGTGGCCCCGCGGCCGGCGGCGGAGCCCGGCCCCGGCCGGCCCGCGCCCGGGGGACACCCCTGACACCGTTGTCGGCGGCGGGTGACACACTGGCGCCATGGACGAACGTGTAATCGGCAGGTCGCGGCAGTGGGCGTCGGTCGTCGGGCTCGGCACATGGCAGCTGGGCGCGGACTGGGGCGAGGTGGACGACAAGGAGGCCCTGGCCGTGCTGGAGGCCGCGGCCGAGTCGGGGGTGACCTTCTTCGACACCGCCGACGTCTACGGCGACGGGCGCAGCGAGCAGACCGTCGCCGCCTTCCTGCGCGGCAGGCCCGACCTGCACGTGATGGTGGCCACCAAGATGGGCCGCCGGGTCGACCAGATCCCGGAGAACTACGTCCTGGACAACTTCCGCGCGTGGAACGACCGGTCCCGCCGCAACCTCGGCGTGGACCGCCTGGACCTCGTGCAGCTGCACTGCCCGCCCACCCCGGTCTACTCCTCCGACGAGGTGTTCGACGCCCTCGACACCCTCGTCGAGGAGGAGCGCATCGCCGCCTACGGCGTCAGCGTCGAGACCTGCGCGGAGGCGCTCACCGCCATCGCCCGGCCGGGCGTGGCCAGCGTCCAGATCATCCTCAACCCGTTCCGGATGAAGCCGCTGCGCGAGGTGCTCCCGGCCGCCCAGGAGGCCGGCGTCGGCATCATCGCGCGGGTGCCGCTCGCCTCCGGTCTGCTGTCCGGCAAGTACACCAAGGACACCGTCTTCGCGGCCGACGACCACCGCACCTACAACCGGCACGGCGAGGCCTTCGACCAGGGCGAGACCTTCTCCGGCGTCGACTGGACGACGGGCGTCGAGGCCGCCGCCGAGTTCGCCGCGCTCGCCCCCGAGGGGTACACCCCGGCCCAGCTCGCCCTGCGCTGGATCATCGAGCAGCCGGGTGTCACCACCGTGATCCCGGGCGCCCGCAACGCCGAGCAGGCCTGCGGCAACGCGGCCGCCGCCAGGCTCCCCGAGCTGCCCGCGGAGACGGTCGCCGCCGTCCGCGACCTGTACGACCGCCGCATCAAGGAGCAGGTCGAGAACCGCTGGTAGACCCGCCGGGGACGGGAGCGCCGCCAGGAGGCGGGCTCCCGCCCCGTGCCGTTTGAACGACGGGCCCGGGGGTTACACGCACTTCATGACCGACCAGGCGCGGCGGCAGGGGCGCGACGAGAGCGACGAGGAGCGCGCCGACCGGATGTGGGGCGACCTCATCCAGGAGGTGCGCGTCGCCCAGACCGGCGTCCAGATCCTCTTCGGCTTCCTGCTCACCGTGGTCTTCCAGCAGAAGTACGCCGGCCTGTCCGCCACGGACCACACGATCTACCTCGTGACCGTCGTGCTGGGCGCAGCGGCCACCGGCGCCCTCATCGGCCCGGTCTCCCTGCACCGGCTGGTCTCCGGCCGCAAGGTGAAGCCGCAGGCGGTCCGGCTGGCCTCCGGACTGACCCAGGTCGGCCTGTTCCTGCTGCTGGCCACGATGGCCGCCGCCCTGGTGCTGATCCTCCGAGTGGCCACCGGCGGCAGCCCGGTGACCTGGGTGGTCGCGGGCGTGGTCGTCTGGTACCTGGTGTGCTGGTACGGCCTGCCGCTGTGGTCCCGGCGCCGTCACACCGCCCCGTGAGCCGCTTCCAGCGCGCGCAGCTGCCGGTCGTGCGGCCGGCCGAGCACCAGCACCGACACCGTCGCCCCGATCAGCGCGCAGAACATGTCCCACTGGGTGTCCCAGACATCGCCCTGGGTGGCCAGGAAGGCGTCCGCGCCGTGGCCGCCGATCTCCGCGGCCAGCCACTCCAGCAGCTCGAAGCAGGCGCTGAAGGCGAGGCACGCGCACACCGTCAGCGGGGCGAGCCAGCGGCTGCCGCGCAGCGGTGAGGTGCGGCTGAGCAGTTCGCGGACCAGGACCGCAGGGACGAAACCCTGCATGAGGTGGCCGAAGCGGTCGTACGGGTTGCGGTCCAGGCCGAAGGCGTCCCGCACCCAGTCGCCGGCCGGTACCTCGGCGTAGGTGTAGTGGCCGCCGACGGCGAGCACCAGCGCGTGCGCGGTCAGCAGCCCGGCGAGCAGACCCGTCAGCGGGAAGCGCCGCCAGGACAGCACCACCAGCGGCAGGCCCACCAGTACCCACACGGTCTCCAGCAGCCAGGTCGTGCGGTCCCTGGCGCCCCACGCCGACACGGCCATGCCGGCCACCACCACCCCGGCGAGCAGGACGGGCGGGACCCGGCGCGGCACCCGGTGCGGAACGGGGCGCGGTGCGGGGTGTGCTGCGGTCATGGCGGTCTCCTCGTCGTGGGAGCCCCATCGTGGCCGCGGCGCCGGGAGCCGGGCATGAGTACGCCTACTCAGCCGGTGGCGAGGATCTCCGCGAGTACGTCGTCCATCCGGACCTCCTCGCGCCCCGGCGGCACCGCCATGTACGTGTCGCTCAGGAACGAGGCCAGCGCGGGTGCCCAGGCGAACACCACCGCGTGGTGGCGTTCGCCGCCGGGCAGGGGATCGCCGAGGAAATCCATCCGCACTTCCCTCCAGCGTCCCTGCCGCACCGGACGCAGCCGCACGTCCCCGACCCCGACCGGTCCTCCCAGGGACTCGTTCAGCATCTCCCGGTCCAGCTGCCACCGGGCGAGCACCCGGCCGTCCAGGGTGAACATCGCGGTGACGGCGAACGGGTCCTCGGGGTCGTAGGACAGGTGGGCGAGGACGGGACAGCGGGCCGTCCCGTGGGCGCGGAGCTGTACCACCAGGGTCCTGTGCACGATGGGGTTCACGCGAGAGGCCTCCGAGAACGATCGGCTTGGTGCCCTCTAGTACCCCTCTCGCACGGAAAACGCTCAATCCACGGCGGAATCCGCCGCGGATCCGCCGCCGGTGCCGCGCAGCGCGGCCAGGCAGGAACCGATGGCCTGCTGGAGTTCCTCCAGGCGCTGCACCATGTCGTCCTCGTAGAAGTCCTGGGCGTCGTCGAAGGTCAGCTCCTCGAACGCCTTGGTCGCCTTCTGCAGGCTGCTGTAGAACCGGGTGCGCTTCTCCTGGACGCGGAGTTCCGGGTCCGCCTCGACCGTCTCGACCACCAGGTTCTTCATGGTGTCGTAGGCCTCGGTCGCCCACTCGCCGGTGTCCTCGTCCTCGTCCAGCTCGTCGAGGAGGGACAGGTGGCGCTCGGCCTCCTGGCGCAGTCCGACGGGGGCGTCGACGGTCTGGCCGGCGGGCGTCCTGATCTGGCCGGACTCGGCGATCTGGCGGACGTACCCGATGCGGTCGGCCGAGCGGCTCTCGGTGGCGACCGCCTTCTTGAGGTCGGCGGTGCGCACCACGTCACGGGCGAGCACTGTCTGCAGGTCCGGGTCCTCCTTGATGCGGTCCAGGAGGGCCGAGCGGGCGGCGCGGGCGGTGGAGGGGTCGGCGAGGATCGCGGCCCGCAACGCGGTCGGGTTCTCGGCCACTTCGAGGGCCTTGGTGGGCCGGATGCCCTCGGCCTCGGCGGCCTGGCTGATGGCGGTGCCGCGCTCGGAGGCCGCGCCGTTGCGGGAGACGTAGTAGTCAAGCCACAGGTCGGAGTCCGGGAGTTCGGCCTCCTGGCCCGGGGTGAGCGCCTCGAACTGCGGGACCACGCCGTCGTCCGCGGCCCTGTCCCATGCCTTGTAGTAGCGCATCACCCGCTCCGGGGAGCAGCCGGCCAGCTCGGCGAACTCCTTCGCCGAGACCTTCGGCGTCCCGTCCGCGCCCTGTCCTCCCGGCCGCACGCTGCGGGCCACCATCAGCCCGAACGTCCAGCCGCCGGTGCGCACGTACGCCCCGAACTCCCGGGCATCGCGCGCCACCAGGTCGGACAGGGGGGCCGGGGACGCGGTGGACGTCTCGGTCGGGTCGATCGCCAGGGTCACGGAGGACACTCCTTCGGGCTGCCGGACGGCGTGGATGCCGACCGGCAGCCTATATCGGCGCAAACGTGGCGAGGAACGTCCTCCTCGCCAGGGTGTCGGCGGCGTCGTCCCAGGTGGCCGCGAGGGCCGTGATCCGCAGCGAGAAGCTGCGGCCGCCGCCGAGCAGGAAGCCGCGGCCGAAGGTCCGCACCCGCCCGGCGCCCGTGCCGGTCAGCCACTCCATGTCCGCCGCCCGGTGTCCCTGGTAGGTGGTGGCCCTGATCGAGCCGATCCGCCGGTAGCCGTTCTGCTGTTCCAGTCCCGGTTCCACGTCGTCCCGCCACACCGCGACCGGGTCCGGGCCCGCCTGCGTGCTGTAAGTGACCGCCAGCGTCCGCGCATCGTCGCCGCCCGGTCCGAAGGTGACCCGGTAGGCGCCGTCGTCCCGGGCGGTGCCGATGCGCTTCCAGTCGTCCGGGAGCGCCACGGAGAACCCCTCCGGGGCGGTGTAGCGGCGGAATCCGGCGGGGAGGGCGCCGCCCGGGACGGGTGAGGAGGAGGGACGGGCGGTCCTCGACGGCGGGACGGAGGGCGCGGCGGAGGGCGGGGAGGCCGAGGAGGGCGGGGCGGTGGGCGCGTTGCGGTCCGTGCGGTCACCGGGGTCCGGTGCGGTGGTGGTGGCACTCGCGGCCGGTCCGGCCGAGGGGGCGGCGTCCGGGAGTCCCCGGGTGGCGGCCAGCACCGCGACCGACACGGTCACCACGGCCAGCGCGGTCCCGCCGATCATCGTGGTCCTGCTCCACCCGGAGGCCCGCGTCGCTCCGAACGCGCCGCGCGGCCGGGGCACGGGCTGGCCGAACGTGTCGGGTTCGTCGTCCAGTACCCGCGTCAGCGCCTGCCGGACCACGGAACGGCTCAGCCGCTCACGGGAGTCCTTGCGCAGCAGGCCCTGGACGACCTGCGTCAGCGGTCCGGCCCGCAGCGGCGTCCGCAGCGGCAGCCGGTCCACGCCCTTGAGCGTGGCGTCCGCCCGGCCGCGGTCCCGGAACGGCGGCCGTCCCTCCAGCATCGTGTAGAGGATCGCGCCGAGCGCCCACAGATCGGCCGCCGGACCGATCCGTTCGTCCCTGGCCTGCTCCGGCGAGGCGTACGACGGCGCGGTGACCCGGGGCGCGAGCGTCGCCCCGGCGAGGCCGAACCCGGTGATCACGACAGGGCCCCTGTCACGGACGAAGATCTGGCCGGGGCTCAGCTCGCCGTGCGTGTAGCCCTCGCCGTGCGCGCCGTCCAGCACGTCGAGCACCTCAAGGGTGATCCGGGCGGCCCGGGTGAAGTCCACCGAGTCCTGGCGGAGCAGCAGTTCGCTGAGAGGCGTGCCCTCGATCGGCTCGGTGACCGTCCAGAGCGCGCCCGCCTCCTCGAAGGCGTCGATCACCATGGCGACCCGGCCGGGCCGCAGCGCGCCCATGACCTCGGAGGTGCGCAGCACACGGGAGGTGGTCCGGCGCACCACGTCGTCGGTGAGGGCGTCGGGAAGCATGGTCTGGGTCACCAGACGCGGACGTTCGGCCTGCACGTCCTGCGCGTACCAGATGATGCGGTTCGGTTCGCGGCCCGCGACCTCTAGGAGCCGGTACCTGCCGGCGACCGACTGCTGTGCGGAGACATGCGCCTTGACCATCGTCATCCCTCGCTGGAACCCCTGCCTCGTCTTGACCAGAGGTACGCGGGACCAGCCTGGGTGTGTTCAAAGAATCTGCAACTCGAAGCCCATTCTTGCCTTTTATTCAAACGGTGCCCCCTGCGGGAGACTTGGGGAAGGCACCCGATTGCCGGGCTTCGACCTGCGGGTAACCGACGGTAGAAGCCCGGCTGCGGTCCGGCGTTCAGCGCAGCCCGAAGCGGTCGCTCCACTCGGCGATCTCGCGATGGGTGACATTGCCCCCGCACACCACCAGGCCGAGCCGGGCGCCGTCGCCCACCCGCCGGAGGACCTGCCGGGCGGCGGGAAGCAGACAGCCGGCGGCGGGCTCGGCCCACACCTTGGCGTGTTCGGCGAGGTCCAGACTGCCGCGCACGGCCTCCCGGTCCGGGACCACCAGGACGTCCTCCACCAGCGCCGCCACGTGCTCGTACGTCAGCCGGGAGGCGGACGGCGCGCTGAGCGTCGTGACGATCGACGTCACCGCGACCGGCAGCGGGCCGCCCGCCGCGAGCGCCTCGGACAGCGTCTCGGAGCCCTCCGTCTCCACACCCCACACCCGTACGTGCGGACGCCGGGCGCGCAGCGCCGCCGCGACCCCGGCGATCAGCCCGCCGCCGCCGATGCTCACGAGCACGTCGGTGAGTTCGTCCGCGTCCTCGGCGAACTCCAGGCCCACCGTGCCCTGCGCGGCGATCACCACCGGGTCGTCGAAGGGGTGGACCAGGGTCAGGCCCTCGTCCCGCAGCCGTGTCACCAGCTCGAACGCCGAGCCCATCCCGTCGGTCAGCCGCACGGACGCCCCGGCCTCCTCCACCAGCGCGATCGACCGCGCGGGCGCCGTGCGGGGCATCACCACGGTGGCCTTCACGTCGAGCGCCGCGGCCATCACCGCGAGGGCGATGCCGTGGTTGCCGCCGCTGACCGCCACCACACCGGCGGCCCGTTCTGCCTCGGTGAGCGAGAGCAGTTTCGCCGTGGCACCGCGCGCCTTGAACGACCCCGTCCGCTGGAGGAGTTCGAGCTTGACGGTGACCGGGGCGCCGAGCAGTTCCGTGAGCCCCGGACTCGGGACGGTGGGCGTGCGTACGACGTGCCCGGCGATGCGCTGGGCCGCGGCTTCGATGTCCGAGATGCCGATCAAGGCGGTTCACCCTTCCGGCGCGGGGGTGGAGACCGCGCCACCCGCACCCTGGCCCGAGGACCCGGCGCAGGTCAACACGGTTCAGAGGTCGCGGCGGACCAGGAAGTCCAGCAGGACGCGCAGCTCGGCCGGAGCCGTCGGCAGCCCGGCGATCAGCGCCTGGGCCCGGGCGGTGTGCCGGTGGGCCTCGGCGAGCGCGGCGGACCGTCCGCCGGCCTCCTCGATCAGCGCGGCCGCCTCGGCGGCCCGGCCCGGTTCGTCGAGCAGCCGGGCGAGCCGGGGCGCCGCGGGCGAACCGAGCGCGGCGAGCACGGGGTACGTCTTCTTGCGCTGCCGCAGATCGCCGTGCACGGGCTTGCCGGTGACGGCCGGGTCGCCCCAGATCCCGAGCACGTCGTCGACCAGCTGGAAGGCCACCCCGAGATGGCGTCCGGCCCGGTCCAGCGTGCCCACCGTGGTGTCGGGAGCGCCGCCGAGCGCGGCGCCGAGGGCGACGGCGCACCCCAGCAGCGCACCCGTCTTCCGTTCGGCCATCGTCCGGTACTCCCGCGCGGACACGCCGGTCCAGGGCCGTGCCGCGAACAGCAGGTCGTCCGCCTGGCCGTGCACCAGGTCCGCGAGCGCGGCCGACAGCAGCCGCACGGCGCCGAGGCCGCCGGGCACGGCGGCCAGGGTCTCGACCGCGAGCGCGAAGAGGGCGTCGCCGGCCAGTACGGCAGGACCGGTGCCGTACGCCTGCCAGACGGCCGGGCGGCGCCGCCGGGTGGCGTCGCCGTCCATGATGTCGTCGTGCACCAGCGAGAAGGCGTGCACCAGTTCCACCGCGACCGCCGCCGGTACCCCGTGTCCGGCGGGCGCGCCCGCCGTCTCGGCGCCGAGCACCGCCAGTGCCTGCCGGACGCCCTTGCCGCCCGGGTCGGCGGCGGGGGAGCCACCGACCTCGCACCAGCCGAACGCGTACCCTGCCATCTCGCCGACCCAGGGGTGCAGCCGTGCCACCGCCGCGGCCAGCGCGGGCCGCACCAGGTCCCGGCACCGCACGAGGACGTGCGGGGGAGCGGTGACGGGGGCGGGCGCGGTCATCGGACGGCCTGCGCCGCGACGCCGAACTCGGCCTGGGCCCGGGCCACCATCTCCCGGGCGTGCCGCAGACCGGCCCGTTCCAGCAGGCCCGCGAGGTCGGCGAGTTCGGCCGCCGTCTCGGCACGGTCCCGGCCCAGCCGGGCCAGCGACTTGGCCAGCCCGAGCCGGGACAGCGCCTCGCCGCGCGGCTCGCTCATCGCGCGGAACTCGGTGAGCGCCAGCTCGTACAGCTCCCGCGCCTGCGCGTAACGCCCGGCCCGGTAGTGGACGTTGCCGCGCATCTTGTGGTTGTAGGCCAGCGCCCCGGACAGGTCCATCTCCCGGCAGGACAGCTCCGCCTCGGAGAGCAGGGCGAGCGCCCGTTCGCTGTCGCCGTCCCGTACCGACACGATGTCCGCGAGGCCCCGCAGCGCCCAGGCGTGCCCGCGCCGGTCCTCCGCACGGGCCGCTATCGCCGCCGCCTCCTCGAAGAGGGCGTACGCCCGGTCGTAGGAGCCGGTGTTGCGGTGCATCTGCGCGATGCCCTCCAGCGCCCACACCGTGTGCCGGGCCTCGCCGCGCCGCCGTGCCTCGGCGAGCAGTTGCTCGTGCAGCCGTCCCACCGCCGCGTAGTCGCCCTGGATGCGGCCGGTCTCGGCGAGGCCGGCCAGCGAGTAGCCGCGCACGACGACGTCCCCGCCCCGCTCGCCGAGGTCGGCGGCCAGCCCCAGCAGCCGCCGGGCCAGCGGGAACGCGCCGCGCTGCCGGGCCAGGGTGCCGCCGCTCCACAGCGCCCACGCCATGGCCGCTGTTTCCCGGGCCGCTCGGGCGGCCCGGTAACTCGCCTTCCAGGCCCGGTCGGCGTCCGTCACCTGGCCGAGGCGCCGGTGCGCCTCCGCGACGGCCAGCCCGCAGCGGGCCACCTCGTCCAGCCGGCCGGACCGCTCGGCCTCCCGCAGCCGGTCGATGCCCTCGGCCAGCACGTCGACCAGCGACGAGTTCACGGACAGGGAGGTCAACGCGCCCTGGTACTCCGGGGCGAATGCCTTGCCGTACATGGCTGCCTCTCTACGCGAGGCGACTGTGCACCGTATCTATACACAATGTGTATACATGGAGTGCATAGTGCGCCCGATCTGAGCCCTGGCCGCAGGGGCCAGGGCTTCGCTGATGTGAACCAAGACGTCGGTACGGCCGCCGGGGTTGCCTGCGTGGCGCGGATCACCACGCGAGCACGTCAGTGCTGCTGGGCCTTCTGCGGAGTCACCTCGCTCGGCCGCACCACGACGTACCCCTCGCCCTGGAGCATCAGCTGGACCGCTTCGCCCGAACCGCCGCGCAGCATCGAGCCGATGGACTGCGAGCGGTGCAGCGAGGTCTCCAGCCGGGCCGTCCAGCCCACCACCGCGTCCGTGTCGACGTACACCGGAGCCTGCGGCGAGACCGGGATGACCAGCGGGTTGCCGTCGCAGACCAGCCCCAGCCTGCCGTGACCGGTGAACACGCTGTTGAACAGGCCGCCGCCGGCGATGCCGGAGCCCTTCACGGTCTTTATCTCGTACGACAGCGACGCGTCGAAGCACAACACGTTGCGGCCGTTGACCGTGAACTGGTCGCCGGACTCGACCTCGACGATGAAGCAGTTCTGCGCCTCGTGCGCGAACCACGCCTCGCCCTGGCCCTGCACGGACATCAGGGGCAGCCCCTCGCCGGTGACCGCGCGCTTGAGCATGCCGCCCACGCCCTGGCCCTTGCGCTCGAACCTCAAGGTGCCGCGGTGCGCGATCATCGCGCCCTGACGGGCGTACATCTCGCCGTGCACGGCATACCGGACGCACTTCGCGTTCTCGATCGTCATGCCCGGCTCGGCGGCCGGCTCCACCACGTGCTGACTGGAAAAGAGATCACCCTTCATGCCGGGCATGGTGGCCCGGACGGACCCGTTCCGCCAAGATCACGGAACGTGTCGGTTCAGGCACCGAACACCTGGGTCCAGTACGTCCCGGCCCGGCCACCGCCCGCGAAGCCGGTGCCTATGTGGGTGAAGTCCGGTTTGAGGATGTTGGCCCGGTGGCCCGGACTGTTCATCCAGCCGTCCACCACCTCGGCCGCCGAGCGCTGGCCGCAGGCGATGTTCTCGCCGATGGTGCGCCGACGCGAGCCCGCGGCGGCCGCCCGGTCCCAGGGCTGGGTCCCCTCCGGGGAGGTGTGCGCGTAGAAGTCCCGGACCGCCATGTCGGTGCTGTAGTCCTGTGCCGCCGCGGCCAGGTGCGGATCGACCGCGAGCGGCCGCAGCCCGGCGCGGGTGCGTTCCCGGTTGGTGAGGTCCACGACCTCGGCGCGGGTGCGGGCCAGTTCGGCCGGGGTCAGGGGCCTGGCCCACAGCGCGGTCCAGTAGGTGTCCCCGTCCCGCGGACCCCGGACGTGGGCGAGGCCGGCGTGCGTGAAGGCCGGGTCGAGCAGGGTGCGGCGGGCGCTGTCGGTGCGCAGGCAGTAGTCGACGAACTCGGCCGGGGTGCGTGGGCCGGAGACCAGGTGCTCGCCGACGGTGACGTAGGTGAATCCGGTGCGGTCGATCCGCTGGTGCAGCGAGACGCCGTCGGGGCCCTCGGTGGCCAGACCGCCTGCGTCGGCCATCGCGCCGGCGTGGGCGCGGGCGGCGGAGGCGAGCCGGTGGTCCGCGACCACCGGCGGCCGGCCGGCGTGGGCGCGGGCGGAGTTGACCAGCTCCAGCAGGCCGTCCGGATCCGCGGGCGCGGAGGCCGGCTGCCGGGGAGGGACGGCCGCGGTGCGCTGGGCGGGTATCGCGGACCGCGGTGCCGGGGCGGGCCGGTGGTCCTCGACGACGTCCACCCCGAAGTCCCGGGCCAGGCCCGCCAGTCCGTCGGCGTACCCCTGCCCGACCGCGCGCAGCTTCCAGGCGGCGCCCCGGAGGTAGATCTCGGCGAGCACCAGCAGGGTCTCCGTCTGCGGGCGCGGCGGGGCGAAACGGGCCACGGGCCGTCCGAGCCGGTCGGTGACGTGCAGCGTGGCCGCGGGCAGCCGGCCCAGCGGGGTGCCCGGCTCGGCGCCGGTGACCGTCAGGGTCACGCGCCGGGCGCCGGACCGCAGCCGGGCCGGCTCGACGGTCAGGGTGTCGCCGCGCAGGCGGACGCCCGGCGCGTCCGGCTGGTTGTAGAAGACGAAGTCGGCGTCGCCGCCGACCCTGCCGCTCTCGCCGGTGATCAGCGCCGAGACGTCGAAGGGACCGGGCACCCGGAGCGTCAGCGCGCCGTCCGGAAGGGGCAGATTGCCCCCGGGGACCAGCTCGCTCATCGCGCCCCCTCCGCGGGGTCAGGGGCCGGACACGGCGCCCGGCGGGGAAGTCGCCGGTAGAACGTCCGGCCCGCGCACGGGGTTCCCGCGGCGCGACGGGAGGGACGACACCGCGCGCCGCGCCGAGCGAGGCGCCCTGTCGTCCCCCGGTGGCGGGCCGGCCGCCGCCGCTGCCGCGACGGCGGGATCCGCGGCTACTGCTCCCGCGGCGCCGCCGGCGCGATGTCCTCCCGCTCGACCGGTGTCCCGGTGCGCGAGGCCGCCGGTGCCGCCCGCTTGCCGCAGAACGCCGGTTCCAGGGTCTCCGCCAGCGTGTTGAGCACGGCGGAGTTGTTGGAGGCGTTGGCCAGCGCGGTCAGGCTGCGCCTGCCGTCCTTGGTGGTGAACGCGTACGTGTAGTAGCCCTGCACGGCGCCCGTGTGGCCGTACACCGAGATGCCGCAGGACAACTCGCGGCGGCGCAGTCCCAGGCCGTAGGAGGTGGTGGCGTTGACCCGGGTGAAGCGCTCCATCTCCGCGAGGCCGGACGCCGACGTCAGCCGGCCCCGGAGCAGCGCCGAGTAGAAGGTGTCCAGGTCCCGGGCGGTGGAGATGATCGCGCCCGCGCTCTGCGCCCAGGACACCGTCTGGTCCGTGGCGTCGACGGGCCGGGCACCCGCCTGGTCCGCGGTGAGATAGCCGTGGGCGTGCTGCCCCGGGATCTTCGTGCTGGGGTGGACGTAGAAGGTGTCGCGCAGGCCCAGCGGCTTGAAGAGGCGGTCCTCGTACTCGGCCCGCACGCTGCGCCCGGTGATCTTCTCGATCAGCATCCCGGCGACCACGAAGTTGGTGTTGGAGTACGAGTAGGCCGCGCCCGGCGCGTTGGTGCGCGGCTTCTTGAGGGAGAGGTCGACCAGTTGGCGGTAGGTGAAGACCTTGTTCCGCACCGTCTCGAAGCCCGGCACGCTGTCGGCGAACATGTCGTCGGTGTAGTCGTACAGGCCGCTGCGGTGGCCGAGCACGTGCCGCACGGTGATGCGGTCGTCGGGCAGCAGCCCCGGCAGGTAGCGGTTGACCGGCGCGTCCAGGGCGAGCCTGCCCTCGTCCGCCAGCTGCAGCAGGACCACCGCCGAGAACGTCTTGGTGACGCTGCCGACCCGGAACCGGTCGCCGGTGGTGATGGCCCGGCCGGTGGTCCGGTCCGCGACGCCGCGCGTCGTCCGGTAGACCTTCGTGCCGTCGTCGATCCGCGCCAGCGCGCCGGGCGCGCCCTTGGCCACCACCGAGTCCAGCACCGCGGCCATGCCCGCGGTGTCGGGCGCCGGCAGGGCGGCGGCCGGCCGTGGCTCCGCTCCCGCCGCCGTGGGCGCCGCCTGGGCCGGTACCGCGAGCAGTGACAGTGCCACCGCCGCGAGCACCGTGCCGTTGCTCACCTTCGCCGAGACCATCCGGACCCCGCTCCTCTCTGTCCGTCTTCGATGCGAGATGGGTCACATACGGTTCGTGGAACCCTCTCGCATCCCGTCACCTCTCCACTGTCGACGCACAGTTGGTCACTCTGTGATCACCACGCGGCGTCGGATCGCAAAGTATTGCCTCGAAAAGCAAGAAAAGCGATGAAGTGCGCTTTACATGGACATGACTCGTCCGGAAGGGTTGCGGCCGGGGCCCGACCAGCCCCTTTGGCGCCTCCACGGCGCCGTACCGCAAGGCGGTCGGTGAGGGATCCCGGCCGGCTTCGAACGTGAGGAACCCTGATCAGTGCGTAGCGCGCACATACGCAGCGTGGCGATCGCCGTCGCCGTGACGACGGCCGCCACGGGCCTGACCGGTACGGCCTTCGCCGGTCCCACCACGGGGGTGGAGCAGCAGGCCGCGGCCGCCACGACGACGGCCGCCCAGGTGGTGACCGCGGCACGGGCCGCGGCCTTCGCCCACGCGCCCGCGACCGGTGTCGGCACCGGCGACGAACTCCGGGCGCAGGACGTGATGATCGACCCCGAAGGGGCGCGTCATGTCCGCTTCGTCCGCAGCCACCGGGGCATGCCGGTGCTCGGCGGCGATCTCGTCGTCCACCTTTCCCGTCGGCTGGCCTACACCGGTGTCACCCGGGCGGCCGACCACACCGTCCGGCCCGCGGCCACCGAGGCGAAGCTGACGGCCCGCCAGGCCGAGCTGAAGGCCGCCACCGCGGCCGACGGCGAGGCAGGCACCGCCGCGCTCGTGGTGGACGCCCGCGGCGGCGCCTGCGCCCTCGCCTACCAGGTGCCGGTCGACGGCGCGGACGGCTCCCGGACGGTCGTCGTCGACGCCACGACCGGCGCCGTACGGAGCAACACGCCGGACAACGACGAGTTCCTCTCACCCAAGGTGCTCAAGGCCCTCCACCGGCGCGGCGAGACCCTCGACCCGGCCACCGGCATCGCCGCCCAGGCCCTCACCGGGGCGTCCGTCACCGCCGCCGGCCGCTACCCGGCGACCGCGCACGGCTCCGGCAGGTCGCTCTTCGTCGGCAAGGTCCCGCTCACCACCACCCAGACCGCCCGCAAGAGCTTCCTGCTCAAGGACCCGACCCGGTACGGCACCGAGACACGGGACGCCAAGGGCAAGGAGACCGAGAGCTTCGCCCGGGGCACCAAGTTCACCAGCACTACCGACAGTTGGGGCAACGGTGCCACCAGCAACCGGGGCAGCGCCGCCGCCGACGCCCAGTACGGCATCACCAAGACCCTGGACTTCTACAAGAAGACCTTCGGCCGCAAGGGCATAGCCGACAACTCCAAGCCCGCCCGCGCCATGGTCCACTGGGGCAGGAAGGTCGGCAACGCCTTCTGGGACTCCGACTGCGGCTGCATGCTGTACGGCGACGGCGACGGCCAGGAGATCAAGAAGCCGCTGGTCGTCCTCGACGTCACCGGCCACGAGCTGACCCACGGCGTGGTGGACGCGACCGCGAAGCTCGAACCGACCCGTGTCGACGAGGACGGCAACCAGTACGGCGAGCCGGGCGCCCTCAACGAGTCGCTGGCCGACATCTTCGGCTCGAACGTCGAGTTCTCCGCGAACAACCCGAAGAACCCGCCGAACTACCTGCTGGGCGAGAAGCTCGGCCTGGCGCAGAAGTTCCTGCGCCGCCTCGACCACCCCTCCCTCGACCGCCTCGAAGGCACCGTCGACTACTGGTCGCCCCAGGTGGCGGACGCCGAGGTGCACGCGGGCTCCGGAGTCTCCTCGCACGCCTACTACCTGCTCGCCGAGGGCAGCGGCCGCAAGAAGATCGGCGCCACCACCTACGACTCGCCGACCTACGACGGCTCCACGGTCAACGGCATCGGCCGCGCGAAGGCCACGGCGATCTTCTACCGCGCCCTGACCCGGTACATGGTCTCCTCGACCGACTTCCACGACGCGCGGATCGCGACGCTGCAGGCGGCCAAGGACCTGTACGGCGCGAGCGGCGTCGAGTACCGCACGGTCGACCGGGCCTGGGCCGCGGTCAACGTCACCGAGGCCGGCACGCAGGCGGCCGGTCGCTGACGCGCACGCCCCGCCGCTGATCCGGGTGCCCTGTCGGGGGGCCGGGCACCCGGATCCGGCCCGCCGGGCGTGCGCGGCGTCCGGTCCGCTGCCGGAACACGGGGCCAACGCCCCCACGTCACCCGCCATTTGAAGGCCACGGCAGGCTCACAGTCAACCTTCAGGTGATTCCTGTTTCTTTTATTGACAGCGGAAAATAAGCCACCTAAGTTCCCGGCCATGCGCTCCACCTCCCGAGCCGAGACGTTCCCGGCCCACACGCCGGCCGCCTCGCAGATCTTCACCACGGTCCTGTGCCACGGCCCGCTCACCCGGCTGGAGGCGGCCCGCCGGGCCGGCCTGTCGGCGGCCGCCGTGACCAAGGCCGTCCGGCCGCTGCTCGCGGCCGGATACCTCGCGGAGGACGCCGACGGCGACGCCCGGCCGGCCCTCGGCCGCCCCGCCAACCTGGTGCGGGTCGACGGCGGGCGGGCGCTGTTCATCGGGGTCAAGGTGACCGGCGACGAGGTCATCGCGGTCCTCACCGACCTGTGCTGCCGGATCCGGCTGGCCCGCCGGCTGCCGGTCACCGACCGCGGCCCCAGGGCCGTCCTGGCCTCCGTCGCCGAACTGGCCCACGAACTGCGGACCGAGGCCGAGGACTTCGGCGCCCCGGTCCTCGGCCTCGGCATCGCCGTCTCGGGCGACGTGGACCGCGGCCAGGGGACCGTGCGCTACTCGCCCTTCCTCGACTGGCGGAACGTCCCGCTCGCCGAACTGACCTCCATGACCACCGGGTTGCCGGTCGTCGTCGACAACGACGTCCGCGCCCTGACCGTCGCCGAGCAGTGGTTCGGCGCCGGGGTCGGGCTCTCCGACTTCGCCGTGGTCACCGTCGGCGCCGGCATCGGCTGCGGTCTGGTCGTCCACGGCCGCCTGGTCGCGGGCGCGCACGGCGTGGCGGGGGAGATCGGCCACGTGGCCATCGACCCGGCCGGGCCCCCGTGCCACTGCGGCAACCGGGGCTGCGTGGAGGCGATCGCCGGGGACGCCGCGATCGTCACCCGCATGCGCGAGGTGACCGGCCGCCACGTGACCGACGCCGCCGAGGCGGTGGCCCTCGCCCACGAAGGCGTCCGCGGGGCGCGGGAGGTGTACGCGAGTGCCGGCGAGGCCATCGGCCGGGGCATCGCCACCGTGGCCAACCTCTTCGGACCCGAACGCGTGATCATCTCCGGCGAGGGCCTCGCCGCCTACGACCTCTTCGCCGAGCAGATCCTCGACTCGTTCGCCGCGGCCGCCTTCGGCTCCGCCGCGCAGTGCGACGTACAGACCCGCCCGCTCCCCTTCGAGGAGTGGGCGCGCGGGGCCGCGGCCACCGCGATCCAGTCCTTCATCACCTCGTCTCCCACCCCAACGGGCAAGGGCTGAGCCGCCCGAGACCCCGAACCCAGGAGGGCCCATGCGGTCACCTTCGTACTCCGTCCTGCCCGCACGCGGGCTGAGAGCAGTCCTCGTGCTGGCACTCACCGCCGCCTTCGCGGCCGCCGTGCCGGCCGCCCAGGCCCAGACCCCCGGCCCGGCCACGCCGCCGATCGCCGCCAAGCCCTACATGGGCTGGTCGAGTTGGAGCATGCAGTCGTCCAAGTACCCCGGCCTCAACGACAAGGGCGACTACAGCTACCTCACCGAGGCGAACGTCCTCAAGCAGACCGACGCCCTGGCGAGCAAGCTCAAGAAGTACGGCTACGACCACGTCAACATCGACGCCGGCTGGTGGATGGACTGGAACTGGAAGCAGGGATACGACCAGTACGGCCGCCAGAAGGCCGACGCGGCCCGCTTCCCCAGCGGGATGAAGGCCGTCGCCGACCGCATCCACGCCAAGGGCCTCAAGGCCGGCATCTACCTCCCGGCCGGCCTGGAGAAGGGCGCCTACGGCGACGGCAAGACGCCGATCTGGAACGCCGCGGGCTGCACCACCGCCGACATCGTCTACGACGACCTGCGCACCACCAACGGCTGGGACAGCTCGTACAAGATCGATTTCAGTAGGCCCTGCGCGCAGAAGTACATCGACTCCCAGGCCCGGTTGATAGCGGACTGGGGCTACGACTTCCTCAAGCTCGACGGCGTCGGCCCCGGCTCCGGGAAGAGCGGCGACCAGTACGACAACGTCGCCGACGTGGCCGCCTGGCACCAGGCGATCGCCGCCACCGGCCGCCCGATCCACCTGGAGGCCTCCTGGTCCCTGGACTACGGGCACGCCGCCGACTGGCAGAAGTACACCAACGGCTGGCGCATCGACACCGATGTCGAGTGCTACTGCAACACCCTGGTCAGCTGGGAGAACTCCGTCGACGACCGCTGGGACGACACCCCGGCCTGGACCGGCAAGGCGGGCCCCGGCGGCTGGAACGACCTCGACTCCCTCGACGTCGGCAACGGCGCGATGGACGGCCTCACCAAGGCCGAACGGCAGAGCTACGCCACCCTGTGGGCCATCGCCAAGTCGCCCCTGTTCACCGGCGACGACCTCACCGAGCTCGACGACTACGGAATCTCGCTGCTGACCAACCGCGACGTCATCGCGATCGACCAGAGCACCGACCCGCCGGCCCGGCCCGTCACCGCGTCCGACCCGCAGCAGGTGTGGGCCGCGAAGAACGCCGACGGCACCTACACGGTGGCCCTGTTCAACCTCGCGGACTCGCCCGCGGCGGTCACCGCCGACTGGACCTCGCTCGGCTTCACCGGCAAGGCGTCGGTGCGGGACGTGTGGAACCGCGAGAACCTCGGCTCCTACACCAGCAAGATCACCGAGGCGCTGCCCGCGCACGGCTCGCGGCTGTTCACCGTGACCCCGCAGGGAAGCGCGCTCGGCTTCACCGGGTACGAGGCCGAGGCGAGCGGCAACACGCTGAGCGGCAACGCCTCGGTGGCCGGCTGCGACGCGTGCTCCGGCCAGAAGAAGGTCGGCAACCTGTACCAGGGCGGCAAGCTGACCTTCAACGACGTGGTCGTCGCCAAGGCGGGCACCTACCTGGTGAAGGTCGCCTACGTCAGCGGTGACTCCCGGCCGGCCGTCGTCGCGGCCAACTCCGGGGCCGGGACCAGCCACACGTTCCCGTCGACCGGTGACTGGGGGACGGTTTCGACGGTGAGCGTCCCGGTGACCCTGAAGGCCGGAGCCAACACGATCGTCTTCGACAGCGGGTCGGGGTACGCGCCGGACGTGGACCGGATCGACGTTCCCAAGTCGCCCCGGTAGCCGGCTCGGCACGAGCGTTGTTCGGGAACTGCGGACCGGTGGGCGCCGGTCCGCAGTTCCTCCCCCAGCGCCCCCGAAAGGGCGCCCCCTCACGGACGTTGGATTGGAACCCCATGGACAACCACCCCAGCAGGCGTGGCTTCCTCGCCCTCGCCGCCGCCACGGGCGCCCTCGCCGGACTTCCCGCCTTCACCGCCTCCGCCGCCCCGCAGCGGTCCGCCGCGCCGCTCGCCGCCTCCCGCCACCGGCTCTGGTGGCAGGCGCCCGCCGGAGACGGGTCGATGATCGAGCAGGGCCTGCCCGTCGGCAACGGCCGGCTCGGCGCCCTCGCGAGCAACGACCCCGGCCGTGAACTCCTCCTGATCACCGACGCCACCCTGTGGACCGGGGGCCTCAACGACACCCTCGACTCCGACGGCCAGTTCCCCTACGGCCGCGCCGACTTCGGCTCGCTCACCCTGCTCGCCAAGCTCACCGTGGAGATCCCCGACCACGATCTGGGCGCCGTCTCCGGCTACCGCCGCGACCTCGACCTCGACAACGGCGTGGTCCGCGCGTCGTACGTCCGCTCCGGCGTGACCTACCGGCGGCAGCTGTTCGCCAGCCGTCCCGACGACGTCGTCGTGCTGCACTTCGGCCAGGACGGCGGCGGCCGCTACACCGGCACCATCACCCTCGAAGGCACCCACGGCGAGACCGGCGGCACCGCCGAGTCGTTCGCCGGGACCTTCGCCAACGGCCTCAGGTACGCGGCCGCCGTGCACGCCGTCAGCGACGGCGGCCGGGTACGGGTGAACGGCTCGCGCATCGACTTCGCCGAGTGCCGGGAACTGACCGTCGTCCTCGGCGGCGGCACGAACTACGCGCCGGACGCGGCCACCGGCTTCCGCGACCGGCGGCTCGACCCGCTGGCGCTCGCCCGCAGCAAGGCCCGGACGGCGGCCGGGCACCCGGTGGACTCGCTGCTGCGCACCCACGCGGCCGACCACCGCGCGCTCTTCGGGCAGTTCGACCTCTCGCTCGGCACCTCGACGGCCGGCCAGCGTGAACTCGACACCTGGGCGCGCCTCCAGGCCCGCACCGACACCGGCGACCCCGACCCGGAACTGGAGGCCGCCTACGCCCAGTTCGGGCGCTACCTGATGATCGCCGGGTCCCGCGACGGCCTGCCCATGGGCCTGCAGAGCGTCTGGCTGGACGGCAACGACCCCGACTGGATGGGTGATTACCACACCGACATCAACATCCAGATGAACTACTGGATGTCCGACCGGCTCGGTCTGTCGCAGTGCTTCGACGCCTTCACCGACTACTGTGTCGACCAGCTCTCCTCATGGACGGACCTCACCCACAGGCTGTACCAGGACTCCCGCAACCGCTACCGCAACTCCACCGGCAAGGTCGCCGGCTGGACCGTGGCCTTCTCCACCAACCCCTACGGCGGACTCGGCTGGTGGTGGCATCCGGCGGGCAACGCCTGGCTCTGCAACAGCCTCTTCGAGCACTACGAGTTCACCCTCTCCCGCTCCCACCTGGAGAAGATCTACCCGCTGCTCAAGGGCGCCTGCCAGTTCTGGGAGGCGCGGCTGCTCACCACCACGCTGGACGACGGGAGGCAGGTGCTGATCGACGACAGCGACTGGTCGCCGGAGCACGGCCCGCAGGACGGCAAGGGAAACACCTATTCCCAGGAACAGGTGTGGACGCTGTTCGGCAACTTCCGTACTGCGGCCGCCGCACTGAAGAGGGATGCTGGATACGCGGACACCATCGGAAAGCTCCGCGATCGCCTCTACCTGCCGGTGGTGAGCCCGAAGACCGGCTGGCTGGAGGAGTGGATGTCCCCGGACAACCTCGGCGAGACCACCCACCGCCACCTCTCGCCGTTGATCAACCTCTTCCCCGGCGACCGGATCCGCCCCGACGGCTCCACACCCGCCGACATCGTCAAGGGCGCCACCGCTCTGCTCACCTCACGCGGCATGGACAGCTTCGGCTGGGCCAACGCCTGGCGCTCGCTGTGCTGGGCGCGGCTCAAGGACGCCGACAAGGCCTACGAGCTCGTCGTCAGGAACCTGCGCCCCTCCAGCAACGGCAGCAACGGCACCTCACCCAACCTGTTCGACATCTACGAGGTCGAACAGGGCCGGGGCATCTTCCAGATCGAGGCCAACTTCGGTACTCCGGCGGCGATCGCGGAGATGCTGCTCTACTCCCGCCCCGGCCACCTCGAACTCCTGCCCGCCCTGCCCGACGCCTGGGCCGCCGCCGGCAGGATCACCGGGGCCGGCGCGCGCGGCGGCTTCGTCGTCGACCTGAGCTGGCGCGACGGCAGGCCCACCGAGGCGCGGATCCGCAGCGTGGGCGGCCGGACGACGACGGTCGCCCACGGCGGGACGACCCGGACGGTCACGCTCAAGCCGGGCGGGTCCGTCACGCTGAAGGACTTCGCGCGGTGACCGGCCGGTTCGCGCGCCTCGGCGCCCTCGCGGCGCTCCTGCCGGCGACGGTCGCCTGCCAGACCGGGCCCGCCCACGCGGTCCCGGCACCGACCGCCGCCCGGCACGACGTCGTCACCTGGGCGGCGAGCGCCGACCGGCTCGGTGAGGGCGCGGCCGACCGGAGCTACCGGCTGGTCGTGCACACCAGCGCCGCCGGCAGCGGTCCGCGGGTACGGCTGTCGAACGCCTTCGGTGACCGGCCGCTGACCCTGGACAGCGTCTACGCGGGCCTGCGGAGCCACGGCGCCGCTCTGAAGCCGGGCAGCAACCGGCGGCTCACCTTCGACGGCGCCCGCACGGTCATCGTGCCGGCGGGCGCCACCGCCTGGAGCGACCCGCTGCCCGGCAGCCTGCCCGCCGGCAGCGATCTGGTCGTCAGCCTGCACAGCCCCGACGCGGCCGGACCCGCCACCGGCCACGGCATGGCGATGCAGACCTCGTACGTGACCCAGGGCGACCACACCGCCGAGGAGAGCGCCGCCGACTGGACCGGGACCACCGGCTCCTGGTGGTACCTGGACTCGGTCTCCGTACGGCCGCCGGACCCGGCGACCGCAGCCGTGGTCACGCTCGGCGACTCCATCACCGACGGCTGGGCGTCCAGCTCGGACCTCGACCGCCGCTGGCCGGACTACCTCGCCCGGCGGCTCCAGAAGGCGGACACCGTGGTCAAGGGCGTGGCCAACGAGGGCATCTCCGGCAACCAGGTGCTCGCGGACGGCGCCGGCCAGGCCGCCCTGAACCGGCTCGACCGCGACGTCCTCGGCCAGCCCGGCGTGCGGACCGTCTTCCTCTTCGAGGGCGTCAACGACATCAAGGCCCACACCGGGGTCACCGCGGCCGACCTGATCGCCGGGTACCGCGAGGTCGTCCGGCGGGCGCACGCCGCCGGGAAGTGCGTCGTCGCCTCGACGGTCGGGCCGTACGAGGGCTGGCCGGAGTGGGACCCCGCGGGCGAGGCCGTGCGCCAGGAGGTCAACCGGTACATCCGCACCAGCGGCGAGTTCGACGGGACCGCCGACTTCGACCGGATCCTGCGCAGCCCCTACGACCAGGCGCGGATGCTGCCGTTCCTCGACGGCGGCGACCACATCCACCCCAACGACAAGGGAATGCAGGCCATGGCCGACTCCGTCGGTCTCGCGAGCCTCGACTGCGACCGCTGAACCACGCTCGACGCGTCGACCCCCGGGCCACCGGCCCGGGGGTCGACCCGTGTCCGACGGCGGGCGGCGGCGCCGCCCCGGTGCGCCGCGCCCCGCGTCAGCCCCGCAGGACCTGTGCCCAGTTCTCCGGCACCCGCTCCGCGGGACCCGGCACGGACTGGTCCGCGGGATGGCAGTCCGGCGGTGCCAGCTCCGGGCCGGCCTCGAACACCTCGTCCGTCTCGTAGTTCCAGAACCAGCCCTCGCCCGGCTCGTAGCTTCGTATGATCGGATGCCCGGTGTCCTGGTAGTGCGCCGTCGCGTGCTTCGAGGGCGAGTCGTCGCAGCACCCGATGTGCCCGCACTGCGCGCACCGCCTCAGGTGGAACCACCAGCCGCCCGCCTTGTCGCACTCCACGCACCCGGCACCGCTCGGCGGAACGCTCGGATCGATCGCGGTGTCGCCACTCATGCCGTCTCCTTGGATGATCGGGGGGTGTCCGCCTCGGGCGTCTCGGCGGTCAGCGGGAGCAGGACCTGGAAACGGGTGTCGCCGGGCACCGAATCCACCCGCATGGTGCCGTGGTGCTTGTTGACGACGATCCGCCACGAGATGTCCAGGCCGAGACCCGTGCCCTGCCCCACGGGCTTGGTCGTGAAGAAGGGATCGAAGATCCGGTCCTTGATCTCCGGCGCGATCCCGGTCCCGGTGTCCCCGAACTCGACCAGCAGCTGCTCGTGGTCGAGCGCGGTCCGCACGGTCAGCGTGCCCTGGCCGACGCCGTCGTCGCCCTTCATCGCGCACACCGCGTTGTCGATCAGGTTGGTCCACACCTGGTTCAGCTCGGCGGGGTAGGCGGGCACCGGCGGCAGCGTCCGGTCGTACTCCTTGACCACCCGGATGTCCTGCCCGATCTTGCCGGACAGCATCAGCAGCGTGCTGTCGAGGAGTTCGTGCACGTCGACGACCCGGTACGGCGCCCGGTCCAGCTGGCTGTACTGCTTGGCGGCGTCGACGAGATGGGAGATCCGGGTCGTCGAGTCCTCGATCTCGTTCATCAACAGCTCGGTCTCGATGGTGTAGTTGAGCCAGCCGATCGAGTTCGGCAGGATCTCCTCGTCCACGGCCGCCGCGACGTGGTCCAGCCAGTCGACGTCCAGCCCGGCCTGCACGAAGATCGGGGCGAGCTGCCAGCCGTTGTCGCAGCCGTGGTCCTCCAGCCAGTCCGTGAGCGTGTCCTCGCGGTCGGAGGCCTCCAGCGGGCTGAGCGAGGGCGCCTTGGCGACCCGCTCGGCGGTGCGCTCCTGGATCTCGATCAGACCGGCCAGCTGCTCCCGGGAGAACGGGCTCTCGGCGATGATCGCGAGCTTGTGCCGCATCTTCGCCACCCGCTCGCGCAGCGACGACGTCGCGCGGACCGCCGCCGCGGCCGGGTTGTTCAGCTCGTGGGTGAGTCCGGCCGACAACGAGCCGAGCGCCAGCAGCCGTTCGCGCTGCCCGATCGCCGCCTGGGTGTTCTTCGAGCCGAAGAACAGGCCCTCCAGCAGGTGCACGGCCATCGGGAACCAGTCCTGCATGATCTCCGCGAACGTGTCCGCGGGGAGCACGAAGAACCGCGTGGGCTCGGTCACCCGCATCGAGTTGTTGTACGCCTGCCGCACCCGGTCACCGAGGTACGCCTGCATCGCGCCCGCGTACACCCCGCTCTGCGAGGTCCGGGTGACCTCGACGTCGTCCCCGCCGACCTTCCGGGAGAGCACCACGGTGCCCTCGATCATCACGTAGAAGCAGGTGGCGGGATCGCCCTCGGCGTAGACCGGACCCGGCTGGAACAGCTCGACCCGGCCCGCCGCGCACAGCCGCCCCAGCTGCTCGGGCTCCAGCTTCTCGAAGAGGAAGAGCGAGCCGACCTCCCGCGGGCTGCACGGCATCAGCTGCGCGCTCACGACTGCTCCAGGTAACGGTGGACGAGCATCACGGCCATGGCTCCTTCTCCGACGGCGGACGCGACCCGCTTGGCCGACTCGGCGCGCGCGTCGCCCGCCACGAACACTCCCGGCACGCTGGTCTCCAGGTGGTACGGCGGCCGGTCCAGCTCCCAGGCCGTCGGCGGCCGTCCGTCGACGGTCAGGTCGGGTCCGGCCAGGATGAACCCGCGGCCGTCGCGCAGCACGGTGTCGCCGAGCCAGTCGGTCAGCGGGGCCGCGCCGATGAACACGAACATCCACTGCGCCTCGACCGACTCGGTGTCCCCGCTCACCGAGTGACGGAGCGTCAGCCGCTCCAGCCGGTCGGTCCCGTGCGCGGAGTCCACCACCGTGTGGCCGCGCACCGAGATGTTCGGCGCCTCGTTGATCTGCTGGATCAGGTAGTACGACATCGAGGCCGACAGGTCGGCGCCGCGCACCAGCAGCGTCACGGACTTGGCGAACCGGGACAGGTACATCGCCGCCTGGCCCGCGGAGTTGGCGCCGCCGACGATGTACACGTCATGACCCTGGCAGGAGGAGGCCTCGGTCAGCGCCGAGCCGTAGAACACCCCGCAGCCGGTCAGGTTCAGGCAGCCCTCGGCATCCAGCTGGCGGTACTGCACACCGGTCGCGAGGATCACGCTGTGCGCGGCGATCGTCGAGCCGTCGGCGAACCGCACCACCCGCGCCGCCCCGTTGACCTCCAGCGCGGTGACCTCGCGGGCGGTCAGCACCTCCGCGCCGAACTTGGCGGCCTGCCGCCGGGCCCGGTCGGTGAGCTGCGCCCCGGACACCCCGTCCGGGAAGCCCAGGTAGTTCTCGATCCGGGAGCTCTGCCCGGCCTGCCCGCCGGTTGCCGCGCGCTCCACGAGCACGGTCCGCAGCCCCTCCGACGCCCCGTACACCGCCGAGCCGAGCCCGGCCGGGCCGCCGCCGATGACGATCAGGTCGTAGAAGTCCGCCGTGGGCGTGGTCGCGAGGCCCACCCGTGCCGCCAGCTCGGGCGCCTCGGGTTCGATCAGGGGCGTGCCGTCGGGCGTGATCACCAGGGGCAGCCGCTGTCCGTCGGCGCCGGCGGCGGCCAGCAGCCGCCGGCCCTCCGGTTCCTCGACCGAGTACCAGCGGTAGGGCACCTGGTTGCGGGCCAGGAACTCCCGCACGTCCGAGGAGCGGGCCGACCAGCGGTGCCCGACGACCTTGGTGGCCGGCACCGGCTTGTAGGCGCTGCACCGCCACGCCTCCAACAGGTCGTCGAGGACCGGGTACAGCTTCTCCTCCGGCGGGTCCCAGGGCTTGAGCAGATAGTGGTCCAGATCGACGACGTTGATCGCGTCGATCGCCGCGTTGGTGTCCGCGTACGCGGTCAGCAGCACGCGCCGGGCGCCCGGGTACACGTCCAGGGCCTGTTCCAGGAATTCGATGCCGTTCATCTGCGGCATCCGGTAGTCGGCCAGGATCACCGCCACCAGGTCGCCGCGCAGTTTCAACTCCCGCAGCGCCTCCAGCGCCGAGTCACCGGACTCCGCGCGCACGATCCGGTACGACGCGCCGTAGCGCCGCCGCAGATCGCGGGCGACGGCACGGGAGACCCCCGGATCGTCGTCCACGGTCATGATGACGGTCCGTGCTGCGTCGGCAGCCTGTGCCATACGTCTCCCACCCCGAGCCGTTGGTTCGTCGGTGCGGCGGGCCCTCCGCGAGGAGCGCGGCCACCGCACCCGCCCATCGTATGTTCGATCGGCGGCCTGCGCCTTGTACGCCGGTGCACAGCGGGCACCCGGGAGTGCGGAACACTGATCACGCTCACGCGGAACCGACGAGGAGGCCGGTGCATGACACGCCCGATCACGGCAGGGGTCGACGGTACGGAGGAGAGCCTGGCGGCTCTGGACTGGGCGGCCCGGGAGGCGGTGCGGCGCGGTCTGCCGCTGCGGGTGGTGCACGCATGGCGCTACGAGGAGCACGACGCACTGGACGGCGGCCCGGAGACGCAGCGCCGGTGGGTGGCGGACGGGGTGGGCGAGTCGGTGCGGGCCGTGACCGGCCGGTATCCCGGGCTCTCGGCGACCGTCGACGTCGTTCAGGGCGAGCCGGCCGACGTCCTGGAAGGCGCGGCCGCCGGGGCCGAGCTGCTGGCGCTGGGCTCGCGCGGGCACGGGCCGGTCGTCGGCTTCCTGCTCGGCTCCGTCGGACAGCGGGTGATCGCCGCGTCCGCCCGGCCCGTCGTACTGGTCAGGGCAGAGGACGAGCCGGCGGCGGAGGCCGCGGGCCGCGAGGTCGTCGTGGGCCAGCAGGGCGGCCCGCAGGACGGCGCCGCCGTGCTGGAGTTCGCGTTCGAGACGGCGGCGGCCCGGGGCGCGACGGTCCGGGTGGTCAGAGCCTGGACGCTGCCGCCGGTCTTCGCCTACAGCCCGGGCTCGCTGAAGCTGCTGGACGAGTCCGGCGGCCTGGAGCCCTACGAGAAGAAGGCCCTGTCCGAGGCGGTACGGCCGCTGCGGGAGCGGTTCCCTGACGTGCCGGTCGCCGAGCACGTGGAGATGGGAAGCGCCGGGCAGGTGCTCCTGTCGGTGGCCGGCCGGGCGCAGCTGATGGTCGTCGGCCGGCGCGCGCACCGCACCGCGGTCGGCGCGCGCATCGGCTCGGTCGCGCACGGCGTGCTGCACCACGCCGGCTGCCCGGTGGCCGTGGTGCCCCATGGGCCGGTCACTCCGGAGTGACCGGCTCCAGGGTCTCGCGGGCCTTGGGCAGCACGTTGGCGATGTAGTCCTGGACCGCGCTGTCCAGGCCCATGTCGTGCTGCGCCCGCTCGGACAGGTACCAGCGGTGTTCGAGCAGCTCGTGGTAGATCTCGGCGGGGTCCATGGAGCCGCGCAGCTCCAGCGGCACCGCCCGCACGGTGGGGCGGAAGACGTCCCGCACCCACCGGTGGGCCAGCACCTCCGGGCGGGCGGCGAGGGGGTCGCCGGGGGCGTAGTCGTCCTGGGTGGCCATCCAGCTCTCCAGGTCGTTCAGCAGCCGCCGGGCCTGGTTCTCCTCGGCGTCCAGACCGGTCAGCCGGAGCAGCTGGCGCTGGTGGTGCCCGGCGTCGACGACCTTCGGCACGAAGGTGACGCTGTCGCCGTTGGTGGAGTGCTCGATCTGCATCTCGGCCACGTCGAATCCCAGCTCGTTCAGGCGGCGGATCCGGCGGTCGATGTAGTGGTACTTGCCCGCCGGGTACACCGAGGTGCGGGTCAGCTCCTGCCACAGCTCGCCGTACCGGGTGCAGATCTCGAAACCGAACTCGATCGGGTCCAGCGACGGGTGCAGCGCGCCGGACGCCTCCAGGTCGAGCAGCTCGCCGCTGATGTTGACCCGGGCCAGGTCCAGGTCGTAGTCCCGCTGCCCGGTGCTCAGCTGCGGATGCAGGTCGCCGGTCTCGGCGTCCACCAGGTAGGCCGCGTACGCGCCCGCGTCCCGCCGGAACAGCGTGTTGGACAGCGAGCAGTCGCCCCAGGCGAACCCGGCCAGGTGCAGGCGTACGAGCAGCACCGCGAGGGCGTCCATGAGGCGGTGCATGGTGGCGGGACGCATGGTCGTCTCGAACATGGAGCGGTACGGCATGGAGCCGCCCAGGTGCCGGGTGACCAGCACCGGCTCCAGCGGATCACCGGCCGTGTCGGTACGGCCGGTGATCACCGCGAGCGGGTCCACCGCGGGGATGGAGAGCCGGTCCAGGTCGCGCAGCAGCTCGTACTCGCGCAGCGCGGGGCGCTCCGCCAGCTCCTTCACCGCGATGACCTCGTCGCCGGCGCGGGCGTAGCGCACCACGTGCCGGGAGATGCCGCGGGGGAGCGGCACGAGGTACTCCGCGGGCCACTCCTCCAACGGTACGTCCCAGGGGAGTTCGAGCAGGAGCGCGGGGTGTTCCGGGTTGGTGGCGCTGATCTGCAATGCCATGGCCCGGCCCTAGACGGCGCGTTCGCGGGCCAGCCGGGCGGCCGCCCGCACGGATCCGTGGTGCACGGGGCCGTGGCCGGGCAGCAGCACGTCGGCGTCGAGGGCCTCGATGACGCCGAGCGACTCCACCGCGCGGGAGCGCTCGTGGTGGAACATGTCGGGCAGCAGCTGCGGTCCGGCCAGGCGCGAGGTGGGGTGGCCGCTGACCAGGGCGTCGCCGGAGATCACGATCCCGGCGTCCGGCAGGTGGTAGACGGCGTGCCCGTCGGTGTGGCCGGGCGTGTGCACCGGGACGGGCCGGCCGGGCAGGTCGAGCGGGCCGTCGGCGATCGGGAACGCCTCGGGTGAGGTGACCGGATGCTGCTCGGTGCCGCCCACCCGCAGGACGTGCACCAGCCATGGCACGACCCCCGGCCGCCAGGCGTTCTTCAGCACCGCCCCGACGGCGACCTGCTGGAGGAAGTCCCGCCGCGCGTGCGGTACTTCGGCCTCGTGCAGGTAGACCGGGGTGCCGTGGGCGTCGCGCAGGTACTCGGCCGAGCCGAGGTGGTCGTTGTGCGCGTGCGTGATGAGGACGGCGGTGACCGCCTCGGGCGAACTGCCCACCTCCGCCAGCGAGCCGAGCAGTCCCGGCCGGTCGCCGGGGTAGCCGGTGTCCACCAGCGTGACGGCGTCGCCGTCCTTGAGGATGACCCAGTTGGTGTGGTGGCCGTGCACCAGGTAGATGCCCTTGGCGACTTCGTGTACCTCTGCGCGCATGATCTCTCCGACGTTCCCGCGGCGTCCTGTCCGAACCGGAGGACAGCCAACCAGACGGGCCGGGGTGTCCGTTGAGGGGGACCCGGTTCAGCGCACCCCGTGCGGCCTGAACTGGACGCTGATGCGCGGCCCGGCGGCCCGCGCGGTCTTCGGTACGCAGTGCTCCCAGGTCCGCTGGCAGGAGCCGCCCATCACGATCAGGTCGCCGTGGCCCAGCGGGCGGCGGACCGACGGGCCGCCGCGCAGCGGACGCAGCAGCAGGTCTCGGGGCGCGCCCACGGAGAGGATCGCGACCATGGTGTCCTCCCGGTCGCCGCGGCCGATCCGGTCGCCGTGCCAGGCGACGCTGTCGCGGCCGTCGCGGTAGTAGCAGAGCCCCGCCGTGGTGAAGGGCTCGCCCAGTTCTCCGGCGTAGTGCCGGGTGAGCGCCTCCCGTGCCTCGGTGAGGAGGGGGTCGGGCAGCGGGTCGGCGGCGCCGTAGAAGGCGAGCAGCCGGGGGACGTCCACGACGCTCTCGTACATCGTGCGGCGCTCGGCGTGCCAGGGGACGTCCGCCGCCAGTCGTTCGAACAGGAGGTCCGCGCCGCTCAGCCAGCCGGGCAGCACGTCGATCCAGGCGCCGGAGCCCAGCTCGGTCCGGCCGGCGCCGGTGAGGGCGCCGAGCCGCGGCACGTCGGTCTGGTCGAACAGGGAGCCCTGGAGGTGCGTGGCCATGGAGCCAGCGTACCCCTAATCGAAAATGTGTTCCCATTCGATCTTGTCGAGGGCCGCGGGGGCGGTGACCGGGTCGGTCCGGGGGCTTTCGATACGTTCATGTATCGGATACGTTCGTGTATCGAACGGAGGTCGGGACATGACAGTGGACGGCACGTCCCCGCGGGTGACCCGGCGCCGGGTGCGGACCCGGGCCCGGCTGCTCGACGCCGCGTTCACCGTGTTCGCCGCCAAAGGCTTCGGACGCGTCTCCATCGAGGAGGTCTGCGAGGCCGCCGGGTTCAGCCGGGGCGCCTTCTACTCCAACTTCGCCACCCTCGACGAACTGTTCTTCGCCCTCTACCGCGACCGCGCCGACCTCATCGCCCGGCAGGTCGCCGACGCCCTCGCCCTGGACCGCCCGGACCTGGACGTGGCGGCCTCCGTGGACCGGGTCACCGACGTCCTGCTCCTCGACGTGGACTGGCTGCTGGTGAAGACCGACTTCCTGGTGCACGCGGCCCGGGAGCCGGCCGTCGCCGAGGCCCTCCTCGACCACCGGGCCCGGCTCCGCCGGGCCATCGCCGACCGGCTCTTCCGGGCCCACGGCCACGCCCCGGTCCCGGCGGTGCTCGGCGACGCGGACGGCGCCGCCCACGCGGTGGTCGCCGCCTACGACGGCGTGACCACCCAACTGCTCCTCGACCGGGACGTCGACCGGGCCCGCGCCTGGCTCAAGCACCTGCTCACCGCGCTGCTGACCGACGGCAGCACCCCCTTCGGATAAGTCCTTCGGACAAGAGAGGCAACGGTCGCCATGGACGCGGACGTCATCGTCGTCGGAGCGGGCCTCGCCGGCCTGGTCGCGGCGCACGAACTCACCAGCAAGGGCCGCCGGGTCGCCCTGGTCGACCAGGAGAACGCCGCCAACCTCGGCGGCCAGGCGTTCTGGTCCTTCGGCGGGCTCTTCCTCGTCGACTCGCCCGAGCAGCGCCGCCTCGGCATCAAGGACTCCCTGGACCTGGCCTGGAACGACTGGCGGGGCAGCGCCCAGTTCGACCGCGAGGACGACGAGGACTCCTGGGCGGTGCGCTGGGCGCGCGCCTACGTCGAGTTCGCGTCCGGCGAGAAGCGGCCCTGGCTGCGGAGCCACGGCATCAGCCTGCTGCCGACCGTCGGCTGGGCCGAACGCGGCGACCTGCGCGCGACCGGCCACGGCAACTCCGTGCCGCGCTTCCACATCGCCTGGGGCACCGGGACCGGCGTCGTCGAACCCTTCGTCCGGTACGCCCGGCAGGCCGCCCGCGACGGGCTGCTCACTTTCCTGCACCGCCACCGGGTCGACGAACTCGTCATCGAGGACGGCGCGGCCCGCGGCGTGCGCGGCACGGTCCTCGCCCCCGACGACTCGGCGCGCGGTGTCGCCTCCAACCGCGACCGCGCCGGCGACTTCGAACTCACCGCCCAGGCGGTCGTCGTCACCTCCGGAGGCATCGGCGCCGACCACGACATCGTCCGCCGCTACTGGCCCGAACGCCTCGGCACGCCTCCCGGCGAGATGGTCACCGGGGTGCCCGCCTACGTGGACGGCCGGATGCTCGACATCAGCGCCGAGGCAGGCGTGCGCCTGGTCAACCGCGACCGCATGTGGCACTACACCGAGGGCATCCAGAACTGGAACCCGATCTGGCCCGGCCACGGCATCCGCATCCTGCCCGGCCCGTCCTCGATCTGGCTGGACGCCCTCGGCCGCAGGCTGCCCGACCCCTGCCTGCCCGGCTACGACACCCTCAGCACCCTCAAGTACCTGCGCACCACCGAGGACATCGCCGACCACGACCACTCCTGGTTCGTCCTCACCCGGAAGATCATCGAGAAGGAGTTCGCGCTCTCCGGCTCCGAGCAGAACCCGGACATCACCGCCAAGGACCGCAAGGCCGTGCTCCGCGACCGGCTGCTCGGCAAGGGCGCCCCGGCCCCGGTGCGGGCCTTCGTCGACAACGGCGCGGACTTCGTGACCGCGAACTCGCTGGATCAGCTGGTCGAGAAGATGAACGCGCTCACCGGCAAGGCACTCCTGGACCCGGCCGCGGTGCGCCGCCAGATCGTCGCCCGCGACCTGCAGATCGACAACTCCTACAGCAAGGACTCCCAGGTCCAGGGCATCCACAACGCCCGTCGCTACATCGGCGACCGCCTCGGCCGGGTCGCCTCCCCGCACCGCATCCTCGACCCGGCCGCCGGGCCGCTGATCGGCGTCAGGCTGCACGTGCTGACCCGCAAGACCCTCGGCGGCATCCAGACCGACCTGGACTCCCGCGCCCTGGCCGCCGACGGACGGCCGATCGAGGGACTCTACGCGGCCGGCGAGGTGGCGGGCTTCGGCGGCGGCGGTGTGCACGGCTACAACGCCCTGGAGGGCACCTTCCTCGGCGGCTGCCTCTTCTCGGGCCGAGCGGCCGGCCGCGCCGCGGCCCGGCAGACCGCCTAGGCGGCGAGGAGCCGCGCCAGTACCGAGGCGTGGCTCTCGTCCGGGTTCCTGGACGAGGTGACCAGGGTGACGCGGCCCGCGCGGGCCGTCCTCCGCAGGCCGTCGAGGAGCGCGGCGGCCTCGGGAGCGGCCAGCTCCGCCTCGTAGCGGCTGGTGAACTCCTCGTAGGAGCCGCCGTCGTGGAACCACCGCCGCAGCTCGTTCGACGGGGTCAGCCCCTTGGGCCACTCGTCCACGTGCGCGTCCTCCTTCGACACCCCGCGCGGCCACAGCCGGTCCACCAGGACACGCACCCCGTCCTCCGGCTCGGGCGTCTCGTAGATCCTGCGCACGCGCACGCTCACGGTCGGGTCCTCTCGGCTCGGCGGCGGTGCCGCGAGGGTACGCGGCGGGGCCGCGCCACCGGCTGCGGACGCGGCGCGGCTTGACCAGAATGAGGGGGAAACGCGGACGCCCGCGCGCCTAGTCTGTGGGCCAGTGATCACCGGCCACCCCCTCGAAGGAGCGCTCGTGCAGGTGCAGGGTGCAAGCAGACGTACCGCAGTCCTCCGCCGCGAGGCCGTCCTCGCCACCGTCCCGGTCGCCGTGGCGGCCCTGCTCGCCGCGGCCGGAACGGCCTCGGCGGGCACGATCGGCGCGGCGGGCGCGGGCGACCCCTACTTCCCGCTCAGCGGCAACGGCGGCTACGACGTCGGCCACTACGACCTGACGCTGCGCTACGACACCTCCTCGCACCACCTCGACGGGAAGGCGGTCCTCACCGCCTGGGCCACCCAGAGGCTCACCCGTTTCGACCTCGACCTCAGCGGCCTGAAGGTCACCCGGATCACGGTCGACGGACGCACCGCCCGCTTCAGCCGCAGCGGACAGGAACTCGCCGTCACGCCGTCCCGCGCGCTCGCCAAGGGCCGGCAGTTCCAGGTCACCGTCACCTACGGCGGCACCCCGAAGCAGGTCACCGACCCCGACGGCTCGCCCGACGGCTGGATCCGCACCGACGACGGCGCGTTCGTCGCCAACGAGCCGCAGGGCGCGATGACCTGGTTCCCGGCGAACAGCCACCCCAAGGACAAGGCGTCCTACGACGTCACCCTCACCGTCCCCAAGGGACGCACCGCCGTCGCCAACGGCGTCCTGCTCGGGCAGCACACCTCCGGCGGCCGCACCACCTTCCGCTGGCGGCAGAGCGAGCCGATGGCCGCCTACCTCGCCACCGCCACCGTCGGCACGTTCAAGGTGCAGCAGTACACCACCCGCGACGGGATCAAGGTGTACAACGCCGTGGACCCGCGCGAGGCGAGCCGGTCGGCGGCCGTCCTGAAGAAGCTGCCGTCGGTCCTGGAGTGGGAGAGCAAGCTGTTCGGGCCCTACCCGTTCCGCTCGGCCGGCTCGATCGTCGACCACGCGCCGAACGTCGGCTACGCCCTGGAGACCCAGGGCCGGCCGATCTACGACTCCGCGCCCGACCTCGACACCCTGGTGCACGAGAACGCCCACCAGTGGTTCGGCGACTCGGTCTCCCTGACCGCCTGGAAGGACATCTGGCTCAACGAGGGCTTCGCGACGTACGCGGAGTGGCTCTACGAGGAGCAGCACGGAGGCGCCAGCGCGCAGAAGACGTTCGACGCGCTGTACGCCAAGCCGGCGGGCAACGACCTGTGGGCGTATCCGCCGGCCGACCCGGGCAGCGGCGCGAACATCTTCGGCACGCCGGTGTACGCGCGCGGCGCGATGGCGTTGCACGAGCTGCGGAAGGCCGTCGGGGACGCGGTGTTCTTCCGGATTCTGCGCGCCTGGGCCACCGAGCACCGCTACGGGCACGGAACCACCGCGGAGTTTGTGAAGCTCGCCGAAGGGCAGTCGGGCAAAGATCTCACGTCCCTGTTCCAGACGTGGTTGTACAAGAAGGGCAAGCCGTAGCGGTCCGGGCGCGGGCCGTTGGGGGTGGCCCGCTGCCCCGAAGGAGCTCTGAAAGCTGACGAGTTTCTTACATTCGTCGGCCAGAGTCGATCTCATGATCCATCGCAGAACTGCTGTCGCCCTCGTCGCCTCCCCGCTCCTGCTCTCGGGCTGCGGGGCCGGTGCCGAGGCAGCGCCGAGCCGGTCGGACGACGACCGGCCGGCGCCGACGACGGCCGCCCCCACCTCCGAGAGCAACACCCCTCGGCCCACCGGCATACCGGGCCTGGGACCCCGGACCGCGGCAGCGATACCCGGCCACGCCGAGCAGGTCGTCGTCGCCCGCGGCCGGGGGAAGAACTCGCCCGTCTCCAGCGTCGTCCTGTACGAGCGCGACGACAGCGTCTGGCAGGCCGGCGCGAACTGGCCCGCGCACAACGGCAGGGACGGCTGGAGCGAGCACCACATGGCCGGAGACCTGCGCTCGCCCGTCGGCGTGTACGGCCTCACCGACGCCGGCGGCCTGCTCCCCGACCCGGGCAGCAGGCTGCCCTACGACCACGGGTACGGCTTCCACTCGCCCGGCACCGGCTTCGAGGGCGAGCCGCTCGAAGGCTCCTTCGACTACGTCGTCGCCATCAACTACAACCGCGAGCCCGGCACCTCGCCGCTCGACTGGACCCGCCCGATGGGCGCGGGACGCGGCGGCGGCGTCTGGCTGCACGTCGACCACGGTGGTCCGACGCACGCCTGCGTCAGCGTCGCCAAGGCGCACATGAAGCACCTGCTGCGCACCCTGGACCCGGGACGGCATCCGGTCGTCGTCATGGGGTACGCCGACTGGCTCGCCCAGTAGCCCGCCGGACACCGCGTCTAGGATCCGAACCTGTGTGCGCACATGTACTGGTCGCCGAGGACGACGCGATGCAGGCCGAGCTGATCCGGCGGAGCCTGCTGGCCGAGGGCCACACCGCGACCGTGGTCCACGACGGAGCCGCCGCGCTGGACGCGGCCCGGCGGCTCGGGCCCGACCTGGTCGTCCTCGACCTGATGCTCCCGGTGATCGACGGGTTCGGCGTCTGCCGCGTGCTGCGCGGCGGCGACCCGGAGATCCCGGTGCTGATGCTCACGGCCCGGTCCGGGGAGGACGACGTGCTGCTCGGCCTGGAGCTGGGCGCCGACGACTACATGACCAAGCCGTACAGCCCCCGTGAGCTGATGGCCCGTATCCGGACGGTCCTGCGGCGCAGCGGGCGCGGCGCCGCCGTGCGCGAGGAGCCGGCGGTGACCGCCGCCGGGATCAGCGTGGATCCGGTACGGCACGAGGTGCGCTGCGACGGAGTGCCGGTGGAGGTGACCCCGGCCGAGTTCCAGATCCTGCTCGCCATGGCCGGGGAACCCGACCGGGTCTTCACCCGGCGCCAGCTGCTGCAGTGCACCCGCGGCTTCGACCGGGCCTCCACCGAACGGGCCGTCGACGTCCACGTGATGAACCTGCGCCGGAAGATCGAGGCCGACCCCCGGCGGCCGAAACGGCTGCAGACCGTGTTCGGCGTCGGCTACAAGCTGAGCGGCGGCCGGCCGTGAGGACCCGGATACCGTGGCGCAAACGGCTCCTGGTCCGGCTGCTGTTCGCCTCGGTGCTGATCGCCGCGTGCTCGGTCGCCGCCACCGCCTGGCTCGCGGTGACGACCACCACCAGCGCCCTGGAGGAGGAGCAGGGCCAGGACCTCGCCGCCGACAACAAGATCCTCGCCCGGCTCAGCGGTTACGCCGCGGACCACCCCGACTGGAGCGGGGTGCGGCACACGGTCCGCGCGCTGGCCGCGGAGACCGGCCGCAGGATCGCGCTGACCACCGCCGACCGCACCCTGATCGCCGACTCGGCGGCCCGCGGCACCGCGCTCCCGCCGCGCCCGGCCGCGGCCATCGACCCGCTGCACACCGACACCTACACCGAGTCCGGCGCCCAGCTCAGCGGCATCGACCCGCGTGTCGTCGGCCCCTACCGGCTGTCGGCCAAGGAACGCGGGGAACTGGACGCGGTCGCGGAGAAGGAGCGGTACTGCTACGACTCCTACGGCATCAGGACCACCGTCGCCCACACCCCGAGCGGCCGGCCCTACCTCGTCGACGACGACGGCACCGACACCTCGGCGTTCCGCTCGATCGGCTGCGGCGGCCTGGACGACCCGTTCATGGCGATGAAGAAGGGGTTCCTCGGCGCCACCCGCACCGAGGCGAAGGCCCTCGCCACCCTGACCGACCTGGTCCGCCCCTGCCTGCGGAGCAAGGACCTCGACCTCGCCGGACAGCTCTACCTCACCTTCGACCAGAGCGGACGCAACCCCGTCACCGGCAGCTTCCTCTTCACCACCAAGCAGGCCAGGCGCGACCAGGCGCAGACGGACCAGCTCGCCAAGGGCTGCGTCACCGGCGCCCGCCGCACCCAGCTCGAACCGTACGCCGCACCTGCCGCCGAACTCTTCCTCGGCCTGGGTGACCAGACGGCGCCCCGGTTCGACATGTCCCGGGCCAACAAGGCGAAGATCGTCGGCGCCGCCGGACTGGTCCTCGCCTTCACGGTCGCCGTCACCGCCGTGGTCGCCACCCGGCTCGTGCGGCCGCTGCGCGCGCTGACCCTCGCCGTGCGCCAGCCGCCCGAACTGCACGCGCGGGCGCCGGTGCGCACCCGGGACGAGACCGGACTGCTGGCCGAGGCGTTCAACGACCTCACCGAGCGCCGGGAACGCCTGGAGGAGCAGCGCAAGGCGATGGTCAGCGACATCGCCCACGAACTGCGCAGCCCGCTCACCAACATCCGCGGCTGGCTTGAGGTCACCCGGGACGGCGTGGTCGACCCGGACCCGGCGCTGCTGGCGTCGCTGCACGAGGAGGCGCTGCTGCTCCAGCGGATCATCGACGACCTCCAGGACCTGGCGGCAGCCGACGCCGGCACGCTGCGCATGCACCGCGAACCGGTGCGCGTCGCCGACCTGTTCGAGCAGGTCGCCGCCGCCCACCGGGTGGCCGCCGACGCGGCGTCGGTCACCCTGGTGACCGACGCCGACGGCACGGTCTGGCTCGACGCCGACCCGGTGCGGATGCGTCAGGCGCTGGGCAACCTGGTCTCCAACGCGATCCGGCACACCCCGCCCGACGGCACGGTGACCCTGGCGGCCCGCCGGGACGGCGACGGGATCCGGCTCACCGTCGCCGACACCGGCAAGGGCATCGCCCCCGACGACCTGCCGCACGTCTTCGAGCGGTTCTGGCGGGCGGAGAAGTCCCGCAGCCGCCGTACCGGGGGCAGTGGACTCGGGCTGCCCATCGTGCGCCACCTGGTCGCCGCCCACGACGGGACCGTCGAGGCGGCGAGCCAGCCGGGCAGGGGCGCCGAGTTCACCCTGCGGCTGCCGGCCGCCGAGGCGCCGCCCGACGTCAGCTGAACCGGCGCGCGGCCCGCTGGCGGCGCCGGGCCAGCAGCCTGCGATCCGCCTCCGTCGTACCGCCCCAGATACCGACGGTCTGCCCGGTGTCCATCGCCCAGTCCAGGCACGCTTCCTGGACCGGGCAGCGCTCGCAGACGGCCTTCGCGCGCCGCGTCTGGTGCAGCGAAGGCCCGGTGGTGCCGATCGGGAAGAAGAGGTCGGGGTCCTCCTCGCGGCACACGGCGTGGTCTCGCCAGTCCTCCGTCATCGAATTCACCTGCGATCCATGTCGACTCTGCCGTTTCGGCGCGTACTCGGTTCCGGGTCACCGGAGTCGACGCCTCCGAAACGGTCAAGTCCCAGGAAATTCGCGGGCGGTCACTGTTCGCGCAGACCCCAGGGCGAGCCGTACTCGGTCAGCAGGTCGAGGAACGGGCGGGCCGGGAACGCCTCCGGACCGAGGACGCCCGAGCCCGACCACGCGCCGGTGGCCAGGAGTTCGAGGGCGACGACCGGGTTGAGGGCCGTCTGCCACACCACGGCCTGACAACCGTACTCCGCCATCGACCATTCGTTGTCGACGACGTGGTAGAGATACACCTCGCGCGGCCGCCCGTCCCTGACGCCGCGCACCCAGGTGCCCGCGCAGGTCTTGCCGCGCATCCGGTCGCCCAGGGTCGCCGGGTCGGGCAGCGAAGCGGCGACCACGTCCCGCGGCGAGACCGCGACCGGGCCGCCGGGGCCGGGCACGGTCACCGGCGTGGTGCTGTCCAGGCCGAGCAGGTGCAGCGTCTTCAGCGTGTCGATGAACTCGCCGCCGAGCCCGTACTTGAAGGTGACCCGCCGCGCGTCCACCCAGCGGGGCACGAGCAGGACCTCCTCGTGCTCGACGTTGACGCACTCGACCGGTCCGATCCCCTCCGGGAAGTCGAACACCTCCGGCTCGCTGAAGGGCGCGGTGGTGAACCAGCCGCGGTCCTTCTCGAACACGACCGGCGGGTTCAGGCACTCCTCGATCGTGGTCCAGATGCTGAAGGAGGGCGCGAAGTCGTAGCCGTCCACGGTCAGGTTCGCGCCGTCGCGGATGCCGATCTCCTCGATCTCGTCGAAGAGTTCGTCGGCCGCGTACCGCGCGAACACGTCCGAGAGTCCCGGCTCCACGCCCATCCCGACGAGCGCCAGCGCGCCCGCCTCCTCCCACTCCCCGGCCCGCGCGAACTGCTCGTCGCCCAGCTTCACGCCGCACTCCTCGTACGGCCGCTCGGCATGCGGCCGGGACAGCGACATCGCCATGTCGAGGTAGCCGGCGCCGGCCTCGCGGGCCGCCCGGAACAGCGGCATCACGAAGCGCGGGTCGGTGGCGTTGAGCAGCACGTCGCAGCCGTGCCGGGCGAGCAGTGCGGCCACGGCCGTCTCGTCGCCGGCGTCGACCCGCTCCGCGAGGAAGCGGTCGTCGCCGACGGCGGCCACGGCCGCCTCGGCGCGGGCCGGGTCGTAGTCGGCGACCACCATCGCCTCGAAGAACGGGCGACGGGCCGCGATCCGGGTGACGGCGGTGCCCACACCACCGGCTCCCACGAGCAGTACGCGCATGGCGGATTCTCCTTCTCGAACAGTGTGCGAGGACGAGTACGGGGGCGCCCGGCCGGAATCAAACGCCGGACCGTGGCATAAGGTCAATGGCGTTGGCATAAGAACGCCCGGCACCCGAACCCCAGGGAGCGCGCCCGATGCCCAAACCGGTGGTACCGGAGGAGAAGCGCCGCCGGCGCCGGCCCACCCGCGGCGGCACCGTGCTGTCCGAACGGCTCATCGTGGCGACCGCCCTGCGGCTGCTGCGCGAGCACGGCAGCGCGGGCCTCACCGCCCGCCGCCTGGGCCTGGCCCTGGACTGCGATCCCAGCACCCTGTACCGGTACTTCCGGGGCATGGACGAACTGACCCTGGCGATCGGTGACGCGTTGATCGGCCAGGCGCTGGCCGGCTGGGTGCCGACGGGGGAGTGGCGGGCCGACCTGCGCACGATCGGCCTGCGCATCCACGCCGAGTACGTCTCCCACCCGCAGGCCGCGCTGCTGACGGCGAGCCGGGTGACGGGCCGGGCGCAGGAACTCGCGGCGGACGAGGCGATCCTCGACGTCCTGCGCACGGCGGGCTTCCCGCTGGCGGAGACGGTCCGCGTCTACCACGCCTTCATCGACCAGACCCTGGCCTTCGCCGCCCTGGACGCGGCGTCGCTGGCGCTGCCGCGGGACGCGCTGCGCGCGGACGAGGCCAAGTGGCACTCCACGTACGCCCGGCTGTCGCCCGCGACCCACCCCCGCATCGCCGAGGCGGCACCGCTGCTGGCGAGACGCATGGTGACCAGCGCGTATCCGACGGCACTGGAGATGTTGCTGGAGAGCGCCGGACGCCACCCGGACGCGCCCCCGTGACCGGAGCCTACGGCCGGCGCAGCGCGCCCTGTGCCGCCCGCGCCACCGCGTCCGCCAGCGCCCCGAGCGCCGGCGAATCCAGCTTCCACTGCTGCCAGTACAGGGGCGTGTCCACCCACAGCTCGGGGCCTCCGAGCCGTACCAGCCGGCCGTCCCGCAGCCGCGGCTCGGCCTGCGCCTCCGGCACCATGCCCCATCCCAGGCCCGCCGTCACCGAGTCCAGGAACCCCTCCGACGTCGGCACGTAGTGCCGCAGCTCCGCCGCGCCCGCTCCGCCCAGCCGTCGTACGAACCCGTCCTGGAAGTCGTCCACCCGGTCGAACACGATCACCGGCGCGTTCCCAAGGGCCTCCGCCAGCGGCCCGGTGACGTGCGCCGCCGCGAACCGGGGCGCGGCCACCGGCAGATACCGCATCCGGCCGAGCGCGCGCACGGAGCAGCCGGGCACCGCGTCCGGCGACGAGGTCACCGCCGCCATCACCAGCCCCTCCCGCAGCAGCGAGGCCGTGTGCTCCTCGTCCTCGCGGCGCAGTTCGACGAAGACGTGCGGGAGCCCGTCGAGCGCCTCAAGGAACCAGGTCGCCAGCGAGTCGGCGTTGACCGCGACCGACACCCGGGTCGGCTCCCCGGCGCTGCTCATGCCCAGTTCGTGGCGCGCGTCGCGCTCCAGCCGGGCCAGCTGGCGGCCGAACCGCACCAGCACCTCGCCGGACTCGGTGGGCCGCACCGGCTTGGTGCGCCGCAGCAGCACCCGGCCCGTCCGCATCTCCAGCGCCTTGACCCGCTGGCTCACCGCCGACGGCGTCACGTGCAGGGCCGCGGCCGCCGCCTCGAAGGTGCCCTCGTCCACCACCGCCAGCAGCGTCCGCACCTGGTCGAGAGGAAGGTCCACGATCTGCTCCCGTCTGCAGTCGTGCTAAGGGTACGTAAGAATCCTTAGCTGTACGTACAGAGATCGCTTCCCTACCGTCGAGGACATGTCCAGCACTCTCGCCGCCGCTGCCGCCGGATTCGGCAGTGGCCTCTCGCTCATCGTCGCCATCGGGGCCCAGAACGCCTTCGTCCTGCGCCAGGGCGTCCGCCGGGACGCCGTCCTCGCGGTCGTCGGCATCTGCGCCCTGTCCGACGCCGCCCTCATCGCGCTCGGCGTCGGCGGGGTGGGCGCGCTGGTGGCGGCGTGGCCGGGCGCGGTGCGGGCGGTCGGCGTGGTCGGCGGTGCCTTCCTGCTCTGCTACGGCGTCCTGGCCGCCCGCCGGGTGCTGCGTCCGGGCGGCGGCGGCCTGCGCGCCGAGGGCGAGGCGGCCGGTTCCCGGCGGCGGGCCGTGCTCACCTGCCTCGCCATGACCTGGCTGAACCCGCACGTCTACCTGGACACGGTGTTCCTGCTCGGCTCGCTCGCCGCCGGCCACGGCGACCTGCGCTGGACCTTCGGCCTGGGGGCGGCGCTGGCCAGCCTGTGCTGGTTCGCCGCGCTCGGATTCGGCGCCCGGCTGCTCGGCCGCTGTCTCACGGGACCGGCCGCCTGGCGGGTGCTGGACGCGCTGGTGGCGGTGACCATGATCGGGCTCGGCCTGACGCTGCTGGCCGGATCCTGAGACGGCGGGTTCGGCGGTCGCGGAAGGTGCTGGGATAGTGATCCTGCAGTCGAAAGATGTAGTGAGCACCAAGAGGACCAGGACACCAGGAACTCCGTGGACACCAGCGAGAGCGGCACCCAGTCCGGCATACAGCCCCCCGAGGATGCCGCGGCGTCCCCGCCTCCGCCGCGGCGGGGCTGGCGGCGCTGGGCGATGGACACCCGCCCACTGGCCATTCCGGCCTACCGCCGGCTGTGGACCTCGACGATCGTCACCTCGGTCGGCAGCCAGCTCACCGCGGTGGCCGTGCCCAAGCAGATCTACGACATCACCGGGTCCTCGGCCTGGGTCGGTGCCGCGAGCCTCGCCGGACTGCTGCCGCTCGTCGTCTTCGCCCTGTGGGGCGGCGCGGTCGCCGACGCGATGGACCGCCGCAAGCTGCTGCTGATCACCAACTGCGGCATCGCCGTCACCTCGCTGCTGTTCTGGCTCCAGGCCGTCACCGGCCTGGAATCGGTGGCCGCGCTGATGGTCCTGCTGGCCCTGCAGCAGGCGTTCTGGGGGCTGAACGCGCCCGCCCGCACGGCGTCCATAGCGCGCCTGGTCCCCGAGGGACAGCTGCCCGCGGCCAACGCCCTCGGCTCGACCGTCATGCAGACCGGGCAGGTGATCGGGCCGCTGCTGGCCGGCGCCCTGATCCCGGTCATCGGCCTGCCCGAGCTGTACCTGATCGACGCGCTGGCGCTGTGCGTGACGGTGTGGGCGGTCTACCGGCTGCCCGCCCTGCCGCCGCTGGCCCGTGCGGCGGCCCGGAGGGCCGGCGTCCGGGAGATCGTGGCCGGGTTCCGGTACATCTCGATGCACAAGGTGCTGCTGCTCTCCTTCGTGGCCGACATCATCGCCATGGTCTTCGGCATGCCCCGCGCCCTGTTCCCGCAACTGGCCGCCGAGACCTACGGCTCCTGGGGCGAAGGGCTGGCGCTCGGCCTGCTGTTCGCGGCGATCCCGGTCGGCGCGGTGCTCGGCGGGCTCTTCTCCGGCACGTTCTCGCGAGCCCGCAGGCACGGCTGGATGGTGATCGGCGCGGTGGTCGGCTGGGGAGCGGCGGTCGCCGGGTTCGGGCTGAGCCGCAACCTCTGGGTGGCGGTCGCCTTCCTGGCCGCCGCCGGGGTCGCCGACATGGTCTCGATGGTCTTCCGGGGCGCGATCCTGCTGTCCGCCGCGACCGACGAGATGCGCGGCCGGATGCAGGGCGTGTTCACGGTGGTGGTCGCGGGCGGCCCGCGCCTCGCCGACGTCCTGCACGGCACCATGGGGTCCGTGTTCGGGCCGCGTGCCGCCGTCACGGGCGGCGGACTGCTGGTCGTGGCGGTGATGCTGCTCCTGGCCGCCGCGGTGCCGGCCCTGCGCCGCTACCGCGTCTGACGCCCCGGGGCGTGGTGCGCCCTAAGCGGGCCGGCGTCCCACGTACGCGTCCAGCAGCTTGCCGCGGGTGACCTCCAGGCGGCTGGCGAGGATCTCGGCGACGGTCCGCACCAGCGAGAGCCCCAGCAGCGGATCCTCCACGCACAGCGCGAGCACGGCCGCGGCGTCGTACTCGTAGGCCCGCACCTGGCTGAAGGCCATCGCTCCGAAGTCCCAGGCGTACGGCGGGAACAGCCATGACCAGCCGAGCAGGTCGCCGGCGCCCAGGGTGGCGACGGTGACCCGCTTGCGGGACGTCACCTCCTGGTCCAGGTTGACCGCCCCCGAGCGGATCACCCAGAAGCGGTCCGCGGTGCCGCCCGCCTCGAAGATGCGGGTGTCCTCGGCGAAGGAGACCTCCTCGGCCAGTTCCATGAGGCGCTCGCGCTGTGCCTGCGGCAGGGCGGTCAGCAGTTTGATGGCTTTGGTCATGGCACGGGGCTCCTCGCCGGCGAGGGTACGGGGGCATTCCCTACGCCCATTTCAGCCGCTGCCGCCGTGCCGGGCACCTCGGGGGGCATGAGAATCGCCTCAGGGCACCGCCCGGGCGTTAAAAAGCCCTGGCTGGACGGGGGAGGCCAGCCAGGGCCGTCAAGCGGTGGCTCGGGAGGACCTGACGTCGACTCCTCGACCACTGATGGATGAACGCTAAACCATCGGGGGCGATCTCGGGTACCCACGAACAGGCTACGTGACCTGTTTCACTCGGGGAAGCCTTCGAGGGCCGCGAATGTGTTTGCCACCGCGTCGACGGGTGAGCCGAAGAAAAGGGAGACCCGTGCGGACGGGCCCCCTCCGTCCAACCGGTCCACCACGCAGGGAGCGAAGGGATGCGCGAGAAGTTCCGGACCGAATCAGTGGTGATGTCCACCGACCCCCACCGGCCGTCACTGCGGCCCTCCGACGCCCGCAGAGCGGTCCGCGGCGCGCTCGCCCGGCAGGCCCCGCCGTGCGCCGCCACGGCCATGGACGACGCCCTGCTCGTCACCTCGGAGCTGACCACCAACGCGATCGTGCACGGCGGCGGGATCACCGGCTTCGACGTGGACGTCGAGGGATGCGCGCTGCGCGTGTCGGTCAGCGACCGCAGTGACGCGCTGCCGGTGACCGAGCGGACTGCCGGCGAACCCGACGACGACCGGCCCGGCGGCCGGGGCTGGCCCATCGTCTGCCGGCTGGCCCGGGACGTCGAGGTCGCCGGACTGCCCCGCGGCGGCAAGCGCATCACGGCGGTCGTGTCGCTGGGTTGATCCGGCGGGCCGGATTTCTCCCCGTGGTGTTTGCGCGGGGAGACCAGGGGCAGGCGGACCGTCGTGCTTCGGACCGGAGGCGCGCGCCAGTGGGAGCGGATCGACCGCCCCCGGCCCGCGACGCGGTCCGGGCGGAGTTCCCGCGGCGACTCTGACACAGCAGTTCGGGTCGAGTCCCGGAACCTCGTTCCGGCGATGCCCTGGAACCCAGCTCAGGAGCGTTTCCGCATGCTCACCGACTTGTCGAACAGCCACCCCGCCACACCCGGCCGCAGCACGCACACCCCCTCCCGCCGCTCCCACCACGACGCCCCCGACACCGCCGCCCTGTTCGCCCGGCTCGCCGAACTCGGCGACGGCCCCGAGCGGGAGGCGCTGCGCGACGACCTGGTGGCCGCCTGGCTGCCGATGGCGCACCGCATCGCGGGACGCTTCCGCGACCGCGGCGAGAACATCGAGGACCTGCGCCAGGTCGCCGCGCTCGGCCTGGTCAAGGCCGTCGACCGTTTCGACCCCTCGCGCGGCGCCTTCGAGAGCTACGCGGTGCCCACCATCACCGGCGAGGTCAAGCGGCACTTCCGCGACCGCATGTGGGCGCTGCGGGTCCCGCGCCGGGTGCAGGAGTACCGCAACCGGGTCCGGGTCGCCCGCCGTGAACTGACCGAGACCCCCGGCAGCCCCGAACCCTCCGTCGCCGACCTCGCCGCCCACACCGGCCTGACCGAGGACGAGGTCAGCGCCGGGCTGGAGGCCTTGGAGAGCTTCAGCACCCTCTCCCTGGACGCCGAACTCTCCGCAGGCGACGACGGATACAGCCTCGCCGACACCCTCGGGGACTCCGACGGCTCCTTCGACACCGTCGTGGACCGGGAAGCCGTCAAGGAAGGCCTGCGCCGGCTTCCCGAACGAGAGCGCGCCATCCTCTACATGCGCTTCTTCGAGGACATGACGCAGAGCCGCATCGCGGAGAGCCTCGGCCTCTCCCAGATGCACGTCTCCCGCCTCATCACGCGCAGCTGCGCCCGCGTCCGCGCCGAGGCCCTCGGCCGGCGGTGACCGCTCACCGTCAGGCGGCGGGCGTCCGGACCGGCACCTTCAGGGGCCGGGCCAGCCCCGCCACCGCCTCGTCGAGGCGCTGCAGGTGCCGCAGCACCCGATCGGTCACCCGGCCGTAGCGCGGCGCGCGCAGCGTACCCGGCTCCAGCATCGCCGCGATGCTCGGGCCCGTCTCGATCTCGGCGCCGGGCCGCCCGCCGTCGACCTGGGCGGCGATCGCCTCGATGTTGTGCACGATCCGCCGCCCGGCCCCGCGCAGCCGGGGATCCGCCGCGATCGCCGGGTGGGTCGGCAGCAGCTCGGCCGTCGCCGCCAGGGACCGCGCGTGGTAGGCGCACGTCTCCAGAAGCGCCACCAGGTACCGCGCGGTGTCCCGGCGGGACCGCAGCGGCGTGATCGGGTGCGTCAGCGGCTGCACCGCCGCCCGCAGGTCGGCCAGTGCCTGGTCGAGGTCGCGGGCCTTCTCCACCAGGTCGGCCGGCGGCGCACCGCTCAACTGGTCGGTGGCCGCCCGGGTCACGTCGGCTAGCCGGTCCAGCGTGGTCACCAGCAGCTCGTCGGTACGGCGGTCGGTGTGCACCGGCAGCACCACGGCCGCCGCGATCACCCCGCACACCGCGCCCAGCGCCGTCTCCCCGATCCGCAGCACCAGGACGTCCAGGCTGTAGGTGTTGAGCAGCGTGTACAGCAGGCCCAGCATCGCCGTCACGAAGAACGACATGAGGGTGTACGACAGCGGCGCCGAGTAGAACATCGCGAAGACGAACAGCAGGACCAGCCCGAACGCCGTCCAGGTGTGGTGCCCGACCAGTCCCGCCAGCCCGATGCCCGCCACCACGCCGAGGACCGTGCCCAGCAGACGCCGGTAGCCCTTCACCAGGATCTCGCCGGTGGACGCGGTGTTGAGGAACACGATCCAGCAGGTCAGCACCGCCCAGTACCAGCGCTGCGCGGACAGGAACTCGCCCCCCACGATGGCCAGCGACGACCCGACCGCCACCTGCACCGCCGCCCGCGTGGTGGGCCGGCGCAGCCCGGTGGGCTCCTCGGTCCCGGTCTCCTCCTCCTCGGCCACCTCGATGGCCGCGTCCTCGGCGTCCAGTTCCTCGCGCGACCGGGACGTGGCCGGGGTGTCGTCGGACTCGTCCTGCGGTCCGTCGAGCGCGATCCGCAGCCCGAGGACCGCCCGCGCGGCCTCGCCGACACCCCGGAAGACGTCCTGCACGGCCGGATCGGCGGGCGGCAGGTTCTCCTCCTCGCGGTAGCCGAGCAGCCGGTTGCGCAGCACGGACAGCGCGGCCCCCGGCCGCGGGCCGACCGGCCGCAGCACCAGCAGCCGCAGCGCCTCCAGATCCAGGCGCAGCCGGTCCAGCGCCTCGTCCCGCGCGGGCAGCGGGGGCGGGGAGGCCAGGTGGACACCGGGCAGGTGCAGGGTGAGGGTGTCCGCCCGCCGGGCGCTGCGCGCGGTGAGCAGCATCAACCCGAGCCGTTCGGCGGCGATCTCGGCGTCCGCGATCCGGCGCTGCAGCAGCCGGGCCACCGCCTCGTCGTCGGTGCCGTCCGTCAGCCGGCCCTGGATCAGCAGGGCCGTCTCGTGCAGCCGGGCGGTCCTGACCCGGACCTCCTCCACCGTCCTGTCCAGCTCGTCGGGCCCGGCGTCCAGCAACTCCGCCTGCGCCGCGACCAGCTGGGCGAACCGGCCGCGGAAGGCCCGCCGCAGCCGGTCCAGGATGCCCGCCGGTGTCTGCGGCACGAGCGCGAAACGGGCCAGCGCCGCGCTGCCGAAGGCGACCGCGATCACCACGTACAGACCGGGCAGCGCGGGCCCGGTCGCGTGCACGAACAGCGAGGCGAAGTAGATCTGGAAACCGATCAGCCCCAGCGCCGTGCCCCGGTCGCCGAACCGGCGGCTGTAGACGGCGCAGTAGATGAGCGCGACGAAGAACAGGTCGCCGATCACCACCCGCTGGTTGAGCAGCGCGCCCAGGGACATCGAGACCAGCGCCACCGGCAGGCCCAGGGCGAGCGTGACGGCCTGCTGGGGCCGTCCCTTCTCCCGGATCGCGAAGGTGGCGACCATCGCCGCGATGGCGCCCGCCACCAGATGCGACACGTCGAACCGCAAGGCCGTCAGGACGGCGAGCGTGACCGCGATGGCGAGGACCGTGCGCAGAGCGGCGGTGAACCGGAGCAGCCCGGGGTCGGCCGCCGCGAGCCGCCCCCGGACCTCCGCCCGCACCGAGCGCCCCGTCGTGCTCACCGGGCCGCTCCCCGCGTCAGACCGTGGCGTCGCCGTGGCCCTCGACACGGGCCCTGACCTCCTCCGGGGTGAGATAGCTGTTGGTGTACTCGAAGTCCTTGAGCCGGGCCGGGGTGCGGGACTGGAAGCCGGTGCGCACGAAGTCGTCGCCGGCCAGCGCGTTCAGCAGCCAGTTGGTCGCCACCCGCGTCTTGGCCACGTTGGTGCGCAGCGCCGACCAGTGGTAGCCGCGGGCCACCACCTGGGCGGGCAGGCCGCGCAGTTCGATGCCCAGCGGCTTGGAGACGGCGTCCTTGCCCCCGAGGTCCACCACGAGCCCCAGGTCCTTGTGCACGTACGGCTGGAGCGGCTTGTTGCGCAGGGTCGCGATGACGTTGTCGGCGACCACCTTGCCCTGCCGCATGGCGTGCTGCGCGGTGGGCGGGCAGACCGCGCCCGGCTCGTGCTTGGCCTTGTCCGGGACGGCGGCCGCGTCGCCGAGCGCGAACACCCCGTCCTGGCCGGGCAGGGTCATCTCGGCGTCGACCGCCAGCCGGCCCCGGACCGTCTCGGCGCCCAGGGTGGCGATCAGCGGGCTGGCCACCACGCCGGCCGTCCAGATCAGCGTGTGGGTGGGCACCACCCGGCCGTCGGTGAAGGTGACCTCCTCGGCGCCCGCCTTCGCGATGGACACCCCGAGGGAGATGTCGACGCCCCGGCGGCTCAGGATCTCCTGGGCGCTGCGGCCGAGCTTGTCGCCCAGCTCCGGCATCAGCTTCGGTGCGATGTCGATCAGATGCCACTTGATCAGCTTCGGGTCGAGGTTCGGGTAGCGGTGCAGCGCGGCGTGCGTGAGCCGCTGCAGGCAGGCCGCGGTCTCGGTGCCCGCGTAACCGCCGCCCACCACCACGAACTGGAGCCGCGCGGCCCGCTCGGCGGGGTCGTCGCTGGCGTCGGCCAGGTCGAGCTGGGAGATGACGTGGTCACGGACGTAGGCGGCCTCGGCCAGGGTCTTCATGCCGAAGGCGTGCTCGGTCAGACCCGGGATGTCGAAGGTCCGGGTGACGCTGCCGGGGGCCAGCACGATGTAGTCGTACCGCTCGTTCACCACCCGGTCGGTGATGGTGCGCACCACGCACACCTTGGACTTGAGGTCCACGCCGATGGCGCCGCCCGGGAGGATCCGGGTGCGGTACTTCTTGCTGCGGCGCAGCGAGACGGCGATCGACTGGGGTGTCAGCACGCCCGAGGCGACCTGTGGCAGCAGGGGCAGATACAGCTCGTAGGAGGTCGGCGACACCAGGGTGACGTCGGCCTCGTCCGGGGCGAGTTTGCGTTCCAGGCGGCGGACGCAGCCCACTCCGGCGAAGCCTGCTCCCACCACCAGGATCCTGGGTCGTGTCACGGTGTCCATCCCTTTCCGTTGCTCCAGGGGCCCGGGTCACGCCGTGCGCACGCCCTGGAACGCTCGCCTCGCACCAGTTCGATCCCACCGTGCCCGGCGCCGTTCCGCCAGCCGGGCGGCGCAGGCAGACGAACGCATGGGCTCCAGCATGCCCCTCGATCGAGAGGAGTAACCGGCTGTCGCACGGATATGCGCCGTACTCGTGTCCGGCACAAGGCCGCCCGCGGCGATCATTCACGCCAGTAGAGTGCCCGCCATGGCGCAGACCCAGCCCGGAACGGGCTTCCAGCAGCGGCACATCGACCCCGACCGCGTGGCCCCGCTGGTCGGCGCCCTGGACTCCCAGGACGCCAACCCGGGCGTACGGCGGCTGCGCGCCTGGGCCGAGGAGGCGCTCGCGGTACGGCTCGGTGAGCGCCTGCTCGACGTCGGTTCCGGCACCGGCTCGCAGACCCGGACCCTGGCCGCCGCGCTCGGCCCGGAAGGCGTCGCGATCGGCGTCGAGCCGAACCCGAGCCTGCGGGCGGTCGCCGAGGAGCGCTCACCGGGCAGCCGGGTCCGGTTCGTGCACGGCGAGGCGGCCGCTCTGCCGGTGCCCGACGCCTCGATGGACCTGGTGTGGTGCGAGCGGGTCCTCCAGCACCTGACCGATCCCGACCGGGCCGTCGCCGAGATGGCCCGGGTCCTGCGGCCGGGCGGCCGGGTGGCGCTGCTGGACACCGACTGGGGGACCACGGTGCTGCACCCCGGCGATCCGGCGGTCGTGCACGCCCTGACCGCCGCCGCCCTGCAGGGCGCCAACCCCTACTCCGGGCGCCGTCTGGTCGGCCAGCTCAGCGCGGCCGGGTTCGTGGTGGAGGACCGCGGCTCGCAGGCGCTGCTGCAGGACCACCGCACGGTCGCCTGGCCGCTGATCCGGATGCTCGGCGAGTCCGCCGTGCGCACCGGAGCCCTCACCGAGCAGCAGCGCGACACCCTGTACGCCGACCTCGCCGAGGCCGCCGAGCACGGTGCGCTGCACATGTCCGTCACGATGTTCGGGGTGGTCGCCCGCCGCCCCGCGTGACCGCGTTACGGCTCACCAGGGCAGGAAGACGTGGATGTCCTTGCCGGTGTCGGTGACGACCACGCTGACCTGGTCGCACAGGGTGTGCAGCAGGTGCCAGCCGACACCGCCGCCGCCGTGCCGCGGATGGAAGGGCCGCGGCTCGGGCTGCACCTGACTGGTGTCGTGCATGGTGAAGTGGACCCCGTCGTACGTGCGCCGCATCCGCAGTTCGAAGGGTCCCGGCGCGTACTGGACCACGTTCGCGGCCAGCTCCGTCACCACCAGCAGGATGTCGTCCCAGCATTCCGGCGCGGTCGGCGGCGAGGTACGGCACAGGTCGGCCAGGTAGCCGTCCGCCGCCAGCCGGGCACCGGTGACGTTGCGCAGCTCCCCGGGGAAGGAGACCGTCCGTTCGAGGGTCTCCTCCGGGGAGGATCTGGGGTCGCGCCGTGGCCCGGTCGCCATGTCGTCTCTCCCGGCCCTCGGGGATCAGGGCCGTCATCTGTGTCGGAACTCCCCTCGCGGCGAGTTCCCCCTGCCGCCCCGGCTACGCGTACGGGGTTCAGCGGAACACGTCGTCCGCGTCGTCCCAGTCCGCCGGCTCGGCCGCGCCGGGCCGCTGCGCGGCCCGCGAGCGGGCCTGGTACATGGCGTCGATCTCGGCCGCGTAGTGACGCGCTATCGCGTCCCGGCGCAGCTTCATCGACGGCGTGAGCATGCCGTTGCCGGGGGCGAACGGCTCCTGGAGCACCCGGTATACCCGGATCGACTCGGAACGGGAGACCGTGCTGTTGACGGACGCCAGGGCCCGCGCGATCTCCTCCCGCAGGGCGTTCTCCTCGCGCGCCTCCCGGCCCGGCGACTCGCCCGGCAGCGACAGTCCACCGCGCCAGTGCGCGAGGAAGTCCGGGTCCAGGGTGATCAGCGCGCCCACGCAGGGCCGGTCGTCGCCGACCACCACCGCCTGGTGCACCAGCGGATGCATCCGCAGTCGCTGCTCCAGCGGGGCCGGCGCCACGCTCTTGCCGCTGCTGGTGATGATGACGTCCTTCTTGCGGCCGGTGATGGTCAGATAGCCCTCGGGGTCGAGCCGTCCGATGTCCCCGGTGGCCAGCCAGCCGCCGCGCAGCGCGGAACGCGTCGCGTAGTCGTCACCGACGTAGCCCTGGAACACGGACGGTCCGCGCACCAGGATCTCGCCGTCGTCGGCGACCTGGATCTGGACGCCGGGCAGGGCCTGGCCGACCGTCCCGGACTTCTCGCGGCCCAGCGGCTGCATGGTGATTCCGCCGCTGGACTCGGTCAGCCCGTAGCCGTCGTGCACGAGAATGCCGATGCCCTCGAAGAACAGGGTGAGTTCGCGGCTGAGGGAGGACCCGCCGGAGGTGGCCCGCAGCACCCGTCCGCCGAGCACGGACCGCAGCTTGCGGTACACCGTCCGCTCGTACAGGGCGTGTTGGAGCCGCAGGTCCAGACCCGGCCCGGCGCCGGTGCCCAGCCGCTGCCGTTCCTGGGCGGAGGCGAAGTCCCGCGCGGTGTCCACGGCCCGCTCGAACAGGGCGCCTCGGCCGTGCTGGTGCGCGGTGCGCAGGAACGTCTTGTAGAGCTTCTCCAGCACCGAGGGCACGGCGTACAGGTAGGTGGGCCGGAAGCTGCGCAGCGCCGACGCCAGCGCGTTCTCCGTCATCTCCGGCTCGTGGCCCATCAGGAACCCGCCGCGCAGACAGATCACCATCACCATCAGGCCGTACACGTGCGAGAACGGCAGGTACGCGAGGACGGAGGCCTGTTCGCCGGGGGGCGCGGCGGTGTGCCCCCAGCCCGCCAGCAGGGTGTCGCACGGGTACGCCAGGCCACGGTGGCTCAGCGCGCAGCCCAGCGGCCGGCCCGAGGTGCCGGAGGTGTAGGTGACGGCCGCCGTGGAGTCCGGCATCACGATCCGCCGCAGCGACTCCACCGTGGTCAGCGGGACCAGCGCGCCCTGCTGCACCAGCGCGGGCACCGCCCCCGCGTCCAACTGCCAGACGTGCTTGAGGCCCGGTAGGCCCTGGCACACCGTACCGACGGTCATCACGGCCGGGGCGTCCTCGACCACCACGGCCACGCAGCGGGCGTCCCGCAGGATCCACTCCACCTGGTCCCGGGCGGAGGTCGGATGGATCGGCACCACCTCGGCGCCCACCGACCACAACGCCAGGCAGAACACCGTCCACTCGTAGCGGGTCCGCGCCATCACGGCGACCCGGTGACCGGGCGAGATACCCGACGCGATCAGACCCTTGGCCAGATCGACCACTTCGTCGCGCAGTTCGACCGCGGTGATCTCCTCCCAGCCCGCGGCGCCGGTGTCGGGCCGGCGCGCCAGCACCGGCAGGGTGGGGTTCCGGTCCGCCGTCTCGAAGATGCTGTCGGCGAGCCCGCCGGTCAGGGTCGAAGCGGTAGTCGGAGCGAGGGCGTAGTCGCGCATGCGCTGCTCCAGATTGTACGGAGGGTGACCCTCCCGATCGGTACTGTTGTCGACGCTGGTCGAATCTAGCCCAGGGGAACGCGGTCCGTGTCAGGAACGGTCAACTCGGTTCCCCGCAGTGACAAGAGGTCACCCCTGTGTGCGTCGGACGCAGTCGACGACGACCTCCCGCAGGCTGCCCGTGCGCTCCAGCAGCGCGCGCTGCTCACCGGCTCCGGTTCCCCGGGACAGCAGCTGTGCGACGGCCTCCTCCGCACCGCTGGTGTCACCGCTGTCGGCGAGCGCGTCCGCCGTGTACGACAGCAGCGCGTCCACCACCTCGGCGGCCGGCCGGGGCCGCATGGCGACCGGATCGAGCAGCTCCTGCTCCAGGCCGGAGCGGGCGGCCTGCCAGGAGGCCAGCCGCAGCATGCTCACGCTGTGGTCCAGCGGCGGCCGGCCCGCCCGCCAGTCACGGGCGGCCGTCTCCACCAGGGCCCGGGCGAGGGTGGCGACCAGGACGGTGGTGTCCGCCCGCAGGCAGACGTCGGACACCCGGATCTCCACCGTCGGGTAGTGCACGGCCAGCCGGGCGTCGAAGTACACCATCCCCGCGTCGAGGATGACCCCGCTGGCCACCATGTCCGCGACCCGGCGCCGGTAGGCCGCCGCCGAACCGAACAGCTCGGTGGGGCCGGCCGACGGGCCGCGCGACCACAGCCGGCCGCGGAAACTGGCGTAGCCGGTGTCCCGGCCCTGCCAGAACGGCGAGTTGGCGCTGAGCGCGCGCAGCACCGGCAGCCACGGCCGCAGCCGGTCCAGGACCGCGACACCCTCCTCGTCGGACTCCACCGACACGTGGACGTGGCAGCCGCACACGAACTGGTCCAGCGTGGCGCTGCCGAACCGCCCGGCCATCCAGCGGTACCGCTCGTGCGCGCTGAGCGCGGGCGTGACCGGCAGCGGGCAGGTGGCGAGCGCCGCCACCGCGCAGCCGATCTCCCCGGCGAGCCGGGCCGCCTCCTTGCGGCAGCGCGCGATCTCCGCGCCGAGGTCCGCCATGTGCCGCTGCGGACTGGTGGCCAGCTCCAGCATCTGCCCGAACAGTTCCTTCTGGAACACGGCCTGTCCGGGATCGTCCAGCGCGGCCCGGTCCAGGAGGGCCGCCGACTGGGGCATCGGCTCCCCGCTGTCCGGGTGCACCAGCAGAAGTTCTTCCTCCACTCCGACGGTACGCAGCACCGAGGACCGCCCTCCGGCCGGGCCGCGACCGGGCGCGGCGGGGTCTTTCACCCCGAACTGCCCAGGCCCGGCCGCCCGGACACGTGCGGGCCCGTCCGGCGGCCTACGGGACGACGGGCTCCAGCCACACCGTGCCGAGCGGCGGCAGCGTCAGCCGTACGGCGCCCTCGTCGGCCAGCAGCGGCCCGCGGCAGACGACGTCCCCGCCGCCGTACCGCGCGCTGTCGGTGTTCAGGATCTCGCGCCACACGACGGCCCGGCCGGGCACGTTCAGCCGGTAGTCGGGACGGACCACGGGGGAGAGGTTGGAGACCGCCAGCAGGGGCCGGGCCTCGGCATCGAACCTCAGGAAGGCGAAGACGTTGTCCTCGGCCGCGTCGCCCACGACCCACTGGAACCCCGCCGGATCGGTGTCCCGCTGCCACAGCGCGGGGCGTGTGCGGTACACGGAATTGAGATCGCGGACCAGATCCCGGACACCCCGGTGGTCGGCCTCGGCGCCGTAGGCCGGGTCCAGCAGCCACCAGTCGGGGCCGCGGGCCTCCGACCACTCGCCGCCCTGGGCGAACTCCTGCCCCATGAAGAGCAGTTGTTTGCCGGGATGGGCCCACATGAAGCCCAGATACGCGCGGTGATTGGCGCGTTGCTGCCACCAGTCCCCGGGCATCTTGGACACCAGGGCCTGCTTCCCGTGCACCACTTCGTCGTGGGAGATGGGCAGCACGTAGTTCTCGCTGTACGCGTAGACCATCGAGAAGGTCATCTCGTCGTGGTGGTACTTGCGGTGCACGGGCTCGTGCTGGATGTACTCCAGCGAGTCGTGCATCCAGCCCATGTTCCACTTCAGGCCGAAACCGAGACCGCCGCTGTCGGTCGGCCGGGTCACGCCGTCCCACGCCGTGGACTCCTCGGCGATCGTCACCACGCCCGGCGCCCGCCGGTACACGGTCGCGTTCATCTCCTGCAGGAACGCCACCGCGGCCAGGTCCTCGCGCCCGCCGAACACGTTCGGCGTCCACTGCCCGGAGTCCCGCGAGTAGTCGAGGTAGAGCATCGAGGCGACCGCGTCCACCCGCAGCCCGTCGATGTGGAACTCCTCGCACCAGTACACCGCGTTGGCGACGAGGAAGTTGCGCACCTCCACCCGGCCCAGGTCGAACTCGTAGGTCCCCCAGTCCGGATGCTCGGCCCGCCGGTCGTCCCCGGGCTCGTACAGCGGGTCCCCGTCGAAGCGGGCCAGCGCCCAGTCGTCCTTGGGGAAGTGGGCCGGCACCCAGTCCATGATCACGCCGATGCCGGCCCGGTGCAGCGCGTCGATCAGGTACTTGAAGTCGTCCGGGGTGCCGAGGCGGGCCGTCGGCGCGTAGAAGCCGGTGACCTGGTAGCCCCAGGAGCCGCCGAAGGGATGCTCGGCGACCGGCATGAACTCGACGTGCGTGAAGCCCAGGTCGCCGACGTAGGCGGGCAGTTCCTCGGCCAGTTCGCGGTAGGTCAGGCCGGGACGCCAGGACGGCAGGTGCACCTCGTAGACCGAGAACGGCGCCTCGTGCACCGGCGTGTCGCCCCGGTGCGCCATCCATTCGGCGTCGCCCCACTCGTGCCGGGAGACCGCCACGATCGACGCGGTGGCGGGCGGCACCTCGGTACGCCGGGCCATCGGATCGGACTTGAGGAACCGGCCGCCGTACCGCGAGGTGATCTCGAACTTGTACCGGTCGCCCTCGCCCACGCCCGGCAGGAACAGCTCCCACACCCCGGCCGCGCCCAGCGAGCGCATCGGGTACTGCGTGCCGTCCCAGCAGGTGAAGTCCCCGGCGACCCGCACGCCCTGGGCGTTCGGCGCCCACACCGTGAACCGGGTGCCGGTGACGCCCTGGTGGGTCATCGGCTCGGCGCCGAGCGCCTTCCACAGCTGCTCGTGCCGTCCCTCGCGGATCAGATGCAGGTCGAACTCGCCGAGCGCGGGCGGGAAGCGGTACGGGTCGTCCACCTCCAGCCCCTCGCCGTCGCCGTCCTCGTACGTGACGAGCAGCCGGTAGGCGGGGGGCTCGGCGTACGGGAGCACGGCGGCGAAGAGGCCGTCGCCCTCCGGCGCCAGCGGGATGCGTTCCCCGTCGACGATCACGCTCACCGCACGGGCGTGCGGGCGCAGCGCGCGGACCAGGGTGCCCCCGTCCACCGGGTGGGCGCCGAGCAGCGCGTGCGGATCGTGGTGGGCGCCCGCCAGCAGGCGTCCGCGGGCGTCGGCGTCCAGCGCCGGCGCGGTGGGACGGGACGGTCCCGAGGGTTCGGGAAGCAAGGAGTCGCGCAGGGCCATGAGGTCAGCCTCCCCAGCGGGCGAGCCGCTCGATCGCGGCCATCGGAACCGGAAGCCAGGCCGGCCGGTGCCGGGCTTCGTACACCACCTCGTACACCGCGCGGTCCGTCTCGTGGGCGCGCAGCAAAGCGTGCTTCTTCCGCGGATCCCAGCCGGCCCGCGCAGCGTAACCCGCGCAGAAGGCCTCCCGGCAGCGCAGGGCCCACTCGGGACGCCAGGGACGGCGCTGGCGGGCCGCGTAGTCGAAGGACCGCAGCATGCCGGCCACGTCCCGCACCGGCGACTGGGTGCCGCGCCGCTCCGCGAGCGGCCGGGACGGCTCGCCCTCGAAGTCGATGACGAACCACTCGCGGTCCGCCCGCAGCACCTGCCCGAGGTGCAGGTCGCCGTGGATGCGCTGGGCGGGCGGTCCCGCGTCGCAGCTGGCGAGCGCGTCGAACGCGCCGCGCAGCCCCGGCACGTACGGCCGCAGGGCCGGCACCGCGTGCGCGGCCTCCTCCAGCCGCACCGACATGGCCTGGGCGGTCCTGCCGTGCTCGTCGTGGACGGCGGACGGGAAGGCGGTGGCGAGCGCGAGATGCACGTCCGCGGTGGCCCGGCCCAGCTCGTGCGCCTCGGTGGCGAAGTCCTCCCCGGCAGCGAGCGCGCGCAGGGCGAGGGTCCAGCCGTCGGCGGCGTCCGGCAGGAAGGGCTGCAGCACTCCGAGGGTCGCCGGGCTCGGCTCGGTGGTCCGGAACCAGGCCACCGGCGCGGGCACCCGGGCACAGCCCTGAGCGGCCAGCGCCCCGGGCACCTCCAGGTCCGGGTTGACCCCGGGCTGGATCCGCCGGAACACCTTGAGGATGTAGGAATCGCCGTACACGAGGGAGGAGTTGGACTGCTCGGCGGCCAGTAGCCGGGGCGTGAGGCCGCCGGGTATCCGGGTCCGCGGGGCGGTCTCGAACCGGAGCGGGCCGACCGTGCCCGGCACCCGCAGCCGCTCCAGCAGCAGTTCGGCGGCGTGCGGGTCGTGCAGCGCGTCGTACACGGCGAGTCCGGCGAGCGGACCCTCCTCGGCACGGCCGATGTACGCCCGTTCCAGCCGGGGTGTGCGCTGTTCGCGCACGCCCAGCAGGAGCTGGTAGCAGTCGCCGGAGGGCGCGCCGTCCCCGCCGGGGGAGTGGTCGGCGTGCACGAGCAGGTGCAGGCAGCCGGGGAAGAGTTCGGTCAGGGAGAGTACGGACAGATCCGTGACGGGCCGGTCCTTGCCCGCGAACCAGCGCTGCCGGGGCAGCCACTCGCGCAGCAGCCCGCCGAGCGAGGCGAGCGGCCGGTCGAGACCGGTGATCGCCGTGGACCGGGGGAGGGCAGCGGTCTTCGTCATGGTGACGCGTCCTTTCCTCGGCTCCGCACACTCAACGCCGACGGCCGATGGAGGAGGCGACTCGGGGGAGCCGGAACCAGTAGAAGCCGTGTCCGGCCAGGGTCAGCAGGTACGGCAGCTCGCCGATGGCCGGGAACCGGACCCCACCGATCAGTTCGACCGGGCGCCGGCCGTCGTAGACCCGCAGATCGAGTTCGGTGGGCTGGGCGAACCGGGAGAAGTTGTGCACGCACAGGACGAGGTCGTCCTCGTACTCGCGCAGGAAGGCGAGGACCGCCGGGTTCGAGGACGGCAGCTCCGTGAAGGTGCCCAGTCCGAAGGCGGGGTTCTGCTTGCGGATCTCGATCATCCGGCGGGTCCAGTGCAGCAGCGAGGAGGGCGACGACATGGACGCCTCGACGTTGGTGACCTGGTAGCCGTAGACGGGGTCCATGATGGCCGGCAGGTAGAGCCGTCCGGGGTCGCAGGCGGAGAAGCCGGCGTTGCGGTCGGGGGTCCACTGCATGGGGGTGCGGACGGCGTCGCGGTCGCCGAGCCAGATGTTGTCGCCCATGCCGATCTCGTC